>JBARZW010000186.1:0-79799 GCA_049650305.1 Promineifilaceae bacterium (SeqCode)
CAGGGGATTGACCACATGCCGACAGCCGTCTTGGATATGGATAACTCAGAAAGCAGTAGAGCATTGATAATCGCCATGCAGAATTCTGAAACATACGATCCTTATCTGGTTCGTTCGCTGGATGAGATATCTGAGGAAATTGGCAGCGGCAGAGCCATGGCAGCATGGGTGATCCAGCCGGATTTTGAAAATCAGTTAAATCGTTCCGGCGTGGAGCCGGCATCACTGCAATTGATAGTCGATGGTTCTGACATTCTAACAGCTCAGACTGCTGTGGAGGTTGGTCAAGGTCTCGTTGCCACTTATGGCCTGGAGCATTCGACTGCGGGTGCTTCTGGATTGCGATCTATGCAGATTGCTGCATCTGGAGAGTTGCCTCTCGATATTAGCCTTCGCGTGTGGTTCAACGAGGAGATGAAGGAATCCAACTATATGATCCCTTCAGAACTAGGATTTATCGCGGCGGCGATCACGGCAATGATCGCCAGCATGGCGATCGCCAAAGAACGCGAGATGGGAACGCTTGAGCAGCTTATGATCACGCCAATACGATCGACCGAGCTTGTTATTGGTAAATCGGTCATGGCGGTATCCATGGGATTTACGCTATTCGTTCTCATGTTCGGCATGGTCGTATTGTGGTTTGGCGTACCAATGAGAGGCTCCATATCCCTCCTATTCATCCTAGCTCTGATTTATATGCTGGTAGAACTTGGCTGGGGCCTGATGATCTCCTCTTTCGCCAAATCCCAGATGCAGGCTTTGTTGATTGCTTTTGCCGTGATCATGGTGATGGTGATCTTTTCAGGATACGCCTTTCCAGTCGAAACAATGCCCCCATTTATGCAGATAATTGCCAACCTATTCCCGCTGAAACACTGGCTAATCATGTTTCGTAGCATCATGCTAAAAGGAGCGGGTCTCGATGTGGTTTGGCCTGAGCTCTTGGCTATCTTGGTTCTAGGTATTTTTATTTATGCGGGAACGATCTTGCTTCTGAGGCGAAAGAAACTCGAATGACACAGTCGGTTGATAGTCGCTCCGTCGATGATCCGGTCGCCATAATTACTAAGGATCTGACCAAACGATTTGACGGTTTCACAGCCGTTGACAACGTCAGCTTTCACGTAGGGCTCGGCGAGATATTTGGATTCCTGGGACCTAATGGAGCCGGGAAAACGACAACTATTCGAATGCTCATGGGATTGCTCGCACCAACCCACGGTTCGGCGACGGTACTAGGTTATGACATAGCCGGAGAGACCGGGCAGTTGAAGGAAAAAATCGGCTACGTTTCGCAAAGGTTTTCACTGTATAACGACCTGACCGTCGACGAAAATCTGAACTTCTTCGGCCGCGCCTACGGAGTAACAGGCAGCAATTTGAAGCGTCGAAAACATGAGATCCTGGAGATGGCAGGCCTCGTCGGGCGGGAAAGTGAACTCGCAAAAAACCTGTCCGGTGGGTGGAGGCAGCGACTGGCCTTGGGTTGCGCCATAATGCACCGTCCTGATCTTCTTTTCCTCGACGAACCCACAGCTGGCGTCGATCCGATATCCCGCCGCGAGTTTTGGGATTTGCTCTATGTTCTAGCCCATCAAGGAAGGACTGTATTTGTAACTACCCATTACATGGACGAAGCTGAACACTGTCACCGTCTTGGTTTCGTTCAGCGCGGGCGTCTTGTCGCTCTTGGAACACCAGAAGAGATAAAAGCAGACAAGATGGCAGGAAAGGTCATTGAGATCGATAGCAGCAACCCGGCCCAGGCCATGGAGCTACTACGGCGCTCCGGAATGTTCAACGAACTGTCACTATACGGAGCGCAAATTCATGTCGTCACAACAGATGCTGAAAGACAAATGTTTTCGATTAAACGCTTACTAACGAGCGAGGGAATTTCCGTCAGTAATATGGCGATCATCCCACCGTCGTTGGAAGACGTTTTTATTTCCAATACACGAGAAAATGAGATTGTAAAAGGAGACGTGCGATGAAACGTACGCCATTTATTGTCCTTGCCATTATAGGTCTGTTCGCTGCCGCAGTGGCAATAGGCTGGTTTTATTATCAGGCGAATCCAGAGGAATGGGACAGCTTCTTGAATGAGATGGGTGGTGAATCCTCAGCCAGTTCAGCGCCAAAACCTGTCAAACAGTCTTCTCGCAGTGAGGATGACCTTCAGGCATCAGGTTCGATAGAGGTCAATGAGGTCATTCTCTCGACACTCTCGGCGGGTAAAGTGATAGAGGTCTATGTTGGAGAAGGACAGAATATTTCCAGTGGGGATCTCCTCCTACAGATTGATGAACGCCCTCTACAAGCCCAGAGGAGCGCACTGATGGCGAACGTAGATCAGGCCATAGCTGCTAAGGCGGTTGCCCAGGCTTATCTTGATATGACGCTCGCCGGTCCGCGAAGCGAGGAGATAGCCGTCGCGGAAGGGGCTGTCCGAGCCGCAGCCGCGCAAGTGGATATAGCCAGAGCAGGTTTAGCGGCAGTGGAATCCGCCATCTTGCTTGGACTGGATTCAAATACTCCGACCGAGCATGATTTGGCGGCAGCTGAGGCTCAAATAGAGATGGCAGAGGGACACTTAGAGCAGGCTCAAGCACAGCTTGTTATGATTTCCACCGGAGCGACTATCTACAACAGAGCGATATTGGAGGCTCAAGTCGAGCAAGCTGACGCAACTCTTGCGGCTGCTGAAGCAGCTGTCCAATCAATTGACATTGAGATCGAAAATACCTCCGTATTATCGCCCATTGATGGCGTAATCATTCAACGGCTAATTAATCCAGGAGAAATAGCAGCACCAGCAGCTGCTTTATTTCTGATTGCGGACTTGGATGAGTTGACACTCACGGTCTTTGTTCCTGAAGCTGAATTAGGCAAGGTAAAGCTCGGCCAACGCGCGCACGTGTCGGTCGACGCTTATGAACATGTTTTCGAAGGCGTCGTCACGCACATCGCCTCATCAGCCGAATTTACACCTAGAAATGTTCAAACTCAAGAAGAAAGGGTACATATGGTCTTCGCGGTAAAAGTCAGTCTTGATAACGATGATGGTTTGCTAAGGCCCGGAATGCCGGCTGACGCGACCTTCGTCGCGGATGACTCTTAGGAACACAGCAGGGCGATTCTCCAATTCCGGCCTGGCACTTTTTTCAATCGAATCATGAGAGTCGCCAGTGAGTACAATCTCCCGCCCATGCAATAAGGGGCGGGAGGTAACCGGTGGGATCCATCAACCGACTCGCTGCCAATCCTCATAAAAACTGTTACAATCGTGCGGGCAACTCCATAAAAAAACACCCACAAACCGGACGATATTTACAAGTTACTGAGCAGGCTTCGCTATTGCCTCACTTATCGAAGAGAACTGCCTTTGTTAATCAAGGAGTGAGATAAATGACCGTGGATTTTATATTTCGCGGTTCGGCTGCCGATCTGGATCCCCATTTACAGGCTGTCGTTGATCAAGAAGACATCAGACAAAAAGAGAAGATTATACTGGTTGCCTCAGAGAGCATGGCCCCCATTGCGGTTCGGGAGTTAATGGCATCTAGTTTTGGAAATGTCTACGCAGAAGGCTATCCAAGGGCTGCCAGTCGAAAGCTAAGCGAAACGGCGATTCTTGACCTCGATGCCGAACTCGCCCATTACAGGCGCTATAGTGATCCACGCTACTACAAAGGTGTCGAATATGCTGATGTAATCGAAGCCTTGGCCAGGCGTCGAGCAGCCGATCTTTTCTCCGCGAACAACGTATCCCCGGAAGAGCTCTATATAAATGTGCAACCTCTTAGTGGGTCTCCTGCAAATATAGCTGCTTACAGCGCAATGCTCGAGCCAGGGGACAAGATTATGGGGCTGGATCTCAAGCACGGTGGTCATTTGACCCATGGAAGTAAGGTGAGTCGTTCTGGCAAGCTTTACGAGGCGATACCTTACACAGTCAATCAAGAAACAGAACGGCTCGACTATGAGGCTATTGAATCTCTGGCAATGGAACACCGGCCAAAGTTGATAGTTGCCGGATTTACAGCTTATCCACTATCTGTGGACTGGGCACGATTTCGCGAGATATCTGATCGTTGCGGTGCCTATTTAATGGCCGATATTGCACATATTTCCGGCCTAGTGGCAGCCGGTTTGCATCCAAGTCCGATAGGAATCGCAGATGTCGTAACAACCACAACCCACAAGAGCCTCTGTGGACCAAGAGGCGCGATGATTATGACACACCGAAAGGATCTCGTTAGGAAGATCGATCGGGCCGTATTTCCAGGAGAACAGGGTGGTCCTCATCTGAATACGATCGCTGCATTGGCATTAGCGCTCAAATTGGCTAACACGGATCAGTTCCGGGATCTTCAATTGCGAGTTATGGCGAATGCATCTCGTCTCGCGAAAAAGTTGTCGCAACATGGGCTGAGGGTTGTCACAGGAGGTACGGAAAACCACTTGTTGCTCGTTGATGTTAAGAGTATCAGCCACGGTAACAACTATCTTTCAGGTGACATGGCTGCCAGGATTCTGGATGTTGCCGGAATCGTTACGAATAGCAACACTATCCCAGGCGATCGAACCGCGTTTTCTGCCAGCGGCATTCGAATGGGGACCGTTTGGATTAGCCAGTTAGGATTCGCTGACCAAGAGGTTGACATGCTCGCTGAAGCGATTGCCACCGTACTTCAGGGATGCACGCCATTCACTTATGCTAGGTCAGGAAATCGCGAATTCTTGCGATCTAAGATAGAACCCGACGCGCTTCAATTAGGGCGCTCTGTCGTTTCCCGGTTGAAAGGCACTTCCTTATTCACGCCTATTGGAGATACGGTTGAAATACGAGGCGAGGGTGCATTCTCTTTTCTGAATCATGCTCTCGCTAATGACGTCGAGGGTTTGGATATCAATCAGGTTCAGGCAGCACATGTTATTGGACCGGATTTTGAAGAATATGGTTCGTTATACCGAATAGCCGAGGATCGATACCGGCTGCGACTTCAAGATGATCAAAGAGCCGCGTTAGTTACCCAGTGGTTTAGCGATTTGTCGGACGGCTATGTCCGCTTTGACGATCTCCATGCCAAGCTCGAAGGTCCGGTTGTAGTCAAGAACATATCCTCAGATGGTACAATTCTCTTGCCAGATACTACTCCCTCACCAATGAGTGAAATCAAACCGTACTTCGTTGGATGTCGATCGCGTTCGGCCATCGGTAATGCGCTGCCTGAGTTTATCTGGAACGACGCTGAAGACGCCCCGTTAAAAAAGACAAACCTGCACAAAACCCATGTTGAATTGGGAGGCCGAATGGTTCCATTCGGCGGCTGGGATATGCCAGTTTGGTATTCATCGGTGAGCGAAGAGCATTCGGCTGTCCGCCAGTCAGCAGGTCTATTCGATGTCAGCCACATGGGTGTTCTAGAGGTGAGTGGCCCTCACGCAGGGAGTTTCCTGAATACTGTCACTACCAATGACTTAAGTGGGCTTGGAATCGGGAAATCTCATTACACTTATTTACTATTTCCCGACGGAAGTGTTGTAGATGATCTCCTTGTTTACCGGCGAGGTTCTGATAGGTACATGCTGGTGGTTAATGCTTCCAACAATGACAAGGACTGGGCTTGGTTGACGGCCGTAAATGAAGGCCGTATCCAGATCGATAATGAGCGTCCTGGCACCAAGATCCAACATCAAGCTGAGTTACGCGATCTCAGAGATTTGCGGTGGGGCGACGATTGCCTCGTCGACATAGCTCTTCAAGGACCATGCGCGACGGACATTCTGCTTAGTGTTTGCGATGACGGTGATTTAGCCTCGCGAATTGCAGGTCTGCCCTGGGCCGGTCTGACAGAGGGGGGGTTGGCTGGGATTCCGGCTGTTGTTTCGCGTACAGGCTATACGGGTGAACGGATTGCCTATGAGATTTTTGTGCACCCGAATTATACGCCTGACTTCTGGAACATTCTCATGGAGGTTGGCGAACCGTTCGACCTGAAACCATGTGGTCTCGCAGCTCGTGATAGCACGCGAACAGAGGCTGGTCTTCCTCTCTATGGACACGAGCTTGCTGGCCCGCTGGAGATGAATCCCGCAGACGCTGCTTTTGCTAGCTACGTTAAATTGTGGAAACCGTTTTTCATCGGGCGGCGGGCTTATATCGATTATGAGAGTCGACGCGATAGGATTGTTGTCCGTTTTCAAATGGAAGAGAAGGGCGTCCGCCGACCAGAGTTGTTAGATCCTGTGTTGGACAGGCGCGGTAAGGTAGTAGGATCAGTTACCAGCTGTGCAATTGGAGAATCCGGATACCTCTTAGGGCAAGCCGTAGTGCCAGTGAATATGTCTGAGTCCGGTACATCGTTGGCGATCTACCAACTGGGCGGCGGCAAACGGAAGCTCCGGGTGCCAGACATTGCCAAATATGGGGCTAGAATGCCTGTTCCGGATCGAGCTACCGTGTTATCACGATTCCCGCTCAGATAGGATGGCACTCTTGATACCTGATTGACAACTCCATTCGATCTATAATATTGATTAGAGAGTAATTAGTTTCAAGGAAAGGAGGTAGGGGCTGTGCGACGCGAAGTTCTTACTTGGTCTGATGTTGATAGACTAATTGATTATCTGGTTCCACAAATCCATGGTCGCTACGATTCAATGGTCATCGTGACTCGAGGTGGGCTTATACCAGGCGGCATGCTCGCAGAAGCATTAAATATAACCTACATTCTGACGGCATCAGTTCGCTTTCCCGCCGATTTTCCGGGTTTGCAAATACACCCCGAGGAAAGATTCTCCGTACCCGAATTCATCCAATTTCCGGCGGATGACCTCCTTACTGACCGTCGTGTATTGGTTATTGATGATGTATGGACGCGTGGTCGTAATATCGTTACAGTTGCCAGCCGGATAGATGCCTCTGGAGGAAATCCTGAGACCTGCGTTCTCCACTACAAACCTGCCTCTTCACTATACCCCGGTCATACACCCGATTACTATGCCGCTGTTACTGATGCCTACATGATTTATCCCTGGGAGCTCGATCGCGGTCCGGAGGTATTAGGCACCTGGAATTAACTCCATATTCCTAAGTTTCTAATTAGTGGTCGCTGGTATTTACGGCTAGGCGAATCGTCGTTTTGACCCCCCATAATAGTTTTGATATTATTCTAGCCAGTTTTGTGAACATGAGACCGGCGATAACTGGGTCCCTGGCGGCAAGGACCGTCGAACCGCGTCAGGTCCGGGAGGAAGCAGCGCTAAGGCGTAATCCTTGGGTGCCCAGGACCACCTGGTTGTCGCTGGTCTCATGAACGCAAAATACGATTTGAAGCAGGCGTTCAATCTTTGCAACCAAATTTCAGCGCTTAGAGCCAACTGTTCCCTGCCCCAGTGACGAACTAAATGAATAAGTTAAGTTTGGTCGGTTGGCTGTTAATTGGCAGTGCGATTTTCGTCGCAAGTCTGGCAACCTGGTACTGGTTAGGGACCGAGCAGTATTCTGTCCTGGTCGATGGCGAGGTTCATTCGATCCGAGGTAACTACGGCAATATAAATGATGTGCTAATCGCCGCGGGCGTTGAGGTAGGACCGCACGATAGAGTCTCGCCAGCCAGCTCGACGACTCTTGAAACCGGCGGCATGATTGAAATCGAAAGAGCGAGAGCAATCGAGGTCCACACAGATGATGGATCGGAGGTGTACTGGACGCACCATACTCAGTTGTCGCCATTTTTGCAGGGGAACAGTATCACAATCGGACCTAGCTATGCCATCACTGTTGGGAGCGATCAGCTCAGCTATGAGGCAGTTGAATCCGCGTTGCTAGAGGATGAACTCTTTGTCAGCCGGTTTAAAACCATCGTGATTGAAGATGATGGCGTGAGCCAATCAATGACGACAGGAGCTGAAACGGTTGGCGTTGTACTTGGCGAAGCTGGTATAACGCTGCTTAATGCTGATACTGTCGAACCTGATCTGGATGCCTGGCTTCGGCCAGACATGCAAATCAAAATTACCCGAGCAAGTCCGGTTATCATTTCAGTCGATGGGGAGTACCTTAGCCAGCGTACGAATTTCACTAAGACTGCGAAGATAATAGATGAAGCAGGGATCTTGATGAGCGAATTGGATTACACGATTCCCGGACCAGATTTTGAAATAGTGCCCGGCAATATTGTTAGGGTTGTCCGCGTCAGTGAAGACTTCTTACTCGAAGATGAAACCTTTCCATATGATGCACTCTTCCAAGGCACGGACCTTCTGGATCTAGATCAGCGTGCAATCATCGTCCCTGGTGAACCCGGTATATTGCGACGGAGGATCCGGGTTCGTTATGAAGACGGAGTAGAGGTCAGCCGATCCGCCGATGGAGAATGGGTGGAGAAATCAGCCGTCGATGAAGTTACAGGTTATGGCACAAATGTAGTAGTCCGGATTTTGGAGACACCCGAGGGATCCTACGAATACTGGCGAGTGGTTAGGATGCGGGTGACGGCCTATACAGCATCCTCCTCAGGCAAGCCACCCGATCATCCGGCATATGGAATCACGGCAAGCGGTGTAACTGCAGGAACTGGAGTCGTTGCCGTTGATCCGAGCGTCGTACCGTTCCGCAGCTGGGTGTATGTTCCTGGATATGGTATCGGCTATGCCGGCGATACAGGGGGTGGTGTAAAGGGCCGCTGGATCGATCTTGGATATGATGAGGATGAACTAGTGGCTTGGAGCAGTTATGTGGATGTGTACTATCTGACCCCTGTTCCTCCATCTGCGAACATCACTTACGTAATCCCAACCGGATTACCATGAGGCCATATGCAGGCTCAAAAAAGAGCACGCGTGGATTGATCCACTCACCATGACCCATCCTAAGGGAATCCTCGGCCGATATGGCGTCCACCCAAAGAAAAGTCTGGGGCAGAACTTTCTTGTAGAGGCATCGATCCTTCAAAGAATTGGCGACCTTGGCGCGCTCACTCGTATTGATAATGTACTCGAAATTGGACCGGGGATCGGCTCGCTAACAAAGATAATTGCTGCTTCCGCTGGGCAAGTCGTTGCGATTGAGCTCGACGATCGACTTATAGCTATCTTAAAGGATGAACTCGTAGGTTACGATAATATCCGATTGATCCACGGTGATGTGCTGGCCGTCGGTCCGTCAGAATTATTTGACCTCCCGTACAAGGTCATAGCCAACGTGCCGTACTACATAACCGGCGCGATATTGCAGCACTTACTTGATCCACCAATCAAGCCAGATCTTATGGTACTCACTGTTCAAAAAGAGGTGGCTGACCGTCTAACGGCCAAACCTGGAAAGATGAGTATATTGTCTGTCAGCGTCCAAGTACACGGCGATATTAATACGGAGTTAATCATCCGAGCAGGTTCATTCTGGCCAAAGCCAGGCATAGATTCGGCGGTAGTTCGATTTACGTTACACACAGACCTATTAATTGAACAGAGCGAGTTGGGAGCCTTCATGAAGCTTGTCAGAATCGGGTTTAGCAATAAACGAAAACAACTTCAGAAAAATCTTCGGGCAATTATCCCTGAACGAGATCGATTGCAGGATATGTTTGGTTCGGTTGGCTTAGATGGAACGCGCCGAGCTCAAACCCTTTCCATCGAAGAATGGCTCGCACTTTTCAGGTCACTCTCGTGAGACGTTCCGCCAATTACCAGTCTCTCCCCACGGATCTTGCGAGCCCGACCGCGAATCATCTGCATCTCGAGGACCCCCTGCGCGACGACTCTCCTTGATCGCTTCGTAGGCAGCTATCGCCAACCATGTACTGTTGGACGTATCCGGCGAGGGCGTCCACGGCTCCATATGTTGCTCGAGAAAGTTCGTGTTGATTCTTCCAGAGGCGAATTCTGGATGCTTTAGTATGTCGACGAGATACGGTATGTTGGTCGTAACTCCTAAAATCACTGTATCTTGAAGGGCGCGGACCATCTTCCGAATTGCTTCGCGCCGATCATCTCCCCATGTTATGACCTTGGCGAGCATTGGATCGTAATATGGGCTGACATGAGTGCCTGCTTCAATACCATCGTCGACCCGTACACCGGGTCCCGAAGCAGGCCGGTAGAATTCAATTTCGCCAATAGAGGGGAGGAAATTGTTGGCTGGATCTTCGGCATATATCCGACACTCTATTGAATGGCCGTGTTGCTCAAGATCTTCCTGATCGAATGCTAGCCGTTCGCCTCCTGCCAGACGGATCTGCCAGACCGCAAGATCGATACCTGTTACTAGCTCGGTCACGGGATGCTCAACCTGCAAGCGTGTATTCATCTCCAGAAAATAGTAACGTCCATCAGGGGTGAGCATAAACTCTAACGTTCCTGCGCTCGTATACGCGACGGCTTTGGCAAGGGCCATGGCGGCATTGGTGATCTGCCCCCTGAGCTCGCCAGTTACTACCGGAGATGGACTCTCCTCAATGATCTTCTGATGCCTTCGCTGTATCGAACATTCTCGCTCGAAAAGATGCACAATATTCCCATGGCGGTCACCCAGCACTTGCACCTCAATGTGCCGGATCTCCTTGAAGTACTTCTCGACAAGGACGTGATCGCTCCCAAAGGAGGACTTGGATTCGTTTCGGGCTGTTCGCAACTCAGACTGGAAATCATCTGGGTCCCAGACGACCCGCATACCTTTTCCGCCGCCTCCCCCACTCGCCTTGATCAAAACTGGAAATCCAAGCTCTCCCGCAGAACTTTGAAGCTCTTCGTCGCTGTGCTCAGCGCCATCAACTCCTGGTATCACCGGGACCCGCGCTTGCTTGGCGACCATGCGAGCGCCGGTTTTGCTTCCCAGAGCTCGCATCGCCCCTGGTGAAGGTCCGATAAAATGAATCCCTCGCTCTATGCAGGCTTCAGCAAAATCGGCATTTTCACTTAAGAAGCCGTATCCCGGATGGATGGCGTCTGCGCCAGTGGCTCTTGCGATTTCGAATATTGTTTCCTGGTCCAAATACGTATCACGTGCGGTTACCCCATCCAGGAGATAGCTCTCGTCCGCAGTGCGTGCCCAAGGTGCGCTTCGATCTACCTCCGAGTAAATCGCAACCGTCCGCAATCCTAATTCTCTACAAGCGCGGAAGATTCGCCGGGCGATTTCACCCCGATTGGCAACAAGAATCTTATCAAACATCCGTAGTCCCCATTTAGCAGAAGGATTTTAGCCGGCTCTGCTTACCACAGCTAGACCGCTGCAATAACATTTGTCAATACTTGTTCTCGAAAATCTGATTTCTATTGATGGTCGCGCCACCATGGCTCCCGCTTCTCGAGAAAAGCACTGATGCCTTCCCGTCCCTCGAGGCTGGATC
The DNA here is from genome assembly GCA_049650305.1 of Promineifilaceae bacterium (SeqCode). GTDB lineage: Bacteria > Chloroflexota > Anaerolineae > Promineifilales > Promineifilaceae > UBA11865. The sequence goes on from JBARZW010000186.1 coordinate 11,361, forward strand.
GACGTTTGGCGATCAGCTTCGTTGTATAGGTCCGAAGATCGGCATCCGATCTCCCAGTAACCATCGCGATCAACTGCTTTGCAGCTGTTACAGCACCTGGTGCAGATTGCATCAATTCTAGGACGATCTCCCGAATCCTCTCGTCCAACTGCGGCTCACCAACAACATGATTCACGAGACCGATCTCTTTGGCGCGAATGGCGTCGAAGCGCTCTCCGGTCAAGAACAACTCTCGGGCATTGCTTGAGCCGATCTTTGCGATTACGAAGGGAGAGATAACGGCGGGCACCAGACCAAGCCGTGCTTCACTGAGTCCAAACCGGGCTCTATCGACCGCAACGGTGATGTCGCAGCAGCCAACCAAACCCACTCCCCCACCGATAGCCGCACCATTAATCCGCCCCACGACAGGGTGCGGACAATAATTGATGGAAGTCATGAGGTCAAAAATGGCTTCAGCATCAGCTAGGTTGTCCTCATATGTGTTTTCGGCTGCCGCCTTCATTGAATTCAGGTCAGCTCCCGCGCAAAAAGAACGCCCACTGCCGGTCAGGATAATAACTCTGACGTCTTTGTTTCTTCCTAGTTGGCCAAAAGATTCCGTGAGGGCATTCACCATATCAGGGTTGAAAGCGTTGTGCTGTTCTGCGCGACTTAGGGTCACCGTAGCGATCGGCCCGTCAATATCTTCTGTGATAGTTCTGTTTTCATCCATAGTAAAAAGCCGGGACTCGCGTTACCGGTAGATTTAGAATCTCCCGTCGCCCGAATCCCGGCATACTCCCGTTTTCGTTTATCAGAAATCAATCGCCAGGCGTGCCAACCGGTTCGGTTTCCTCCTCTTCTCTATCCATCAATCGTTCGAAATCCTCACGATCGAGCGTTTCAATATTCATCAACTCATGCGCTAATTCGACAAGTTTTTCCTTGTTTTCTTCGACGATTTGCTTGGCTCTAACATAATTTATGTCAAGTATGCGGGTCACCTCTTCATCGATAGATTTAGCCGCATCCTCGCTGTAATCACGACCATAAGTCATATCCCGACCTAGGAAGATACTTCCTCGCTGCTCACCGAATGTTCGAAGCCCGAGCGAATCGCTCATGCCGTAATGCATCACCATTGCCCGAGCGATTCGTGTTGCCCCTTGAAGATCCGATGCAGCACCGGTTGTGATGCGTCCGAAAAAGATCTCTTCGGCAGCCCGACCGCCAAATGCGAAAGCGATCTGATCTTCAAAATGTTCCCTGGTCTGGGCCAGTCTGTCCTCGGGCAACGACATCACGTACCCACCGGCACGGCCTCTGGGGATTATGGTTACCTTCTGGACGGGATCAGTATGTATCAAGTAGAAGCTGACAACTGCGTGGCCGGCCTCGTGGTAGGCCGTCAATTCTTTGTCTTCCTCGCTTAATACTCGGCTCTTCCTCTCCGGTCCCATCACAATGCGGTCAAACGCGTCCTGAAAGTCGATTGGCTGTATCTCGGTTCTGGTCCGTCTGGCGGCATAAATGGCCGACTCGTTCATAAGGTTTTCTAAATCGGCGCCCGCAAAACCGGCCGTCAGGCGAGCTATATCCCCTAGATCTACCTCATCGGAAATCGGTTTGCCGCGACTGTGAATCCGCAGAATAGCCTCGCGTCCACGGACATCTGGCAGATCAACGATGACCTTCCTGTCGAATCGACCAGGACGCAATAGCGCGGGATCAAGCACGTCGGGCCGGTTTGTAGCCGCAATGACGATAATATTCGTCTCGTTTGAGAAGCCATCCATTTCTACCAGGATTTGATTCAGCGTTTGTTCGCGTTCGTCATGTCCTCCACCCAAACCGGTGCCCCGTTGGCGGCCGACGGCGTCGATCTCGTCGACAAACACGATCGCCGGCGCATGTTCCTTGGCTTTGTTGAAAAGATCGCGCACTCGGCTAGCACCAACTCCAACGAACATCTCAACGAACTCCGAACCAGAGATATGGAAGAACGGAACCCCGGCCTCCCCTGCGATGGCTCTAGCAAGAAGCGTCTTTCCGGTTCCGGGAGGACCCACCATCAATACACCCTTTGGGATTCTCGCTCCGACCTGGATGAATCGCTCAGGTTCGCGCAGGAATTGCACTACCTCTTGGACTTCTTCCTTTGCTTCATCGACGCCAGCCACATCATCAAATGTAACGGTTGGCTTATCGGCGCCTGACATGTCCTTAGCTTTGCTTCGTCCGAAATTGAATATACTATTTCCTCCGCCACCCTGCATTTGCCGGAAGCTTCGGCTAAAAATCCAAATCAATATTAAAACGGGACCAAGGGATATCGCGATTGTTAGAATCGTATTCCAGGCGGATGGGTCATTAAAGAAGATTGGCGTGGATGCCAGGGTTTCCTCAGATATCCCAAGATTACCTAACTGTTCTATTACGCTTCCCTCATCCTTGTTGGTCGTGATCACCTCACCGTTTTCAAGGGTAAGCGTTACTTTGTTTCCGTTGACTTCGATCTCTTCGATATCGCCATCGTTAATTAGCCCTGCAGCCTCAGAAAGGGGTACCGGCGGAGGTGCACTAAAGCGACCACTTAGCCAAAACTGCAAACCAAGAATTATACCCAGTATGACGATAATCCACGCCCAAGCTGGAATCGCAAAGCGCGGACCTGAGGGTTTTTCATCCATAATTCACTCTTTATCAATTGAATTTGTTAATCGAGCCATATTGGCGTGTATATGGGACGAGCGCGCAAAGAATATGATACACCAATTTAACAAAACAAGTATGGGTATCTAGTATCAGAATTCTGTATGATTATTATCAATCATTCATCTAATCGCGGCGATCCACGTCGCGGTATTCGTACAAACAAATAGTAGCACAAGCACAAGAAAACGATAACGATTCCTGTCAGTAGACTATCATCTTTTCGTAAAAGAGTGGGTTTCTCGAAGGTCAGCTGGATCAAGTTTCAAGATGTCAGATTCACCGCGGAGCCCGCTTTCATTCTACGATTTAATGGTCACCCTGACAAACACACGTACGCTCGGCTAAACACTCAGCGTATTTCACTGACATTTCTACGGTTGTTTGAATCATCCTAGGTGGGGTAAAATATCGACATAATGCAGCGCCGAAATGGTGAACCCAACTCTCGTAGCCAATCACCTTTGCTCCAATTAATCAAGCACAATATCTCTATCGTTGCCTTTCTAGTTGTCTCGATCATTGGCATGTTTGCCGTATACCATTATTTCAGCCCAGATGACACCAATTCCGTGAGCAGTTTGGCGGAGGTAAATGACGAAGGTCAGGCAGACGAGATCCAGGCTATTTCAACCTCATCAACCATCCCGCCGGTCGACGGTACCCCGGCTTACATGGGAGTTCTAGACGAGCCACAAGTTAAACGTGTTGGGATTATCGCGGGCCATCGGGGGTTTGATAGCGGAACTGTTTGCAGCGACGGCCTGACGGAGGTCCAGGTTACGAATAGCCTCGCCGAGAAGGTCGCATCGTTGCTCAGAGCATCGGGAATCGAGACCGAGACTCTAGATGAATTCGATCGTAGATTGGATGGGTACAAAGCGACTGCGTTGGTCTCGATACACATTGATTCATGCGACTATATAAATGAGTTGGCTTCAGGTTTCAAGGTTTCGGGTTCGAATTATACTGATTCCAGCGAACTCTCCATATGCGTACAACAGGCCTATGGAAATGCCACGCAGCTTGAGTATCATCCAAATAGCATTACACCTGAAATGGCTGGATACCATGCCTTTCGAGAAATCGGCGATAGTACTCCTGCAATCATCATCGAGGTAGGTTTCTTGAACCTCGATCGAGGTATTCTGATTGACGGCATTGATGACGTAGCGCGAGGATTGCGCGATGGCATCATTTGCTATATGGATCAACAGTCATGACAACTGACCTCGATGCGGCGTTCAAGAACGTTCAGGAAGCCGTAAATGCCGGGCAACCGGACAAGGCTCGTGAACGACTGCAGGCGGTCGCTAGAAATTATCCAAGAGATGAAAGGGTCTGGCTCTGGTTGGCTGCATTATCAAAAACGCCGCAAGAAAGCCTCGACTATATCACCCAAGCCGAGCTGCTTGCCCCTAACGATGAGCGCGTAAAGAAAGCAAAGGCGTGGGCAAATTCCCAGCTCGTCAATCAGACCGAGGGAGGAGCCTCAGTTGCTGAAAGCCCTCCTCCAAAGGAAATCCCGACAAGTTCAGTATCAAAATTCAAGGCAAAGCAGCCAGTACCCAGGGCAGATCCGCGAGTATTTCGCTATGCGGTGATCTTCATGATCATAGTCCTCCTCCTGGTAATTACCTTTATTGTCTTTAAATTCACAAGAGACACAAGGAGTGAGAGGCAAGAACACACACCTATTGCTTATGAAGCACTGTCTGAGACCACTATTCATACTGCTTCAGGACCCGCCCTACTAGAGGTGTCGACAGAAACACCAACGAATGAGCCTACGCAAACGCCGACGCCAAGCCCTGTGCTCAGTGATGTGGAACCGACCGAGATACCTCGACGAGCCAACATGATACGGCCAAAAAACATACTGTCATCGCTCGCCGAGGTTCCACCAACCTGGACCCCCACCCCTCGTCCAACCGATACGCTGACACCGTCACCAACTCCCTTCCCGACTTTTGTGTCAGATCCAGCAGATACCACAGTGTATCTCCCGTTAGGGCTAACCGTTAGCGAAAAATGGATTGATGTCAATATCACGTCACAAACACTTGTCGCCTTTGAAGGAAATATACCGGTTTTTGATAGCCTCGTGTCGACGGGAACTGATCTCCATCCAACGGTCACTGGGCAATTCAGAATCTGGCTCCGTCTAAGTTCCCAAGACATGGACGGATATCGACTCGGTTACGATTACTTCTTGAGAAATGTACCCTTTGTCCAGTATTTCTACTATGATTACTCGCTTCATGGTACCTTCTGGCACAGTAATTTCGGGAGACCAATGAGCCATGGCTGCGTAAATCTTCCAACTCCGGCGGCAGAGTGGTTGTTCAATTGGGCTGAATATGGCACATTGGTTAACATCCATATCTAGATCACAGATAGCGAATCACGGATCCTAAAGGAGGGGTGGCATGCCACTGGATATTGTCGTTGGCACTCAGTGGGGTGACGAAGGCAAGGGTCACATCACAGACCTGCTGGCTTCTAATAGCGATGTCGTTGCCCGCTTTAGTGGCGGCGACAACGCGGGACATACGATTACCATTGGTAACGACATCTACCAATTGCATCTCATTCCTTCTGGTGTTGCCCAGAGAGATACCTTCTGCGTTATTGGAAACGGGGTGGTTATCAATCCGTCGGTGCTCATTCGCGAAATGCGCGATCTTTCAGAGCGGGGGATTGATATTACACCCCGGCGCCTGATGATCAGCGAAAAAGCCCATCTCATCACTCCCGCGCACATCGCTATCGATAAGGCGTACGAGTTTGCCCGAGGTGCCGAATCGATTGGAACAACGCATAGGGGCATTGGCCCTGCCTATACGGATAAAGCTATGCGCATCGGAATTCGAGCTGGCATGCTAAATGATCCCGAAGCCCTGGCGGACGCTGTCCTAGAGGACATTGAGCGAAAGAACGAACAACTGAGAACTATTCATCATGCAGACCCGCTCGATGCCAGATCGATTGCCGCCGAATATGCCAGTTTTGGAAAATTGCTAGCACCCTTCGTATCAGATACCTCACTTCTATTGGAAGAAAAACTCAAACAAGGCAAGTCTGTGTTAGCGGAAGGGGCCCAGGGTACTCTTTTGGACCTCGACCATGGAACCTATCCCTATGTAACAAGTTCCTGGCCAACTTCAGGGGGTGCACTCATCGGTCTTGGCGTTGGACCTAAACACGTTGATCGAGTTGTCGGTGTTGCGAAGGCTTTTACCAGTCGTGTTGGAAGTGGTCCATTCCCAAGTGAGCTGGATGGGGATGAAGCTTTTAGACTCCGGGGGACGGGCGAACTTCCATGGGACGAGTTTGGAACAACTACCGGACGGCCGCGACGCGTGGGTTGGTTGGATACTGTTATTCTGCGGTTTGCCGCCCGCATTAATGGCCTGACCGAGCTAGCTCTAACCAAGTTGGATATTTTGAGCGGAATTCCTGAGTTACCAGTTTGCGTTTCCTATGAAATCGACGGCGAAGAGATAAGACACTTTCCAAGCAATCTAACGATTCTATCTAAGTGCAAACCTGTCTACAAGCGACTACCCGGTTGGACTGACGACATCACAAAAGTACGACGAATAGCAGATTTGCCAAAAGAGGCGCGTTCGTATGTCGATTTTATTTCGGAGGAGATAGGAATTCCTATAAGCCTCGTATCTATTGGGCCGGAACGGGAGCAAATAATACAAGCTCAGTAGATTGACTGGGGGAAACCATAAGGAAGCTATTCGTCTTCATATGAACACGAGATCAATGGCGAACCATCCGGCCACGACCTATTCACATGTGGCTATTCAAGTGGGACCTTAGAAGTCCAATATCAGCTGAACATGGCCTTTCAGCGAATCAAGCATCATATCTATTGAGATGCTTTCATTCACCGTATGGGCAAGATGCTCCTCCCCCGGAGAGAAACCAAGAATGGCAATGTCGTCTCGATGAGTGGCGAAATGCCGCCCATCTGTTGCAAACCGATAGCTCATTAGCTCTGGCTGCCAGCCCATCCCACGCTCTATGAATCTGTGAACTCGACTAACGATCTCGCTATCTGGCGGCGTATAGAATCCGAAGATAATCTCCCCGGCCTCAACCCCGGGTTCCGATATACCTAACCATGGGCTGCGTAATTGAGGGGCCAGGTCTCCGCTGATCTCGTCGATGAAAGCTCGCAAAGTGGAGACACTTTCGGCGGCCGTCCTGAAATCTAAAAGTACTCGAGTCCAGGCGGGCGTTACGTTAGGACTCTGGGTATCCACCTCAATAATGGTCGGGGCGACGCTCGTATCTCCAAGGAGTGGATGCGATCTCAGCTCGAGTTGACGTATCTCAAGTTGGTCCAGAAATTGAGCCATCGCGAAGTTTGGGTTTACCCCACTCTCAGGAACGCTGGCGTGGACGGATCTACCCGAGAATGTGACCCAGGTTTGCCATATTCCCCTGTGACCCAAACTGATATTATTCGAGGAAGGCTCCCCGAGAACGATTAACTCGACGGGGTAATCTAGGTTCTTCACCCAGAAGAGCGCGCCCGCACCTCCAGTCTCCTCCTGGACAACGGCGGTCACGACACTATCTCGCTGGGGTCTCAGCCCGCTACGGATGACAGCAGCTAAGCTGTAGACCTGCACGGCTAATGGCCCTTTGATATCGCAAGCTCCCCGGCCGAATATCCTGCCCTCATTGACTTCGGCGGAATAAGGAGGATATGGCCAAAGGCTCAGATCGCCGGGATCAACGTGGTCGAGATGACTGTTAAACACGAGCGCGCCGAGATTTCGGTTTGCGCCATGAATCCTACCGCTCACGTTGCCAATGTCGTCTATCCACACCTCATCGAATTGGAGCCGGATCATCTCCTCGAAAACCAACTCAGCGATGTCAGTTTCTTGCGTTGGCATGCTTGGCGTTTGGATTAAGCGTCTGGTGAAGTCAACGCAATCCTTCAGCAACGCATTCCAATCGACCTGGTTCATGGGTATTGCCCCTTACTGACCCTTACTTAATAGAAGCTGTCGTACCACTCTTATCGGGCGCTTCTCTTCGAAATAAATCCGCCAAGGCAACGAGAGTCGCGGCGGTCTCCCGCAATTCGTACCAGGATGCTCCCCGGTATATTCGCATATCAGCACGCACGCCAACTGCTTCGATGCCTAGATTACTACAAGTGAACAGGGCCCGAGGAAGATGAAAATCTTGCGTAACTAACAAAACTGAATCCAGGTGATATTCATGCTGGGCGCGGTAACAGGTATCGTAGGTCCTATCTCCTCTGGTATCCATCTGCACCTCCGATGGCGGGATACCGCGCGCAATGGCGTATGCACGCATAGAGCCTGGCTCATCATACCCAAGATCGTCCTGATGACCACTGACTATGATCTGTCCTACAATGCCGCTCTTGTGCAAGCTAATTGCCGTATCCATTCTGTCCCGCAGCACTGTGCTGAGCCACCCACCCCTGTTTACAGCTGCCCCGAAGACGATCGCAACGGGCCTATCAGGGGCCTCTCCGACACCGTAAATTTGAGGTTGGTAGCGATTACGAATAGAAGCTCGAAAGACAAAGGGAAACGCCGCCAGGAAGACGATAAAGGTCACCAAAGCCGCTAAAATCAACTTATTCCAGGTCATTAGGCAGCTTCCATGTTTGTCGGGTCTATTTGCGCTTTCAATTCTGCGGCATTGGTGACAGGCCTTTCACATACGAACTGACGGCAGACGTATGCTGTAGCCACATTGTCTATTCGGTTTCTTCCTTGGAGTAGCGGCACCTGACCTTGCTCTCTACCGACGGCGGTGACAATATTCGGACGGTACTGGGAAAATACAACCTCGAGGAGTTCTTTCGTATCATCCTCTGACTGATCGCCTACGATGGCAATTTCAAGCAACTCTCCAAGGGCAAATGAGGCAGCCCCGAGCCAGTGGCCGAAACCGAGTGGGTGCTGAGCCATCATGGATTGCATTGAAGATAGAGCTTCTAGCGCCGTATCCCAATAAAGTCCATTGCCCACATAGAGATACAGCTGCAATAACACACTCACCGCAACAGCGTTCCCGCTTGGGATCGCATTATCCTGCGTCTCACGAGGTCTGCTTATTAGTTTTTCGTGATCGTCAGGCGTATCAAAGAAACCTACTCCTTCTGAATCAACGAAATGGGATAGGATATGATCTGCCAATTCCTGGCCCCATGCGAACCAGCGTTCGTCGAATGTGCTTTGGTACAGAGATAACAATCCATCGGCCAAGAAAGCGTAATCTTCTAGAAAGCCAGCTATCTTTGCCCCGTTGCCCGCCTTCCAAGTCCGGAATAGCCGTCCATCAGGTTGGCGGAGATTTTCAAAGATAAACTCGGCATTTCGGATTGCAGCCTCGAGGTAGACCTCGCTCTTCAGTTCCCTTCCTGCTTCAGCAAAGGCAGCAAGGGCAAGTCCGTTCCACGAAGTCAGTACTTTATCATCCAGTCCAGGTCTCACACGAGATTCGCGGGCTCCTGCCAATTTCTCTTTAGCCAAGGCAATTAGCCTGACAGCGTCCTTTAAATCAACATCAATTTGAGAGAGATTATTCGGTCCATGCAATATGTTGGCCCCTTCATAGTTTCCTCCCTGTGTAACGCCATAAAGCTTCATGAAAAGATCGGCGTCGTCTTCCAACACATTCCTGATTTCGCCGGCGGACCACACATAGTATTTACCCTCAACACCTTCACTGTCAGCATCAAGGCTACTATAGAAACCTCCACCCTCATCGTGCATTTCGGCCAATAGCCAATCCAAAGTCTCTTCAACTACTCGCCTGAAGAGGGGTCGACCGGTTACTTTCCAGGCGTGCAAATAGACGCGGGCTAGAAGCGCATTGTCATACAGCATTTTCTCAAAGTGGGGAACAAGCCAGGTGTTATCCGTAGAATACCGGGCAAAGCCACCCCCTAATTGATCAAAGATACCTCCCTTCGCCATCTTCTCAAGTGTTCGCTCGACAATATTAAGTGATTCGTTATCTCCGTTGCGCAGATAGTACCTGAGCAAATACTCAAGGGTCATTGGCTGGGGAAACTTGGGTGCCTGACCAAAACCTCCATGGCGTTCGTCAAAACTGCGCCTGATGCCAGAAAAAGCCTTCTCCAATACCGATTCATCCAAATTCGGACCACCAGTTTCCATTGCCATCGTAGACCCGAGGTGGTCGGCAATGCCCAATGCTGAATCCAATACTTGGTCACGACGATTCTTCCAGGCGTCAGCAAGGTTTGATAGCACCTGCTTAAAACTTGGCAAACCATGTCGAGGCATTGGTGGAAAATAAGTTCCTCCGAAAAACGGTTCGCCCTCTGGTGTGAGTGCAACCGTCATGGGCCAACCCCCTTGCCCGGTCATCGCGACAACAGCATTCATATATATGCGATCAATATCAGGCCGCTCTTCCCGGTCAACCTTAATGTTGATGAAATAATCGTTCATCAAGGACGCTGTTTCGGGATCTTCAAACGATTCATGGGCCATGACGTGACACCAGTGACAAGCAGCGTATCCTACGCTAAGCAAAATCGGCTTATTCAGCTCGCGAGCCAGAGCAAGAGCTTCCTGATCCCATGGGAACCAATCAACTGGATTTTCCGCATGCTGCAACAGGTAAGGGCTGCTCTCATATACCAATCTATTAGTCATTAGTTTTCTTCAATTTGATGCATATTCCAGATCCTGCGTCCAGGAAATTCAGATTAGAAGCAATGGTGCAAGGCATGCGCGATGCGAACGGCATTTAAGAATAAAAGAAGTTAGGGAAAGAACTGTGATCAAGCCCACCAGGTTAGGTTGCCAGCCCAAGCCTACAATTCGAGCGCCTTTCGAAGTTGTGATACGAAGGTTTTCCCAGCCGCCGGCTTGTCTTCGGCTTCGTCGACTGCGTTAATCAATGCGCTTCCGACGATGACGCCATCCGCAAATTCGCCAATACTGGCGGCCTGACTGGCCGAGCTAATACCAAATCCAACCGCTACAGGTAGATCTGTCTGAGCTTTGATATCTGAAACGAAATCTGACAACTCGGTCGATAACCGTCGCCGTGCTCCTGTGACCCCTGTTACGCTTACCATGTATATAAAGCCACTCGCCTTCGAGATGATCATTTTGACCCGTTCCTCATTGCTCGTAGGCGCAACAAAGTTTATTAGGGCTAGTCCAGATTCCAGAGACCGTATTCGCAAGTTGTCCGCTTCCTCTGGAGGTATATCCGGAACTATAAGACCGTCTGCGCCAGCGTCCGCGAGATCGACAGTGTATCGTTCCTCTCCATAAGCCAAGATCGGATTGTAGTATCCCATCAACAATAGCGGCACTCGTACATCTCTTGACCTCAATTCACGAACCATTTCAAGGCAGACAGTCGTTGTAACCCCCGCTTCTATCGCCTGCTGCGTGCTTCTCTGGATGGTTGGACCATCGGCAATCGGATCGCTAAATGGGACGCCGAGCTCGATCAGATCGCTATATGGGGCTATTGCCTCTATAACATCGAGAGATGTCTCTGGATCCGGATAACCGAGGGTAAAGTAGGGCATCAGCGCCGCACTCTGGGTAGACAGGGCGCGCGAAAAGGCACTGGCAATGCGCCCGAGACCGGAATCCCTCCGTCCACTCGATATTTGTTCAGTCATCATTCAGCCACAGCAGTTTATTTCACCTAAGGATTGAGCAGGATTTGGTGTTGCAGGAAGAATGCCGCGGTTGGTTATAGCCGCAGACTGGGTAGCACGTCTAAGTCCAAAGAATCTCTGTCGCCGCGAATGAAATGCCAATGGGCCGCAGCCGCGATCATTGCCGCGTTATCTGTGCAGAGCTCACTTGGCGGGACTCGGACCGGGACCTCATTGTACTTCTTCATCGCTCTTTGTAGCGTGCGATTTGCTGACACCCCCCCGGCAAGATGGACCGCCTTCGCCTGATATTCGTCTACAGCCCTAACTGTCTTCGTCACTAAAACGTCGACCACGGCTTCCTGGAAACTAGCAGCAAGATCTTCTACTGGCATCCTTCCGCTGTCGTATCGATTCGTTTCCCTGTAAACGGCAGTCTTCAATCCGCTAAAACTAAAATCGTAACCTTGCTTCATGACTGCCCTGGGGAATTTGAAGGCCGATGGATTGCCAGTTTCTGCCGTTGCCTCAATAGGGGGACCTCCCGGATAGGGCAAACCAAGAAGTCTTCCCACCTTGTCAAAAACCTCGCCTGCTGCGTCATCGAGGGTTCCGCCGAGGTGACGGTACTTTAGATGGCCTTCCATCAAGTACATTTCTGTATGTCCACCACTAACAATGAGCACAATCAGCGGAAACTCGATCTCAGCTTCTTCCTTGGTTAGCCATAGCGAATAAACATGTCCCTCAAGGTGGTTAATCCCGAGGAATGGCTTTCTTCGGCCGAGAGCCAACCCTTTAGCCACATTTACACCTACAAGCAGCGAACCTACTAAGCCGGGTCCGTATGTAACCGCAATACAGTCAAGGTCTTCTATGCCGAGATGAGCGCCATAAAGAGCTTTGTCAACCACTGCATGGACGACCTCAATGTGTTTCCTTGAGGCAACCTCAGGAAAAATACCACCAAAGCGAGCATGAAGATCGGTTTGGCTGGCAATAATGTTGCTCAGAATATGCCGGCCATCCTCAATTATCGCGGCTGCCGTCTCGTCACAAGATGTCTCGATGCCAAGAATCCGGGTGGACGGTTCGATTTCATTATCTGTTCGCGGACGGTTGTCAGGCATTCTTAACACCAATCGCACTTGTAATCACGCTTCAGCTCCATTGACAAATCTTTCTATTGCGCGCAGAAGATCTTCCACCTGACCGGCGAGAACTGTGCGGGGATCGAGCAACAAACGATCCTTAGCAATTCTTCCGATAATGGGTGGATCATTTGACCTAAGTCTACTGGCCAATGCATCCGGCTGATCTGACGCAATAGCTACCAGTCTCGTCGGCAAAGAGGTCCCAGGAAGACTTCCACCGCCAATAGTAGATTCTCCGTCGATCACCTCGGCCGCAATACCTAACTTAACGAGATTCTGAACCCATTCTCTGGCCGTATTATCAATCACTTCCAATGGCCGGGCAATCATCTGCCAGATAGGAATTTCTTGATCGAATTTCCCTGTCACAAAGCTATTTAAGGTAATGGAGAGGGCTGAAAGGCATAGTTTGTCGGCTCGCACCGCCCTTGCCAACGGATGGCGCTTTAGAATTGAAATCAGTTGCTTGCGACCGCACAGAATCCCAGCCTGGGGCCCGCCAAGCAATTTGTCGCCACTAAAGGCAATGAGATCCGCGCCATATCCTAAACTATCCATCACCGTCGGTTCATTCTCCAAACCGTAAGGTCGCATGTCGATCAATGCACCGCTTCCTTGATCGTATAATAATGGAACACCTGCCAACTGAGTAATCCTAGTTAGCTCTTCCAAGCCAGGTTCGCTGGTGAAACCAACCACCTTATAGTTAGAATGGTGGGCGACAAGAATCGCACCAGTTTTTTCACTGAGGGCGTTCTCGTAATCATAAAGGTGAGTCTTGTTTGTTGTACCAACTTCGACTAGCCTGGCGCCAGACTGCCGGAGCACATCCGGAATCCTGAAACCGCCCCCGATTTCTACAAGCTGCCCACGGCTGATGATAACGTCCTTGCCGCGGCACAATGCGGTCAGCATAAGTAGCACTGCTGCGGCATTGTTATTCACAACTAAAGCAGCCTCTGCTCCAGTAATCTCAACCAGCTGGCTTTCTACATGGATACTCCGCGATCCTCGAGATCCTCGGTCCAGGTCGTATTCGAGAGTCGAATAACCCAAAGCAACATCCGTTACATATTCCATCGCTCTACTACTCAGAGGAGATCGGCCAAGATTTGTATGCACAATTACACCGGTCGCATTGACAACTGTCCGCAAAGTTGGGGACATTTGCTTAATCAGCCACTCGCGCAGTTCCACTGTCAACTGAAGGTCGTCAGGAACGATACTTTCTGACGCTGAGAGTTGTGATCGCCAACGCGCAAGCATTAGTCTTATCCCATTGACTACAAGGGCGCGACCATATTCTTCGACGAGCTCATTAACGTCGGGCAAGCCGACAAACCTGTCGACGCTGGGTAATGTGCGCATAATCTTCCGCACGTCATCAGAAGACGCTTTCTGATCGAGGTTCTCGCTCATGAATTCCAACTATTCCATGATCTCTACTGCACGGGAGCGTATCTGCAATAATACTTCGAACATAACCAGCACAGCGGCAACAAGCAAAGCAACACCAATTCCAAGAGAACGATTCATCTGAAGCCACGCGCAGAAAGCAACCCATATCCCTACCCACATTGCTTGGCGCAAAGCCACGAACCAATGAAAAGATGATTCCGGTCCGAAACGCATATTTAGAAAAGAAGCCAGCGGCAGCACCAGGCCAGTTACCGCGATCCATATACCCGCGAGGAAAGCCAAGATAACTTCGATATTTGCGGCTCGCAGTAAAGACGTAGCTTCAGCTTCACCGAAAGCCGTGTCACGAATTAGATCCAGGCGTCCAACATCGATTGGCCAGAAGTTGTTCACAATATGGTTAATTGTGAGGACACCGACGAGGAATAATGCCGCCCCGACAATTAATAATGGCAAGAATCCAAGACGATCGACAATCCGATCCATGGGCTAATTATACTCGATGCATATAAGTGGTCGAAGCAATTAAAGACCTTGAGGTGCGGTGCGTGTACTCAGGGACAAGTGAGATGAACGTCACAGATCGCATCACTCTATCCGTGATACCCCGAAATTGTTTTACTTATCAGGGCACGTTTCTCTGTAATTTCTCTCACCTAAAAATTGCTCCCACTCCTCGATCCTCAGGTTTCGATTGGCGATACTGCAGGCCTTCTTGCGCCACGACTCCAGGTCAATGTCCAAGAAGACCATGGAACCATCGAGGCTTGATGAGGCTAATATCTGATCATCGGGACTAAATGTGACGTCCATAACATTTCCGGTGTGACCAGCATAAGGTCCACCAAGAGCCTGACCCGATGCAACGTCCCATAGGAAGACGAGGTCGTCGAACCCCCCACTCGCCAGCAAGCTGCCATCCTGACTGAACTTTACCCTTGTGACCGGCCCGCCATGGTTGGTAAGTCGCTGCCCAATAGGCTGGCCCGTCGCTGTATCCCACAAGATAATCGTATTATCAGCACTGGCGGAGGCTAGAATGTCGCCATCCGGATTATAGTCAAGGCTCAAAACAGCGCTGGTGTGCCCGGAATACCTGTCCAAGAATTCCTCTTCTTTAAAATCCCAGAACTGAATCGCGCCCTCCAAGCATTGTGCCGCTATTTCAATACGATCACAATCGCTAAATGCCAGGATTGATCCATCAGGGTCGAAGGCCAGACCGAAAGGTAAAGTCACTGAAGCATTGGTAGCCGCAATGATCTCCCCGGATGCAATATCCCATATGAAGATCTCACCAACTAGGCAATTGCCAGATAAATGAAATTGACTGCAACTCCCCGACGCGATCAACGAGCCATCAGGGCTGATTGCTAGACTGAAAATAGCGCTAGAATGTCCTACCAGAGGTTCGCCGATCACCTCGAGGGTTTCACTGTCCCTGATTACGATGGCCCCATCAACTCCTGCTGAGGCTATAATCGATCCGTCCGAGCTCACAACAATGTCGGTTACGGCGCCTGTAAATATCGCGCCATGGCTTAGCTGGAGAGCAATTGGCGCACCCGAACGAGTCTTCACTAGGTTAACGAAGTTGTCTGTAGTTACAATAGCGACTGCGCCACCATTTGGGCTCATAGCGACGGCGCTACCTGGAGTACTCTCGAGCGGTAACGATTCTGATACCAATCGCCCATCTTGAATGTCCCAGGTCTTCGTCGAGCCGTCGTCACCGAGAGCCCTCAATAGGCCACTCGTTGGATCAAACATAAGTTTGGCAATAGACGGACCGGATTCGCCGAATTCCGTGCCGCTCGGGCGCAATGTACCTGTTTCAGCGATGGATATTTGTCCTTCACTGGTTCCGATTGCGAGCGAGCTTCCATCGGGCGAGAATGCCATACTTCTAGGAAATCCTAGGAGCTGGTAGCTGGTCTGCGTAACCACCTGACTGCTTGCCGGATCCCAGAGTGCTATTGTCCCATCGGTATCTGACGACGCGAGCAGCGAGCTCTGAGGATTAAATGTAAGGGCAGTAATAGCGCTGGTTATCCCGGTTGTATAGCTGATGGGAATCCCTTGGCCTTGCCCTGCGACGACATCGGCAAAGGGTCTGATAATGATCGTCCCATCTTCAGCACCCGAAGCCAAATACTGGCCATCAGGACTAAAAGAGACTTGGCTCACGCGATCGATATGCCCCGCAAGAAACGGCCCAATTTGCGTTCCGGAAATCACATCCCAAGCACTTAAGAAGCCACCCGGACTTCCGCCAACAATGGCACTCGAATCGGGACTAAATTCCAATGCCAAGACACCGTTAGTTGTGGTTGAGAGCGCAGGCGATATCTGTTGCCCGGATTCGATATCCCAGAGCATGATTGTGCCGTTATCACTACCCGAGGCGAGAAGTTGACCATTAGGACTAAACGTCAATGAGCCAACCGCTTCGTTCTGACGCATGCCATGAGAAATGGGCTCGCCTATAGGTTCTCCCCGGGATGTATCCCAAAGACGAATGAAGCCATCGACACCCGCAGATGCCAATCGATTTCCATCGTCGTAATAGACGGCCCGATTAACACCTCCGTCAAGTCCCTCAATTCTGCCGATGAATTGGCTTCCCTCCGCGGCAACGTCCCACAATATGGCAAGGCCGTTCAAATCGCCCGAAGCGAGCAAATCGCCGTCGGGGCTGAATTCCACGGTATTCACCATGCCATTATGATCACCGAAAAGTCGCAATTGCTGCTGAGATTCGACATCCCACAATGCTACCGTGCTATCGACGCTTCCAGATGCTAGTAGCTGTCCATCAGGACTAAAGGCCAAACCTAAGATCGCCGCTTGATGACCCACAAGCGGGTTCCCTACTGGCTCGCCGGTGTCAAGTTCCCAGATTATTATCATATTGTCGCCACTACCGGTCGCGATTCGCTCATTATCAGGACTTATGGCGACGTTGAACACCGGGCCGTTATGGCCAATGAATGTTTGAATGATATCGCCACTTTCAGCATCGTATAACCTCGCGATGTTGTCTGCCCCGGCCGAGACGAGGTATTCGCCATCATCGCTGTAGGCAACATCCCAGATTGATCCCGCGTGCTCGTCAAGCACATTGCGAAGTTGCCCGGTATCTATATCCCAAATGTGTATGCTTCGATCCCCCCCACCCGAGATCAACTGCGTCCCGTCTGGGCCAAAGGCCAGCGCTTGTACCCAGTTGTCATGTCCAAGCAGCCTGCGAACAATCTCCCCAGATTCGACATCCCACAGGATGATGCTTAAGTCATCACTCCCTGTCGCCAGCATCTCACCGCTTGGGCTGAAAGCAGCACGGTTGACGAGTTGAGATGGATCATGACCAACGAGTTCCCGCAAGAGGGTACCAGAAGCCACATCCCATAGCAGGACAAGGCCCTCAGAGCCAACGGTTGCTAGTATCTCTCCATCTGGACCGAATACGGCGCTCTGCAAGAGGCTCGGATGCTCTCGAAGATACGTGATCAAGCCTGGGCTGGCCTGCAAGCCAGACAAGATACTTCCTACGGTCTCGGCCGATTCGTTAATATTATACGCCTCGAGACTCAGAAGAAGGGCCAGGTCGAGTTGCGGTCCACGGAGCGTTGTCGATTGAGCCGCTAACTGCCGAGCAAGAGCTAGTTCGGCCTGTACATCTGCCCGATCTCGCTCAACCTCGGCATCATTCCGGGCCATTTCGGCGTCCTGAGCCTCCTGGTTCGCCCGAATTCTTTCTGCTTCCGCGGTTGTTTGGGCCATCATGGCTTCATCAGCCCTTGTCGCGGCAAGATTGGCGCTCTCATGGGCGTTCGACTCGGCCGTGGTCCTAACAACAACCTCGGTGGCTCTGGCATTCGCTTGTCGCTCTGCGTCTTGTCGTTGACCAACGGCCAGGATCGCCGCGACTACGGCAATTACGAAGACAGCAGCCAGAATTCCAGTCAGAGATCGAAACCGCTTGGTCGATTTAAGTTGTTCTTCTGCTCTTTGATGCTCTGCTTCCGCCCGAAGGCGCTGTTCTTCTGCCAGGTGCCGTGCGGATTCAAGTTCTCTCTGCCTCTGAGCTTCTCTTTCCGCGGCCTCGTTTTCACGTAGGATCGCGCTCGCTTGAATGTATTCGCGTTCTGGTTGGCTAAGATCGCGTTCTTGCCTGCGCATCCAATCCTCAGCTTCTCCCAGGGAAACACCTCGAAGCAAGGCGCCTTCATCACGATCGCTATCTTCCCACTGACGCAGAGCTACCCGTAGCTTTTCTTGCCACGTTCTAAAGGCGCGCTCCTCGTTCATCCATTCCCGCAGTCTGCCCCAGCCGCGAATCAACGCCTCGTGTACG
Organism: Promineifilaceae bacterium (SeqCode); assembly: GCA_049650305.1. Lineage (GTDB taxonomy): Bacteria > Chloroflexota > Anaerolineae > Promineifilales > Promineifilaceae > UBA11865. Next base: position 29,650 of record JBARZW010000186.1, read on the forward strand.
ATTTCAACCGTTTCCAATCCTTCCGGAGTAAGACCGGTGACGACCAGGCGGGCATCAGCGAGACGCTGAGCCAGCAGCCAATCCTCTTCGCCTAGTTCGTCTCGTGTTGCCAGACGGCGTGTGTCCTCTGTCCCTTCTCCTGGCCGTACCATCTGAGTGAAAATATGGCGAACTCGAATTTGTTCGGTGAATCCTAGCTGCTCGTATATCTCATCAGCATAGCGAGCAAGAGATCCCTCTACCCTTCCAATCGCATCGTAGGCGGAATGCGTGAGACGTCGTCCGGACCGGCGTTCCCAAAGCAAAGTTAGCGCAAATTCCAGGAGCGGCAGATTGCCAGGCTCATCCCCCACATCATCTAAAATTCTGTCGACAAGCCCAGCTTCGAAAATGACATTCTTCTTCCCTGCGGGACTTTCAATTGCCCTTCCCAACTCTGCCCTGGTCATCGGTCCGAGCTTGACATCTGAATCTTGAAGAGCGTCGGCAAAAGGCCGGTTGGCCAGAGCCTGGCCCATGAAATCAGCCCTAAGAGTCAAAACAAGCGTGAAGTCAAAATCCTGGCGGTCTCGACTGGCCGCGATCGCTTGAAACAAAACATTTGGATATTTGCGGCGAATCTCTTCGTCAGTGCAGAGCGTATAGAGCTCTTCAAATTGATCGACAACAAGAAGTTGGCGTATGTCATCAGCCTGCGATTTTTTTAGCCTTCCGAGAACATCGTCGAGCTCCAGGTCTCCACCCTTCAGAGCGGAACCTAATTTTCTGATCTCGACGAGGCGGTCGGTTTCGCCAAGATCACCATTCATCTCGCCGACGAGTACCTCTGCCAGAGCATGAAACGGACGGCTACCCGGTCGGATTGAAAGAACGTTCCATCCACTTCGATCTCTGATGGTCGGTAGAAGGCCAGCAAAGACAACAGATGATTTGCCACTACCCGACGGACCGATTACAGCCGCCATATGCCGATTGGTCACCGTGTCAACAAGCCTTTCGGTAAAGAGTTCCCTTCCGAAGAAATAGGGAGCGTCCTCTTCTCTAAACGCGTACAAACCACGGTACGGACTGGATGCCAGTACCTGGCTCATAGGGGTGGTCCCCGCATAGGTTGATACTGGCGATGCCTCCTGGCTGTCAACTGACGTGGCAATCGGCACAAACTGAGGTCCTTTCTTAGGTACCTCAGGAGAAACGCCGAAGCTCTCTAAAAGGGCAATAGAGAAATCGCCTGCGCTCTGGTAACGATCGTCAGGTTCTTTGCGCAGAACCTTGAGCAATACCTTCTCCACCTCGGGATAAATCGAGGCGTTTAACATACTTGGACTAGGGACCGGATCAGTGACGTGCTTGCTCATGATGGCGTATGTTGTGTCTGCTTCAAAGGGTACGCGTCCGGTCAGCAGCTCATACGCGATTACGCCAAGCGAGTATGTGTCCGAGCGCGTATCTACCCTGGTACCTTGAACCTGCTCCGGGGACATATATGCCGGTGTTCCAGATAGGGCGCCGGTCCTCGTATGGCGTGAAGCATACACCATACGAGCTAAACCAAAGTCCGCGAGCAGCACCTCCCCGTCGGCGGCAAACATGATGTTGCCAGGTTTCAGATCGCGGTGGATCATGCCCCTCGAATGGGCATAATCGATGGCATCACCTAAAGTAGAGATTATCCTTGATACCTCGTCCAGGGTAAAGAGGCTTTCACCGTTTTCTATCTTCCGCTTCCGACGCTCAATAAGCTCAGCCTTGAGGGTCGGACCCTCAATGAACTCCATGACGATGAAATAGAGTTCATCTTCCGTGTCGTAATCGTATACCTGAACGATATTCGGATGCCGAAGACGAGCCACGGCGGTTGCTTCTCTTTCAAATCTCTGTATGAAGTCGTCTTCCTCAGCCAGGTGACCGTGGAGAACTTTGAGTGCAACATAGCGGTCGAGACTTGCCTGATAGGCTTTGTATACCCGAGCCATGCCCCCCCGACCAACGCGCACGACGATCTGGTATTTGCCGAGCGTTCTACCGATCAGATCACTCATAAACGACTTCCTTGAAGGCTGCAGGTAATCGTTCGACAGGAATCCAACGATTATGTTATTTCACCCTATAATCCGGGCGTCGAGCAGGTACGATTGTACTGAACGGCACTGTGGTTGTAAATAGATGCCTCAAAACAGTACTACGGAAATGGTTGAGATAGGGAAAATAAGTGATGATGAACAGAACTGGACTGAAAATTGAGGGATTCATCGTCGGGAAGGCGAGCGCCTGTCTTCTTATCTAGTTCGCCGCTTGAGGGCATGTGCCGTCAGTAGCACTAGGAGTATGAATGCTACTGCAAGGAGCAGCAGACCTAGATATTTCTCTAGCCCTTCGTCATTAAATTCATTTTCATCTAGGTCGGACGAATCTTCTGATGGTTCCGGTGTTTCAACATAATCGGTCTTCTCAGTAGTTAATCTGATTTCTGCAGCACCTTCATCAGGGAATGCGGTGGTTGGTTCTACCTTTGTTTCCACCAGGAGCAGTGGATCATCAGATGTTCTTGAGGGCGCGGGTGATGGGGAAGACGTAGGCGTAATGGTAGCTGTGGCGGTGGATGTTGGATAAGGGGTCGCAGATGCATAGGTAAAAGGTGTTGGTTGAACACCCGCAATGGCGACCGCGGTCTCGATTTGACGGATGTCCTCACCTGCACTTTCTTCAACTATAAAGACTGGTGCTCCACCTATAAGACATTCCTCGTGACATACTGCGGGCAGCAGAGCGATCACGTACACGCCATCCGTGGCAGTTACGTCGGCGGAGTTCCCCAGGAAGTTTACCAGGGTCGCGCTATCTGCGAGAGCGGGCATTTCCAATACCACACCCTGTTTGGTTCGTGCCCAAGCGATCCTGGTTACATGATCTGGTCTGGCAAAAGTAGCCACATAATAATGGGGATGCTGCTTTAGCGTTACCTCACTGAAGTGTTCAATGTTATCTATTGTCGCCGCATAGGCCATGAACGCTGGGCGCCGGCTCGAATCCTGCCGCACCAAACCGAAAGATTCGCCTCCTTCAGGAAGCATCACATCCGCCAGTTTATATACGGCAACGCGCTCCGTACCCGCCGACAGAGCCAGCGCCGTTGCTTGAATGATGAACCAGGCCTGTTGATCCAGATCCACCTGAAAGGAGGGCCGATCAACCGGCCAGAGCGGATCGCGGTTCGGCGGTGCGTTCGTCTCATTCAGCCATATACTTTTGTCCAACCCATATTCCTGCTGCAATTCCTGGACTTGCTGAACGATGGAGTAAACAGAATCCGGTCGAAAATAGATATGTAAGGAAATCACGTCAAAGAACCAACCATTCTCGTCGGCTTCCGGGTCCGCGGCAGCGATGTCGAAGAGACGACGGAGGAATGTCTGGTCATGCCACCATGTAACCCCCGCGAGGTGTATTGTCGCCTCAGGATCCACCTCTTTGATAACCTGATAGGCTACCTTCAGTAGTCTGTAATAGTCCTCCACAGATCCAGCAAACTCGTAGCCGTATGTATCTGCTGTGATCTCCGGCTCGTTCCATATAATCCAGTTGTGCACATTCCGGGGACTGTAATATTGGGCAATTCGGCGAGTATAATTTGCCCAGTAATTAGCTGGGTCCTCAACGGGAAGATCCAGCCCGATCGGTAAACCAGCTTCTGTCCCATCTTCCGAGGCCCAGATCGCCGTGTTTTTCAATAGGCCAACAACCTCTCGGCCGTTTGCCTCCGCATCTACCAGCCATTCTTCACGAACATGTAATGTGTTCCAATCGTCAGGTCCTTCTGGTTGAATTTCCTTCCAATAGAAAAGGATACGCTCCCAACCAACACCTAATTCCACAGCATCTTCAGGAGCCCAGAAGGCTTCCGCAACGCCGAATCTTGAATCTGGTAGCTGGTTGTCCTGCAAATTTGTCGATCCAATAACTAGAATCGTTATTGGAAAGCAGATTATAAGGTAGGTGAAAAGCTTGATTCTGTATTGGAGCCAAGCTAGTACAGCGGGTAGCAACATCTGATGCAGCACTCTAAGGAGTTCTCTTGTTCGATAGCAGGTAATGATACCATTCGAATGTAACCTGCAACAGATGGCGGATCTTTTTGGTATACTCATACTGATGCGACTTCGTAAAACCCAAGAGGATATTCTTCAATACACGAACGGCCGGATGGCGATCAGCGCTGTGCCGGGAAGTGGCAAGACCTTCATATTGTCTCTATTGGCAACGAAATTGCTCTCTCAAGGCTTCGTCAATCCCGAAGCAGGGCAGCAAGTATTGATCGTTACCTACATGAACGCGAGCGTCGAGACCTTTCGTGCCAGCATCCGCAAGAACCTCGAGGAAATTGGAGCATATCCAGTCGGATTCGATGTACGAACGCTACACAGCCTGGCCCTTGAAATAGTCCAAAATACTGCCGGTGGGGGTGATGGTCGACTAGAGAATTTGCTTATTACCGACGAGACGGAGTCAAGCAATTTCATCTCCTTGTCTGTCTCAAGATGGATCGATGCAAATTCGGATTTATGGGAGAGCCTCCTGCTTGACAGCAGCCCTCAAGAACGCGTGCGTTGGCAAAGTGTTATCGAGAGAATCAGCAGGGAATTCATTCGAGAAGCGAAGAATTATCGATACACCCCGGAAAAGATACTCGATCGACTCCAGCAGGATAGTTCTGAGGCCTCTCAACCGCTCCGCTCACTATCACAGCTATCTGAAGAAGGTGGGCGATACCGCACTTTGGAGATCCCTCTCCTGGGCATCCTGTCGGAGATTTATTCCCTGTATCAATCTTCTCTTATCCGACAATCGGCGTTGGATTTCGATGATTTGATCTGGCACGCCTCGGAAATTCTCCAGTCCGACCGAGAGGCTGCCGCGGCATTACGCCAGAGGTGGCCTTTTGTTCTTGAAGATGAAGCACAAGATAGTGTGCCCCTTCAAGAACACTTACTTGAACTCATCACTGGCGAATACGGCAATTGGGTACGGGTTGGCGATCCTAATCAGGCCATTACGAGCACTTTTACGGCAGCCCATCCAAAGCAGTTCAACAGATTTCTTGATCGAGATGATGTAACGACCCTGCCTCTGCCACACTCAGGACGAAATGCTCCTTTAATCTTCGGCGCAGCAAATAACTTGGTCAACTGGGTTTGCGACGAGCACCCAGTCCCTGAAGTTAGATTGAACGCATTCCGCCGGCAAGTGATTCTGCCAACGCCTGAAGAAGATGGCCAGCCCAATCCGTCCGATAATGAGTCGTCGATCAAGATCAGCGTCTTTAAGCAGCGCGAGGAAGAGGAGCTCCCCCAGGTTTCAGAAATGGCAATCGCCTACGCGAATGATCACCCCGATCACACGTTGGCCATTCTTGTCCCAACAAACAATCTTGGTTATGAGATGGCGAGGCACCTGGATGCAAAGGGGGCCGATTACGATGATCAGCTAAGGAGTGACAATCAGATAAAGGAGATTGCCGCCTCACTCACGGCCGTGCTGTCACTCTTAGTGAATCCACTTGACAAGAAAGCCCTGGCAGCGACTTATTCGGCTTTAAATGAGCTAGGGCATCCAGCGCTCGCATCCGATGGCGTGATTCCTGAGCGAATCCACACCATACTGCTGAGCGTTCATAAACCAGAATCGTTCCTATTTGGTGCGGATGATGAGGAATTAGGCTTGTCATTGCCGCAAAGTGTCGCGACTGATACAGAGCTGCGAATTCTGGCGCGGTTCTCATCCTATCTGCGATCACTATTCGAATTGCGTCCGCTTGCCATTGACGATCTTATCCTCACTCTATCCGACGAGCTATATTCGGCAAAAAATGGTGGGACAGATCGCACACAGGAGATGGATTTGGCCGTCGCTTACCAATTGTCAGGCGCAGCGCGCTCATGGCTGGATATTCATCCAGAGTGGCGTCTTCCAGAGATTTGTGCCCAATTAGCCAATGTTGCTAGAGGTATTCATTCAATCTCTTTCAACTCGAGAGATGAAGCAGGGTACAAGCCAAAACCAGGTATTATTACGCTGGCGACGCAACATGGTGCAAAAGGCAAGGAGTGGGATGCGGTTTTCATCGTCGGTATCGATGGCGGGTGGATTCCAAGTGATCTTGACGCCCCGTTCTTCGGAATCCGAATGCCGTCAGGAAACGATCCATCGGCCGAGACGATAGCCCATTTGAGACTATTAATGGAAGGCAGCGCGGGTCTTTATGCAGGTAGGTCTGCTACGGAAACCGCGCATATAGAAGTCATTTGCGAGAGGCTTAGATTGTTCTATGTCGGAACTACCCGTGCACGCCGCTATCTCCACATCAGTAGAAGCCGCACAACGCGACGCTACGATCGAGAAGTCGATACAGAACCAGCTACAGTTTTAGGAGTTCTATATCGATATATTCGGGACACAGCTACGTCCCAAACAGAAACTGAAATCTAATTCCTGGATAGATTAATGTATTTGTCGCTTCACGATTTCTCTCGTCCGTAATAGAATAGCATCATGAGTATTTACAATCCTTTCTTCCACAGGGGTGCGATAAGGCGGGCTGAAGAATTTCACGGTCGTGAAGAACAGATAGGCCAGATCTTAGGTCTGTTTCATAATGGACAAAGTGTCTCGGTGGTTGGCCCAAGACGGATTGGGAAGAGCTCTCTCCTCTTACACCTCAGAAGGCCTTCAACACGCATAGAATCGGGCATAACCCGCTTAGAGACGGTTGTCGCTCTCGTAGATTGTCAGGAATTAGGGGGATCACCCCCCGAAGAAGTTTATGAAGCGCTCATGACGTGTGTCATGGATGCGGCGGGGATGGATAGCGGTGTATCCTCTAAGGTGGAAAGACCAGGCACCTATCGCTCCCTTGATATCATTCTGGGAGAAATGTTCCGATCGGGAACATCAGTAATCGTGCTACTTGATGAATTTGAGCTTCTAGCAGCCAATTCGCGACTTACACCGTATTTCTTTGCCCGATTACGAGGGTTAACGACGAAATATGGTCTTGCCTACTTGACAGCAAGCCAGCGTCCTCTCTTCGACATTACCGCTGATGAGGAAATCCTCAGCTCACCTTTTTTCAACATCTTTGTCACCCTATCATTAGGATTGTTTTCGCGGCAAGAGGCGCTCGAACTAATCGACAAACGGTTGAAAGGAACTGGAATAGAGTTCTCAGATACGCTTTGCGAACACTTAATAGCCCTCGTTGGCCCCCATCCTTTCTTCCTACATATCGCCGGCTACCATGCCTTTAACGCTGTGGCCGAGAAACGAATTGATGAGTTCAAGGGCTCGTTCAATGATTTGGATGCCTCTATAGAAATTGAGTCAGATTCGCATCTTGGATACCTATGGCAGAATCTGTCAACCGAAGAACAATACTGTCTTGCGATTCTGAATGGGCCGGTGGATCCGATGCGGCAACTTGAGCAGCAATGTCTGGTTGAGGTAACCGATGAAGGATACACGTACACCAGCGACATACTGAAGCGGTTTGTTCGAAGACAGTCGGTAAAAGGTATCATTCAGGCGGGCCCGTTCGTTATAGATCGACAACGCCATCAGGTGCATGCCGATGGTCGTGAGTTAAGTCTGACAACATCGCAATTCGACTTGCTATCTCGACTTGGACATCAGTCAGGTCAGGTCATACACGGTTCCGAGTTAGAAATAGCTGTATGGGGAGATGCATTACTTGATGATCCGGACCGGCTCAAGACGCTGATAAAACGTCTTCGCAGGGCCATCGATCCCTACGACAAATGGATCGTAAGTGAACGCGGCGTGGGGTATGCTCTACGAGAGCCAGAATCCTAGACGATTCAACCGTCACTGTCTTTTTCCTCGGCTATCACGGGTGCTGCTGGCGGCCATTGTCCTAGCAGTAATTGCGATACTGGCGAGTTTTGAGTTATCCGCGGCTCAGTCGTCCTCATTCGTCTACTGGCGATATGACGCCCCAGATAGGTTAAGTCGAATCAATGTCGCTGATATCGATCAAGATGGAATCGATGATTTAGTCGTCGTAGCTGGTGACGGAGATGTAATTCTAGTTGGAGCCGACGGCATTGCTAGATGGTCGGTCCCCTATAAAACTACAGCGCCGGTCGTGGGAATCGCCACCTTCAATCTTCATGGCGAAATGGAGCCCACGAACGAAATATTGCTTCTAACAGAAGCCGGTCTCATTGCCCTTGACAGCGAAGGAAACGAGCTGTTCGCCACATCTCTTAGAGAGATACCCACTGCAGTTAGTCCAGTCGGCACATCATCCAGCGAGCAAAATAATGTCCTTGTTGCTCTCGCGAATGGAGAATTGAGGCAGATTGATAACGAGGGGCGGCTTGTCTGGCGCCATGTATTTCAAGATGTGAATTCACAGAACGCCCAACCTGTCCTAGTCACAGCCGATTTGAATCGCGACGGTCAAGATGAGATCATTTATAGCTATTTCACAGATGGGGGGTTTAGCAAGTTAGCTCTTATATCACCGGGTGGCGAACTGATCTGGGAGCGTTCAAACAGCGGCAGCATTAGCGCGATGACCATCGTAGAATTCGATGCTGAACAGCCGTTGGAAATTGCTCTGGGCACATCTCTGAACCGGGTCTACCTGTATACGGCCGATGGACAACGCCGATGGCCGTATCGCTCTCCAAACAAACCGATCACTTCTTTAGAGACGGCTGTCTTGGATGGCACACCAGCTCTTGTTGTAGGTACATCCGTCGGAAAGCTCATTGCCTATGACGATCTCGGGCGCAGAATATGGGCGGGTACATACAGCGATTCACCTGATAATCCGATATTGTCAATCTCCTCCTCTTCAGAGGTGCAAAGCGGTGGGAATCCGGTCGCCCTAGCTATAGTAATCGGCCAGCCTTCTGGAAGTACGGAGGCGTCGGATATTATCCTGCTGGACGGCGGAGGCAGGCGACTTGAACCGTCATTTCCTGCAGTTGACAACGCGGCACTCTCAGGATTAGTCGATGTGAATCACGATGGAATTAGCGAGCTGCTCCTTGCAGGATTTGCGACTGCAGAACTACTCGATCCAGGAATTGGGGCTCGCCAATATTCCAGCGCTTGGGATTACAGGTTGGGAGCGGGATCTCAGGCTTTCTTGGTGACCGACATCGATCAAGACGGCGAACAAGAAATTCTAATTGGTACTGATGGCGGTACCCTACATGCCCTAAATAACAATGGCGCATTGATTTGGGCAGCAGAGCTCGGAGGCGTCGTAAGTGACATCGCCATTGCCCAGCCTGATACCGGTTCTCAACCTGCAATCGTAGCGGTTCATAATGACAGCACAATCAGTGACAATGGTGTCGTTACTTTAGAAGGGTTTTTGGAACTATTGGACCCCGATGGCAACCAACTATGGTCCAAGTCACTCCCTTCAACTATTACCGCGATGACAGTCGGCGATATTAACCGCAGCGGACCACCGGAAATAATCGTCGGTACCTCGGATGGACTCATCATTGCTTTTTCGCTCACCGGTGATGAATTTTGGCGATCGACGATTAGTGCCAGCGTAGACACGCTAACGTTGTCCAGCGATGGTCGTGGTGTCGACATTCTGGCAAGCACAGGCGCGAATACAATCGATCGCTTTGATAACAAGGGCACAGGATTTGTTAGGACAGCCGAGTACCTGGAAGAAATCGTTGACATTTATGATCTCACCCGGGATCCCGAACTTGTTCCTGTGTTGGTAGTTGCCGTCGAAGATGGCACACTCCGAGGCATCAGTCTCCTGGGAAATCAGCTCTGGCAGGTTGACCTGCCAGGATCACCTATAGTGACGATTCCGGCCGACAACTCGGTCATCGTTGGAACGGATGAGGATCAGCTGTTGCGAATCGACATCAATGGTGAAGTCGTATGGCGTCAGAATGATCCGGGCCGTGTGACTAGCCTATACTGGGGGGACCTGGACGGAAATATCCAGGCTGACATCGCCGTTGGAAACAGAGAAGGCGATGTTTTGCTCATAACTGGCGACGGCGAGAAGACTTGGGATCAGCTCAATCTAGATAGTGAAGTTGTTAATGTTTCAGCAATCCGCCGACTGCCAAACCTTCAAGCGGATCTCGTCGCTGTCACCGATAATGGCATCGTCCAACTATTTCAATCCCAGGCCAACAGACCACCTCTTCTCGTTAATCCGCGTACCGACGTAGGCGAAGGCAGCTACAGCATCAGTGTATCAGTAATAGACGTTGAAAATGACCCGGTTATTGTTGGCCTTGATTTATACGATCCGGATAATGATCAATGGATATTCCAGGGCGAGAAAACGGCATCTGGAGGTAGAAGCACTATCTTTTGGCCTGTTGATCCGCCAGAGGACGCCCAGGAGGTTCGCTATCGATTCCAATATGATGACGGATCGCATTCGGCAACGGTTGAACCAGCTGCCGGTCCTGCAGCCATCCCGCCATCGCCAATTTTGCTGGACGTCATTATTACGTTGGTTTTTGGAATCGTCGGAATCGGTGGTGCAGCACTTTACATCAGACAAGCCCGGTCACCAATCGCCAGAGCTCGACGCTATTACGCCCGACTTAAGCAAAAACCAGAATTAACGCTGGCTATGTTCGATGATGAGTACAACCGGACAGACGGCTCCCCATATTTCCTGCTTAATCTCGCTAACGCTGCCCGTCAGGACCGAAACCTAGCCATAACTAGTCTCGCCGATGGTTTGTACCTTCTGGACAGCCGTCCAGAGTCAGCTTTGCGAATCATAGTCGGTGCGCTTGAGGACGCGGAGAAGGAGAGGCCCGAATGGCTTGGCCTCGATGGCTGGCTTTTCCTGTATCGAACGGCCTTATCGCTCATTACAGCACCTTCGATCACTGAGCTCACCTTACTCAAACCGCAATTTGAGCAACTTCTTAAGGTTGAGGGATCTCATGTGCCCAATGTCCAGTCCATGGATAGACTCTTACCTGTCCTCACGACATTGCGGGATAGCGAGCGGGTAGACCTGGTCGAGGACCGGCTAGTCTATCTGAACGAGTCTATCGGTCTGTTGAAGCAATTTCAGCACCAATCAGTTCAATACCCTGTTGAGATCAGTAACACGATACTTGCAGCCATTGTCAGCCGCTGGCTAGGGCTTGTTAGGGTCGAAGTAGAAGAAATGCATGGGCGCGCCCAATTAGTTATCCAGCTGATGACAAAACATCTGGTACCCGAAGAAGAACCAATAGTCGCTTTGGAAATCGCGAACAAAGGCAGGGCCCCAGCAGAACAAGTCGTGGTTACACTTCAAGCTAATCCAGGATACAGCAAAGTGACTAAATCGCAGCTGATACCCATTCTTTCACCTGGCCGCAAACGACAAGTGCAATTCGCGATCGATCCCGATGTCCGGGAGCCTTTTCGAATTGTATTTTCGATCATCTACGATGACCGCCAGAGTGAAGGACAGATGATTGCCTTTGCCGATATGGTCTACCTGCTTCCACCAATTCGCGACTTCAAACCAATTCTGAACCCATACTCGCCTGGGATGCCTCTTCGCCAAAATAGCCAGGTTTTCTACGGTCGAGAGGATCTGTTTCAGTTTATTCGGGATAACGCTGGTCGTGGAAATCAGCGCAATGTTCTTATCTTGATCGGCCAGCGTCGAACCGGAAAAACCTCTGTCCTCCTTCAGCTCGACCAACACCTTCCAGAGGATCAGTTTCCCATCTTTATCGATTGCCAATCCCTAGGAGTGAGCCCTGGTATGCCCGCCTTCTTCCATGACCTTGCATGGACGATGGCGGAGTCTCTAGCAGCGAAGGGAATGGAGATATCGGTACCAAAATCATCCGAGTGGCAGACCGATCCTGCAGGCAAATTTCAACGGCAGTTTATTCCTGCCGTGCAGAACTTACTGCCCGATGGAACGAAGATATTGCTGGTTTTTGACGAATTTGAAGCCTTCGAGAATCTCGTCAGGGATAACATTCTACCACAGACGCTATTTCCGTTCCTGAGACACATAATGCAACATCGCGAAGGGTTGGGTTTCGTCTTTGCCGGAACTCATCGCTTGGAGGAAATGGGTAGCGACTATTGGTCTGTGCTTTTCAATATCGCGCTATACAAACACATCGGCTATCTAGACAATGAGACGGCCGAGCGGCTCATCCGCAATCCAGTCGCTCCCAACATCATTTACGACGACCTGGCAATTGATAAGATAATGCGTGTGACCTCAGGGCATCCGTACTTCTTACAGCTCGTCTGTTACTCTCTCGTAAATCGGGCCAACAAAGAAAGAAAAGCCTATGTAACAATCTCCGATGTCAACGCGGCATTGAATGAGATGCTCAGGCTGGGCGAGGTTCATTTTGCATATCTTTGGCAACGTTCGACGTTCACCGAGCGTGCGCTGCTGGCGGCAGCCTCCAGGCGCGTCGAATCAGATGCCGCATTTCAACCGGTCGATCTGGTTCATTACTTATCGCAGTATGGTATTTTTCTTGATCCAGCTGAGGTGACCGCAGGGTTACACAGGCTCGTTGAAAGAGAAATCATGAGTGAAGTTAGCGAGGAGGGAACCACCTATTTCGAGCTCCGCATCGGATTGGTCGGACTTTGGGTTGCCCAAAATAAGAGTATCAGCAAATTATACGAGAGCCAGAATGTTAAGGACCTCATACAGCCGCGAGCCGGTCCTTCGTAGGGTGATGTAGTTGGCGATGACTGGATGAAGCGTATGCTAATACGAAACTGTTGAAGGCACGTGCGCCATACGCTCAATGTCACCCGGAACCACTAGTAAAATTGGGGATCGATCATTTCCCTTGGACGCCAAATGCCCACCAATTCACCTTGCACTGCCCCATCTAGCTGTTGCCACTCATTGATTGGCAGGCGCACCTGGGCAAGAGTAGCAGTCGCCATTCTCTCGTAGGCATTTGTTAGCTCTTCCAAGAGCTCTTCCATTCCGGGGTTATGACCAACAACCATCACGCGGTCGCTATTTCCGGCAAGGCTGTTTAATACACCGATGTATGACGATGAATCCGCTTGGTAAAGAGATCGAGCTACTTTTATCTCGTGACCATAGCCGGAATATTGGGCAACTGCTTCAGCTGTCTTCTTAGCACGCACAGCCGACGAACTAATGATCAGATCTGGGACTAGTTCCTCCCTTCTCAGGAGGTATCCCATTCTCGGTCCATCTCGTTTTCCCCGCTTATTCAGCGGCCGATCATGATCGCTAAGGTTGGAGTTCTTCCAGCTCGATTTTGCGTGTCTCAGAATTAGCAGAGTTTTCACGATATACCGCCGGTCTGTTCTTCAGCGACGAAACACGTCGCCGCAAACACAATATTGGTTCCCGCTGAATGTCTATGCGATGAGAAGGGCAGGGACTATGTTCAGCAGGTGAACGATGGGAAATCCGCTGCACGTGAACCCCATCATTCACCCGCTGAAATGTTCGTCTTTCGTGATACGATGTTTATATGGATTACCGCGCAGGAACGATGTTGAAAAATGCATTCATACCTGGATAAACGGCCGCATCGCCTAGCTCATCTTCAATGCGCAACAGTTGGTTGTACTTTGCTACGCGATCTGTTCTTGCTGGTGCTCCAGACTTTATCTGGCCCGCGTTCAAGGCTACAACTAGATCCGATATGAATGTATCCTCGGTTTCACCGCTTCTATGTGATACGACAGCCGTCCAGCCGTGACGCTGAACGAGTTCAACCGCGGCGATCGCCTCGGTCAATGTCCCGATCTGATTTACCTTGCAAAGCAGGCTGTTTACGGCATTCTCTTCAATCGCCCTTTCAATCCGTTCTATGCTTGTGACAAGGAGGTCATCGCCCACTATCTGCAGACGATCTCCAAGCTGACTGGTCATCAGCGACCAACTCTCCCAATCATCTTCGTCCAAGCCATCTTCGATGGAAATAATCGGAAAATCGTTTACCCAGCCAGCATACAAGTCCACCATTTCAGGACCTGCCAATACCTTACCTTCAGTCGCTAAGTGGTAAACACCATCCTCATAGATCTCGCTTGCCGCAGCGTCCAAGGCCAGCATTATTTGGTCACCTGCCCGATATCCAGCCGCCTCAATCGCATCCATGATCAGCTCAAAGGCTTCGCGATTGGCGGAGAGATGCGGCGCAAAACCCCCTTCATCGCCAACGGTTGTGCTGAATCCTTTCTTTGCGAGAACTTTCTTTAGTGTGTGGTAGATCTCAACACTCCAGCGCAAGGCCTCAGAAAAACTGTCTGCGCCAATTGGAACGATCATGAATTCCTGCAGATCAGTTGAACCGACCGCGTGCTTTCCTCCATTCATGATATTCATCATCGGAACCGGAAGAGTCCTGGCGGAAACCCCGCCGAGATATCTGTAAAGAGGGGTCTCTAAACTGCTGCTTGCTGCTCTGGCTACCGCCATAGATACGCCAAGTATTGCATTCGCCCCTAGACGGCTCTTATTAGGTGTTCCATCTAGGTCGAGCATCAGTTGGTCAATACCCACTTGGTCTGTGGCATCCCATCCAACTACGGCCTCGAATATTTCCTCGTTGATGCTGGCAACAGCTTGAAGGACGCCTTTGCCGTTGTAACGATCCTTATCCCCGTCACGTTTTTCCCAGGCCTCGTGCACGCCTGTTGACGCACCAGATGGGACAATAGCTCGTCCCGCAGCCCCATCAAGTAGTGTTACTTGAGCCTCGACCGTTGGATTACCCCTCGAGTCAAGTACTTCACGCGCGTATATGGAATCAATGTATGTCATGCTATCTCCTATTAGAGTTTTCCTCAGTGGAACAGTTGGCTCTTTCCGATGTTTTTAAAACTATCTGAAGCTGGTCACTGCTCCACTAGGCAAAGTTATATCCCTGGAACTCTCTGCCCTGCCCATAAACAATCAAATCATATCACAGGAATCATATCAGAATGCGCACATGATTGAAAACGAATGTAGTGGCTCGTGTCCGTCGTTCTTTACCTGAATTCGTCGGAAAACAGTACTTAGAGGTTCTTGCCAAGACGTCCCCGGGTGGTTATAACTTAACGTAATGATTAGTGGGCAGGAGTTGAACATTTACACAAGCCGCTATCCATTCTGGATACATCTGATAGATCAACTTGTGGATGTCCTTGATGCGCATGGGGTTTGTGCAGCGGTAGCAAAGTCGCTCTCAGACTTTGTCGCTGCGAAAGTGATAGTTTCGCTGAGGGATCCCTCCCTGGAACACGTCGATGTCTGGATCAGTCAACCAGATAGAGACACATTCCAAACCCGGTGGCTTGAGAGCAATCCTTTGCTGGCGTACGTGATGGAAGAAAGTGTGCCTATTGTACTTAATAACTCGGACGCTAGGTTAGCAGACCTTGGATCAAGCGAGCTTTGGGTAGAAGCATCCTCGAATATACTATCTGCTCCAATTCCTTTTCCAACCAAACGAGACAGCAGTCGCGCATCTGGAGCGATATTCATCCTCGAGCCGGCGGAAGGCACCCTACTTGAACTAGAGCATCTTGGGTTCATTGCTTCTCAGGTAACAGTCTACCTTGACCGGGCAATGCTGAGGCAGAAGACTGATCGCCAGACGGTTGAGTTTGGTCTCATCTCTGATATCAGCAATTCAATAACGGCGTCGTTAGACCAAGACGATATAGCGATCTCAGTCGCCGATGCGGCCCAACGCGCTCTCGGAACAGAGCGAATATCAATTGGTCTCACTGATTCCTCTGGTGAGCGAGTAGTGTTCATCAGGTCAATCATGGATTCGCGCTTCAAAACTCTTCCGCAGGTAAGCCTCAGGTTAGGAGAAGGAATCGCTGGCTGGGTGGCTAAAAATGGCGAGCCAGCCATCGTCAACGACGCTTACGGTGATGATCGCTTTTATTCGGCATTCGACAATCTGACAGGCTTCGAGACTAGATCGGTCCTATGCGTACCACTGCGCATAGAGGACCAGGTTATTGGCGTTTTGGAAGCCGTGAATAAGTACCAAGGCGCCTTTGATAACGATGATCTCAGGCTCCTACAAGCCATTACTGGACCGCTGGCAATCGCCATCCAGAACGCCCGATTGCACGACGCCGCTATCACCGAGAAGCGCCGTGTTGAGACTATTTTCGCCAGTATGTCTGAGGGAATGCTTACGGCAAATCGCGAAGGAAGGATCACGGCCGCAAATGAGGCCCTTCATGCTCTACTCGAATATGAAGATGAGGAGTTGGCTGGAAAAGAACTGAGTGAGGTCATCAAAACGCAACAGCCTGGCTTTATCGAATTTATCGACGTCGTGACCGAGGACGAAAATCAATTCCAGCAATTAATATGCGATATAGAAAATCGGAGCGGAAGTTTCGTTCCAGTGATAGTCAGCGGGGCTATTATTAAACATGAGAGCCGATATTTCGACGAATTGGTATTCGTATTTAGCGATCTAACTCAGATTCGAGAAATCGAGCGAATGCGTGACGATTTTTTCAACAATATCGTCCACGAGCTACATACTCCATTGGCCACGATTTTGATGTATGCCCGTCTCCTCCGTAAAGGAAAGGCAGAAGACGACGAGCAGAAGACGAGCCGGTTCCTCGAGATTATTGAACAGGAGAGCAACCGTCTCCAGATAATGGTCCGCCAGATGCTCCATCTCGCCAAGTTACAGGCGACGGAGTTGCAAACAGTCGAGGATTCTTCGCATCTGAATCCGGTCTTCGACCAACTGATACCGCCTCTCTCAGAACGGGCAGCCGGCAGAGGATTGCTCTTTGAGGCGAATATTCAGCGCGATCTACCGTTGATTCAAGGTGACGAAGAAACGCTTTATATGATTTTCAAGAATCTCATCGAAAATGCGATAAAATTCACACCTTCTGGAACAGTATCTGTTAATGCCCGTTTAGAGGGCGAATGGGTATCGGTAAGCATTTCGGATGATGGAATTGGAATTCCACCTGAAGGGATGCCGAATTTATTCTCGCGATTTTACCGGGCTCAAACCGCCGTAGAAATGGGAATTGCGGGAACTGGTCTTGGATTGTACATGGTTAAAGAAGGCCTTGATTATTGCGGTGGTACAATTGAAGTAAATAGCGAGATCGGAAATGGGACTACCTTTCTTGTTCGTGTACCGCTAGCCCAAGACTGAAGAATCTCCAGATACGGGATTGCATAGACAAGAAATCCTGAACTCCCGAAAGCAAATATAAATTGAGAGAGCAATGAATAAGAATCATATCTACTTGGATCATGCTGCATCAACGCCGGTACGAGAAGAGGTGATCGATGCAATGAAGCCTTATTGGACCGATTTCTATGGCAATCCGTCGTCGGTTCATACTTTCGGCCGCCGGGCAAACAGAGGATTGGAAGAAGCGAGAAATACGATCGCCGAGATACTAAATGCCGAGGCGGATGAAATCGTCTTCACGGGCTGTGGATCCGAGAGTGACAATCTTGCCTTGCGGGGTGTCATGATGGCCGCAAGAATGGCAAACAGGGGAAATCATCTGATCACCTGCAGCATCGAGCATAAGGCGGTTTTGGAAACGGCGCGCCAGTTACGAGATTCATTCGGTTTTGAACTTACTGTTCTGCCAGTAGACCGCTTCGGCCGCGTTGATCCGGATGATGTTCGATCGGCAATCAACAGCGAAACGGTGCTGATCAGCATCATGACCGCGAACAACGAAATCGGAACGCTGCAGCCGATATTTGAGATCGGCAAAATCGCGAAGGAGAATGGCGTTCTGTTACACACAGACGCCATTCAAGCAGCCGCAACTTTTGAATGGGATATGGCTGCAATGCCCATCGATTTACTGTCTTTGGCTGCGCACAAGTTTTATGGACCCAAAGGTATCGGCGTCTTGTTCGTCCGAAGCGATATTGAGCTAGTTTCTTCGCTTACCGGCGGCGGACAGGAAGATGGTCGTCGTTCTGGGACAGTAAATGTTCCCTACGCAGTTGGCGCGGCAGAGGCGTATCGCCTCGCAGTGTCTGGGCGAGATAATGATTTGGCCCATTACCGGCGGCTTAGAGATCGTCTCATCGCTGGAATCCAGCATGCCTTTCCGGACGATAGCCGTCTTACCGGTCATTCTGTTGAGAGGTTGGATCACAACGCGAGCTTTGCCTTTCGAAACGTAAGTGGCAATGATATGCTCATGCACCTGGATGTGAATGGCATAAGCGCAAGCAGTGGCTCCGCCTGCCTAACAGGGGATCCCCAGCCCTCGCAGGTACTCATGGAGCTTGGTTTAGGAGACGAGTGGACCCGGGGAGGTCTGCGCCTTTCTGTCGGTCGTCAAAACACTAATGAAGAGGTTGACCAAGTACTTAAGATCTTGCCGGAAATCGTGGATAACCTCAGGAATCTTGCGACTAAATATGCAGGTCCGAAAACGTGATGGTTAGCCACGAAGTGGATCGGAATGCTCTAGGTCAGAAGGTCGCCGTTGCTATGAGTGGCGGCGTCGACAGCTCTGTAGCTGCAGCGCTGTTGATTGATGAGGGCTTTGAGGTGATCGGCATCATGATGCGCCTTTGGAGCGAACCGGCGGTCAAAGGTCATCAGCAGGCGAATCGGTGTTGCACACCGGATCAGATGGCAGATGCTCGGCGTGTCGCTGACCTTCTCGGAATTCCCTTTTATGTCCTCGACGTCCAGGATTTCTTCCGTGAAGTGGTGGTAGACTTTTATGTAAGGGAACATCTGAAAGGCCTCACACCCAATCCCTGCATCCGATGCAACCGATATGTTCGATTCGAATTGCTACTGGATCATGCCCTAGCACTGGGTGCTGATTTCCTGGCTACCGGTCATTTTGCCCGTATAAATGAAGTCAATGGCCAATATCAGTTGCTCGAAGCACGCGACTCGCATAAAGATCAATCGTATGTGCTGCACGTACTGGATCAGGAACGGTTAGGAAAGCTCATGTTTCCAGTAGGTGACTACACGAAGGATGAGGTTCGTGAATTGGCGAAGCGTTTTGGATTGCCTGTGGCGACAAAAGACGAGAGCATGGATCTGTGTTTCATAGCTGATGGCAATCCGAAAAGATTTCTGTCTGAGCGGCCAACATTTAATGTTCAGCCCGGGCCTGTGTTTGCACAGGATGGAAAACTCCTAGGCAGACATGACGGTATTCCCTTTTACACCATCGGCCAGCGCAAAGGTCTGGGCATAGCAACTGGAGAACCGATGTATGTAATCGACAAGAACGCGGACCAGAATGCCCTTATCCTTGGTACGCGAGATCAGCTTGGACGAAGCAGTCTTCACGCTCGGCAGACAAATTGGGTTGCGGGATTCCCGATTGCTAAAGGTAAGCGTGTTGGCGTAAAAATTCGCTATAGAGCGAAGCCTGCGGGGGTGATCGTGCTAAATTGTAGCGCCGATGAAGTCAGCGTTAAGTTTCTCGAGCCCGTATACGGGATAACAGCCGGACAAGGTGCGGTTTTTTATGATGATAATGTCTGCCTTGGAGGTGGCATCATCACTAATGAGGATGTTCAATGATCGGCACCGCATCTGGCATCGTTCTCGGTTTTCTACTGGCAACAATTTACGGCGCAGCATTTCATCTTTTTGTCGGAGGGCCACCAAGACGAATAATCCTGTACGTTCTCGCTTCCTGGGTAGGATTTGCAATCGGCCATTTCGTAGGTGATTTATTAGGCATTGAGCTTCTTAGATTAGGCGCAATTCATCTATTTAGTGCAAGTCTTGGGTCATGGATTGCCCTGATATCAAGCTGGCTCCTCGAACGCAGCAGGAGCTGATTGTTCGCCCCCTCTGAAAATGCTATACTAACGTTTAATCACTTGAGGGCTTTTATGGAGACTAGTACATCAACACCGCAGATCCCTGAATCTCAGGTAATTCCGTCTCGCTTCGTTATCGTCGGAGTGGTCGTGTTACTGGCTGTTGGGATGCTATCGGTTGTTGTGGTAGTCTGGCTCGCGGTCACTTACCCAGCGCAAATAGAGGCAATGAGGGATGTATTCATCATCGCTTTAGCACTCGAGTCGTGCGTTTTTGGCATTGTGTTGATGCTGATGCTCGTCATGCTTATTCGCCTGGTGAACACGGTCGAATTTGAGATAAGACCGTTGTTGGAACAAACCAACGAAACGATCGGTACAGTACAGGGTACGACGCGATTTGTTAGCAAAAATGTCGTTGAACCTGTGGTCAGAACGAAATCGATAATTGCCGGTGTGCGACAAGGAGTGAAATCGCTGTTCGGTGATCCTAGGAAGAATCTTCCTTAATAAGGGACAATGCCCATTTAGGGGCAAGAGGAAAAGGAGTATTATATGAGCGAAAATGGGGGCGAAATTGGTGCATTTATGGCCGGTTTTGTTATCGGTGGATTAGTCGGGGCAGCGACCGCGCTCATCATGGCACCACAATCTGGCGCAGAGACAAGAGCTCAGATTGCCGCCAAGGGCGATGAATGGCGTCGTGTCGGAGAAGAACAATTTCAAGAGTATCGAACCCACGCTGAATCAACCGTAGGCGAAGTACAAGAACGAGCCCGTATAGTTTTGGATGAAGGTAAATCAAGAGTCTCCAAAAAACAAGAGAATGGCGATGAACCAGAAGTTGGTGCTTTAGAGGAGACCGACGACGTGGAGACTATTGACAACAATGATGAAGGGGACGCGACTGGCTAGATCGTCCAAGACGTGGTCATCGTAAATATCACCAACAGGCGTCCCAAATGCAATTGGGGACGCCTGTTTTTATGCCAACGAACCGCGGATTGATGTCGTTCACGGTGTACAGAAAGCCAAATAAGTTCACATGACAAAGATTGCACCCGTTACATTGTCTCAGCTTATCGAGACAATTCCCTCTGGATCATCCAATGCAGAGGCGGAGCTCTTAAGCCGAGCCTATGATTATCTCCATGAAGCCCACGGTGATGCGCAAAGGGAGTCACGCGAATCATACGTAGATCACGACCTGTCTGTCGCCTTCATTGTCATCCAACTGGGCCTGGATATCGAAACAACAGCAGCGGCCCTTTTACACGACGTATTATTGCCGCACACAAATAAGACTGAGTCCGATATCGTAGCGAACTTCGGTTCTGAAATCGCTTCGTTGGTTACAGCCCTGGATAGGCTCGTACCCTACACTGATACGCACGATATAACCAGGAATGAAAGAACCTTGGAAGCAATCAGGCGAGCGATCCTAACAATCATCGAGGGGGATACACGGGTAATCCTCATACATCTCGCAGACAGGTTGCAGGATTTGCGGAAAGCTGGGGAGCTATCACCGGAGAAGCGAAGACAACTTGCTCTTGAAGCGCGAGATATCCACGCTCCATTGGCCAACCGGCTTGGGATTTGGCAGATTAAGTGGGAAATTGAAGATCTTACATTCCGCTATCTTGAACCGCAGCAATTTAGACAAATCGCAGGCTCGATCGCTGAGCGGCGTGCTGAGCGCAGCGAACGCATAGAAGCCGCAGCCGCTGTATTGGGCGATAGGATTCGAGAGGCCAATATAGAGGTCACGGTCGTCGGTCGACCAAAGCATATCTACTCGATATTCATCAAGATGCGTGACAAAGGTCTCAATTTTGACCAGATTTACGATGTACGAGCATTGAGAGTCATTATCGAGGATGTTCAACCAAACATCTGCTATCAGGTACTCGGCATCGTACACAACCTTTGGAAACCAATACCGAACGAGTTTGATGACTATATAGCGCGTTCCAAGCCTAACGGCTACCAGTCTCTCCATACCGCGGTGATAGACGAGAACGGGCGGACACTCGAGGTCCAGATCCGAACTCGCGCTATGCACGAGGAAGCCGAGCGAGGGATTGCCGCTCATTGGGCTTACAAAGAGGGTGGTCGGCCTAGTCAGACCATCAACCAGCACGTTAACTGGTTGAGGCAAATCATCGATGGCTTGACCGATTCGGACGGGTCGACGGACGATCCAGAAGTATTCGGATCGGAGCTTTTTGGTGAGCGAATTTATGTATTTACACCACAGGGAGATGTTATTGATCTACCGGTCGGATCTACGCCGATCGATTTCGCATATGCCATCCATACCGAGGTTGGTCACAGGTGTCGCGGAGCCCGTGTCAATGGAAAGATGGTTAGTCTGGACTACACTCTGCAATCTGGAGAACGGATTGAAATCATTACCGCGAACAAGGGTGGTCCAAGCAGAGACTGGATGAATGAGAGTCATGGCTACACGGGTAGTTCTAGAAGTCGAAGCAAAATCCGAAACTGGTTCAGAAAACAGGAACGCGAAGAAAACATTGCATCTGGCCGTGACATCGTAAATCGTGAACTCAGGCGTCTGGGAGTAGCCGATGTTTATACGCTTCAGGAAATCTCAGATGCGTTGAAATATGACGAACTGGATCAATTCTTGGCCAAGGTCGGTTTTGGGGACATCCAGAGTACGCAAATCGGTGGGGCCATCGCCTCGCTGCAGCAAAAACTGCAGCCCGACGACGAGCTAAGACAACTCATCGTGCGGCAGAAACCACAATCAACCAAACTTACTGTTCGAGGTATTGCCGGTCTTCATACCGTGATGGCTGGCTGCTGTAGCCCGATACCTCCCGAGCCGATTATGGGGTACATCACTCGTGGCCGAGGTGTTACGATCCATACTAAGGACTGTAAGCAACTCCTAGCTACAGGCGAACCTGAACGCTGGATCGAGGTTGAATGGGGTCTTGATGAGGATACCTATCCGATACCGATCGTGGTAAAGGCATATCGGCGTCCGGGACTGATGGACGAGATCGCCAACATCTTAAACGGCGCAAGAGTTAACTTAACGAAAACAAAGACGGTGACTGCGGACAGTATTACGTCGATTTATATGGTCGCAGAAGTAATTAGCCTTGACCAGCTTAACTGGATCTTGGGCAAATTCGAGCGTTTAAGTAACGTGATAGAAGCACGACGCCAGCGATGGGCCGACTAAGAATCTCAGGTCATTAAAAATCCAATCTATATAATTGAACAGAGACTAGCCAGTCAGATATCCGCTGTGTCGAATCGAATATACAGCGCCGGTTGAAAGTAGCTGGCTTTCAATCAGATGTATGGCCTTGGCTTCGATGCGACCCTTTACCAGAAGATCTCCCCAAGGTAGCCGCGCCTCGACAACCTTATTCGAATCTTTGACCCGGCCCAGCGTCAGGTGCGGATGGTATTTACGTCCTTCTTCCTCCCATCCAGACGGTACTAACATCCGCTCAATCGCTCGATGCAACGAGCTGAGCCGGTGGTTATTTCCAACCAATCCAACCCATACAATCCGAGGTCGCCGAGGGTTGGGGAAGCAGCCGAGCACATCGAGGTCGAGAGAAAACGGGGCACTTCCCGCGGCCACATCGTCGAGTCCATCGTAAAGAGCCGGTAATTTTTCCTGGCTGACATTGCCAAGGAAGCGCAGGGTTAGGTGTATATTCGATGACTTAACCCATCGCACTCCGCCGTGGGTGAGCTCTCTCCCCAGAATTCGTATGGCATCGTCTAGAGATTTTCTTACTTCGTCGGGTACATCGATGGCGATAAATGCCCGGATCTTGCTCATGAAATCAGTGCTATTTCGACCAGACAGCGAGTATAGATTCGCGTAAAATCGATAAAAGTTGATCGATCTCTCCTTCACTGATAATTAGTGGAGGAGCAAACAGCATACTCTCGCCTTTTACTCTCGATATCAGACCACGCTCTTGGCATTCGCGGAGGATGGCTCCGGCGATATTTGCCGACGCTTTAGTCTCTCTGTCGGCGACAAATTCGATCGCGCACATCAATCCCAAACCTCGTACATTGCCCACGCATTCAATGTCTTTGAGTTGCTCGAGACCCAATAAAAGTTTCTCTCCCAGATTCTTGGCTTTCTCGGCTACGTTCTCTCGTTCAAGAATAGCGATGTTCGCCAACGCTACTGCGCAGCAGGTAGCATGTCCTGAGTATGTGTATGCATGCATCCACCTTTCACCAGGGGGCGCCGTCATTATTGATTCTCGGATTTTGTCTGAGATTTGGATACCGCCAAGTGGCAGATAACCACTAGTTATTCCCTTAGCAAAGGACATGATGTCCGGTTCGATCCCCCAGTGATGCAGGGCAAACCATTTACCAGTTCTACCAAATCCAGTGATTACTTCATCTGCGATCAGCAAGACATCATACTTGTCGCAGATAGCGCGGATCGCAGGGAAATAGTCATCTGGAGGAACTATCACACCGCCGGCACCCTGTACTGGCTCCGCAATGAATGCGGCGACGGTATCTGGGTCCTCGCGAAGAATCGCTTCCTCTAACGCGCGTGCGGCAGCTTCTCCGATGGTCTCGTTCGCCAGGACGTCTCCTTCGTAACGATACGGATATGGCGCGTGTATGTGCAGAAAATTCGGAACGCGAGGTTCGAACATGGGCCAATAGGGGGTGATGCCGGTTGCGCTCATTGCGGCGAGGGTTACTCCGTGGTAACCATCTTGACGAGCGATGACCTTGACCTTTTGTGGTTTTCCCATGCGCTTCCAGTAGTAACGGGCGGTCTTGAAGGCTGATTCGTTCGCTTCTGCTCCACCCGAGGCAAAAAACGTTGTGTTCAAAGAGCTATATGCGTAACCAGCAAGTTTGTTAGCAAGCTCGATTGCCGGAATATTTGACACACCGACGTAGTTTGAAAAATAAGCGAGATCGATCATCTGATCTCGTGCAGCCTCAGCAAGTTCTCGGTTACCGTGACCGATAAGTACATTCCATAGGCCCGAAAGGCCGTCGATATACTCCTTCCCTTCAATCGTTCGCAGCCAGATACCATGTCCCGATTCTATGATGAGTGGCGCCTGGTGGGCGTCCGGGTGATGCAAAGGGTGCAGCAGATGACGTTGATCTCGATCTTTAAGTTGCGATTTCTCAAGCATTATTGTTTTCCTTAGCTAGACATCTAAATTTCTTACTTCATTGGCGTGGGTTGTTATGAACCTTCTGCGAGGTCCGACTTCGCTTCCCATTAGCATGTCGAAAGTTCGATCAGCCATTACTGCATCTTCAATCGCAACCTGAAGGAGTGTTCGGATGCTGGGATCCATTGTCGTATCCCATAATTGGTCTGGATTCATCTCTCCCAGACCCTTGTATCTCTGGAGTTCGTATTTCTTATTGCTTTTCTGGATCTTTTTCAGCAATTTGATGTTCTCAGCTTCAGTGTATGTATAGTGGACTGTCTTACCTTCTTTGATGCGATACAAGGGCGGCTGAGCGATGTACAGATGCCCGTCTTCGATAAGCGTGGGCATGTAGCGAAAGAAGAATGTTAACAGGAGAGTCCTGATGTGGCTTCCATCAACGTCGGCATCAGTCATGATTATTACTCGACCGTATCGGAGATTACCGATGTCAAACGACTCGCCAATCCCAACGCCAAGGGCGGAGATCAGCGCTTTGACCTCATTGTTGTTCAAGATTCGGTCCAAACGGGCTCTCTCAGTATTCAATATCTTTCCACGCAGAGGAAGAATCGCTTGAAAATGTCGATCTCTTCCTTGCTTAGCAGATCCACCAGCCGAATCTCCCTCGACGATATACAGCTCGCTCTTCGAAGGATCGCGCTCTGAGCAATCGGCCAGCTTGCCGGGTAAAGTCAGGCTCTCGAGCGCGCTCTTTCGCATTACAAGCTCGCGAGCTTTCCGGGCTGCATGCCGAGCTCTCGATGCCGTCAGACATCGCTCAATAATCCGCCTAGCATCTCGAGGATTTTCCTCTAAGAAATCCCCCAGCGCCTCCGAAGCTACCGATGAAACAATGCCGCTAACCTCAGCATTCATTAGTTTCACCTTTGTCTGGCTTTCGAATTGTGGGTCTGGGTGTTTGATGCTTACAACGGCCGTAATTCCTTCCCGAGTGTCATCGCTGGTAAAGTTACTATCTTTCTGTTTGAGAAAGCTGTTTTTTCGAGCGTAATTATTAATAACCCGGGTTATGGCCGTTCTTAGACCTGTGAGGTGAGATCCCCCGTCAGGCGTGTGAATCGTGTTGGCGAATGCGAACTCTGAAGTCGCAATTCCATCGGTATATTGAACGGCAACCTCAACATCGACGTCGTCAACTTCTTTCTGAGCATAGATCGGCTCGTGTAATACCTTCCGATTCCTATTGAGATAGCGGACAAAAGACCTCAATCCACCTTCAAAATAGAAACTCATCTCACGTGGCAGTTTTGGGCGTTCATCACGGATAGTGATGAAGACTCCTCTGGTCACAAATGCCATCTCTCGGAAGCGGTTGGTAAGGGTCTCAAACCGGTAGTCTACGTCGTCCTTAAATATCGCGGTGTCGAACTTGAATTCCGTCGTTGTCCCTGTCTCCTTGTCGGATTTAGGAACGCGAGCGATCTTCTTGACATCGGCGACGGGAATGCCTTTCTCATAGCGCTGCTTGTAGACACCCCCATCTCGTTTGACGGTCACTTCCATCCATTGTGACAAGGCGTTTACGGCCGCCGCCCCCACCCCATGCAGACCACCGGATACCTTGTAAACGGACTCGTCGAACTTTCCGCCTGCATGCAGCATGGTCATAACGACCTGCAGAGCGGAGACATTCTCCGAAGGGTGTTTATCTACCGGTATACCGATTCCATTGTCCTTTACCTTTACGCTTGAGTCTGCATTGATAGTGATCTCAATCCGGTCACACCTACCCGCTAGCGCCTCGTCAATAGAATTATCGACGATCTCGTACACCAGATGGTGGAGGGCTTTTGCATCCGTACCTCCGACGTACATACCTGGACGTCGGCGCACGGCTTCCAAGCCTTTCAGCACCTGAATACTTTGGGCGCTATATGCACTGTTTTTATTTGTACTACGTTTAGTCATTTAGATTCCTTGAATCAACGAATACGTGCTACTGTTCTGTCTCGATAAAAGATGAATATGGACGATACCAGGGCTGTGCTAACAAAGCCGTGCCCGGCGATGCTTACTAACGTAAGCCAATTCCCAGCGTCAGCCATGTGCCAGAGAAGGTTCGTACCCCATCCGATAAGAACAACGAGGAGGAGTAAGTTCATCGTCGGTAGTAAGTATCGTCGAACAATTTTGACGCTATGTACAACAGACACACCAACCGGTCGGTGATCGGTAATAATACTGGGAACGGACATGCTTAAATAGGTCACAACAATCACGATCCCTAACATGATCACCATTAGACCCAGACCTTGGCTCAATAAGGCCACCATATAGGCCAAGGGTAGGAGGGGAAGCATAATGATTAAGATGGTCACCATTAGGAAAATTCCCAGTATGACCAGGCGAATCCAGGCAACTACAGTTGACTTCATGAAAGCGACAAGTTTCATGAGGGCTGATATCGCCCCGTCTTTTCCCGGTCTCAACACAAGCGCTATGAGACTGAAATATATTGCCGTTAACAGCAGGCCGACGAGCGTTAAGGCGATGAATAGTCCGATGAACGCTGTCGTGTCGTTTAGTCCAAATATCGCTGGCGCCAACGGCGTACTTTCTGGGCTTGCCCCGCTCATGAGAGCCGGTACGCCAACCAAAGGGACGCTTAACGCTGTAAATAGATTGTAGCTTGCAGACAGCTCAGAGATCTGCTCAACCATACCTGACAGACCAGGATCAGTGGCCAAGATCCTCTGAGATCGCTCCACCAATTGTTCAATACTCAGCCTGGGTCCTAACCAAAAGAAGAGATCGATCAAAATGGGGAAAGCAATAAGCCAAGGATGGCTGGTGGTTAACTCAAATCCGGCAGTAATGGTAGCAATAACGCCGGGCATCGGCTTCGAGTTTTCTTTCGGTGCCTGCCTCATAATTACCCCCTAATTTTACCACATTTGTTCTACATTATCGACATTCGATCAGCGTTAGATGAAGGGGGTAGACCTATCCTGTCGCTGACCGCCAAAACTGGTATACTTTCCCAAATTCCAACCCAAGGAGCAATTGATGATAGATGTACAGGGTATTGCCAATAGGATAGTGGATAACATCGAGCAAGTGATAATCGGTAAACGATCCGCCGTCCAGCTGACAGTCCTTGGTTTATTGTGTCAAGGACATATGCTAATTGAAGATGTACCCGGCGTCGGAAAGACAGTACTCGCTAAGGCCGTCGCCAAATCAGTTGGCTGCCGGTTTCAACGTATTCAGTTTACCCCAGACATGTTACCAACGGACGTCACTGGAGTCTCTGTATACAATCAGAAGACACTCGAATTTGAGTTTAGACCTGGTCCAATACATGCTCAAATTGTATTAGCCGATGAAATCAATAGAGCGACTCCAAAGACTCAGTCTGCGTTGCTAGAAGCGATGGAAGAAAGACAAGTAACAGTCGATGGCAAAACCCACCTGTTAGAACCTCCATTTATGGTGCTTGCTACACAGAATCCGATTGAGTACGAGGGGACCTTCCCTCTGCCGGAAGCGCAATTGGACCGGTTCATGCTTCGAATCCAACTGGGGTATCCTGAGAAATCCGATGAAATAGAAATTCTCGATCGGCAACAGTTCTCGCACCCAATTGATCACATTGAGCAGGCGGTATCGGTGGAAGAATTAGCGGAGGCGCAACGCGCCATTAAGGATATCTACCTCGACGACCTTATCAAAGAATACGTGGTGGACATTGTCCGCCAGACCCGGATGCACCCTGATGTTTATTTGGGGTCTAGTTCTCGCGGTGCGCTGGCTATTTATCGGCTTTGCCAGGCGAGGGCTGCTCTACTTGGTCGAGATTACGCCTTGCCTGATGACGTCAAGGCATTAGCGGAACCAGCCTTGAGTCATCGGATTATTGTTGGTCCTGCGGCAAGGATCAAAGATGTAGAACCATCAGCAATCGTCCAAGATATCCTTGATAACCTGGCAGTCCCAGGCGCACAGGTCAATGCGTAAAGTTTTAAGACAACGCAGAACCGGTGTTATATTTCTCGTCATTCTGTCACTCCTCGCGGGTCTAGCGACAGGTCGAGATCTTTTCTTCAATATCACCTATCTGTTAGCCCTCTTGATAATTGCCTCTTTCTTCTGGGCCTACAGCAACATGAATTGGCTGTACATATCCCGGGTGACGCGCACGAGAAGGACTCAGGTTGGCCGGCCTCTGGAGGAGCGATTCACGGTACGAAATACAAGCATCCTACCAAAGCTGTGGTTGGAAGTTCGAGACTTCTCAACGCTTCATGGGCATTTTGCCAGCAAAGTAGTAAATTCGCTCGGCTCTCGATCAGGATTTACATGGCGCGTAAACACAATTTGCCGGATTCGTGGAAGGTACCGTTTAGGACCAATGAAGCTAAGAACCAGCGATCCGTTCGGTCTGTTTCCAATGGACCGCGTTATCGGCGCCACGACGAATGTCGTGGTTTATCCATTAGCTGCCACTATTAATCACTTCGCGCTGCCTATTGGCATGTTGCCTGGTGGTGACGCCCTGCGCCGGCGCACTCATTATGTGACGACTAATGCGGCAGGGGTGCGTGATTATGCCCCTGGAGATAGCTTCAGCCGGATTCACTGGCCTAGCACAGCGCGCCGCAATCGGTTAATCGTGAAGGAATTCGAGCTCGATCCGCTGGCCGATATCTGGCTTGTATTAGACATGGCCATATTCTCTCATGTGGCGTCAGTCCAGGATGTCGGGGATCCTGATTCAACCCTGACTGATTATCACCCATGGTTGCTCTGGAAAGAGGATGAATACGTACTTCCAGATGCTACTGAGGAGTACGCAGTTACGATTGCAGCGTCGCTGGCCCAGTACTTCCTGAGACGAGACCGTGCGGTCGGGCTATTAGCCAACGGTCAGACTCACGAGATCATCCAACCGGACCGTGGAGAGCGACAGTTGAACCGAATCTTTGAGACGCTGGCTGTGATTCGCGCAGAGGGGCAGGTCTCTATCGAGGATTTACTTGACACGGAGTCTCAGATATTCCCGCGCGGTACGACCGTTATTTGCATCACGCCAACGACAACCGAGGCATGGGCAGTAAGCGCACGCCAACTCGCCAGACGAGGGCTGCGGGTTGTATGTATACTTGTCGATCCCGAATCGTTTGGTGGAAGTAGCTCATCAGCACCACTCGCCGAAATTCTTAGGGCAAGCAACATCACAACCTATATGGTCAATTGTGAAGATGATATAACGGCTGCGTTGAGTCAAAAGGGCATTCGAAATAGGTATCAGACATTTGCCTGAGCAAATTGGATTCGGAACTATTTGCTGATCCAAAACCGCTTTTTTCTAGGAATGTTTCCCGATCATGATAGACAAAACCTCCAGCCCTGCCGAAACGGCAATCAGGCTAACTAAGAACACACTCCGGTAAGCCGTTTTAAATTCCTCAGGTAACTCAATCTTTCCAGGTTCAACAGATCGGCTTATTGACCCTTGTTCTTCATTACTTAGCGCCAGACTTGGTAATAAATCGCCATCGGAACCGGCAGAAGCCAGTACTACGAGTGGGATATCATGATCCGAAGATCGGAATGGTAATCCTTCCGGCGTAAGATCGAACCTCAGCGCATTCGAATAATCGGCGTTTACGTGCAAGATGTTCGCGCTCGCGACCCTTCTCGCCAAGACAGGGGAAACTAGGATCCAGTCGATAAGTTGTTGCTCGCCGTCAAATATGTAAGTGTAGCGCTGCGTTTCGGGCACGTTGCGAAGGATATCGACAAGTTCCCCATCCCTGGTCAGAATATTCAAGGAGGGAGATCTGGCGTAATCGTTGAAATCACCCATGACGACCGTTGGAATGGGGCCGTTGTTCTCGGCCATGGAATTTACAAGTCTCGCTAAGTGTGTGGCCTGGTACTCTCGCACGGGTGCCGTCTCGGCCGCCCCACCCCGTTTCGACTTGAAGTGATTCACTAGGACGAAAAAACGTTCACCATCAACGATTAGTTGTGCTGACAAAGGTGGCCTTGAGTACAAAGGATAAGTGTTTTCAGAGCATCCGGCATGTGGATCGATGACATCAGTCCGCAGCGCTGTACATTCTTGGTTCAGAGCGATGTCTTCAACATTTACCCTCCGCGTATCTGTCATCAAGGCGACATCGCTACCCCGAGTATCGGGACTGTCAATATGGCTAACTTGATAGAGAAATCCGCAAGGTTTTTCAAGCATCTCTGCCAGGTCGAGTAAAAGCCGTTTATTCTCGATCTCTTGAATGCCAATGATTGTTGGACATCTTAAGAGCTGCCCGATGATGTAGCTGATTTTCTCTCGTCTGAGATTTAGATCGGCGCTGTATTCGGTTGCTTCGTTCGATTCGGTCGCCTGACTCGAGTCATAGAAATAATCATTCAGATTGAAGGAAGCCACACTGATTTGGTCTTCAGTTAACGGGGGCAGCTGCCAATCGATAGTTGGATAGATAGGCTTTATCTTCAAATCACCGGAATCTTGGTAGACGATCTTGTATTTATCGAAATGGTAAGTTAACGGACCCATCAGACTGAAAATCATGTCTCCAGCATTCACAGAAGGGATGTTATCGCATTCGACATCACTTGGATGAAGTACACTGACAACATAGCCGGCTAGGTCAGAGTCGAACTCGTGATGGATATGATTGACTCCTGAATCCCGTCTGACCACCTCGAAACCACAGCCATCATGAGTGGGTCCGACGACAATTGCCGCAGGTAATTCGACGAGCATGCTCTCATATCTCTCGAAGTAATCCTGCCTGTCTTCTTTGTCTGGGGGAGGGTTTAGTCGTATCGGTTTTGGAGATTTCCCCGGCCTTCAATAGTTATCGACAGATCATCATCATCAATCTCGGTCAAGCCAAAAAACTCAGTTACTTTTCCGGTGATGGTTACCACGTCCCCTGGAATAACTTCTGGCTTGATCCGCCCCGTAAAAATGGCTATACCATCTGAAGTCAAAGGATTGTTGTCGTCAAAACCAGGCAGATCTTGTGCAAAAATAGAATAATAGATCAATCCTTGTTCGTTCTGATCCTCTAGCACACCGCTAACAATAGCGCGAAAGGAAACATGCTGATTGGTATATGCTGAGACGTCAGTTTGGCCCTGTATTGTACCAATTAGCATGTGCGATCTTAGATCGGGCCTTTCGCCGGAAATACATTCACCAGCATAGCTGGATTCCCATGGAGAGGGAGTACGATTAGGTTGCCAATCCGAGCCCGAGTCTGAATCGCAGTCAGCTGGCACTCGTTCGATGCTCTGCCCTGTATATACGCTAGCAACAGTAGGTCCTGTAAATACGCCGATCTCAGAAAAAGTCGAGTCACCATAGGCCACGACGTCGACCGCGACATTCATTTCATCGAGGATAAGGATCTCGTCCCCGTCATTAGCTAAGCGGATGTCTCCTGCTGACCAGGTCCGGTAAGGCATGAGGTTCCGTACTGACGGGGTGGACTCACTAATTTCATAATCAGGTTGTCGAGTGAATAGTGACTCGAAGCCAGTGGACGATTGGGCGATTATGATGGTTTTTCCAGATCCTATGGATGAGCCATCTGGGAAACGCATCATACCTTCTCCTCCTCCCCTTGATTCCTCGTCACCGATTTTGAACGTAGAGAGATCGATCTCGCTATTGGTTGTGTTCAACAATTCAATCCATTCTTCGTCAGCATCTATACCTGGTGTATCGTAATAGACTTCGGTAACTAACAGCCCCGAATGACCTTCCCGCTCACTTCCACTGGCAGGCATCGAGCATAGAACGACAAACAATACAAGTAGACCGCTAGTCGTGGCTACTCTGAGTACTCTTAAGATTCGGACAAGATGAGGCATCCCTTCCAGCTCACAACCACTTCATGTAGCTCCACAGGCTCAAAAGACAGGAGTGCAACTATAATGAATTATGCTAAAGTACATTCAAGTTTTCAACTATTTCTGAACAAACCTGCCGGTCACCTTTACCGAAGGAGGTCAAATGGAGAAGATCAAAAGGCATCTGCAGTGGAAGTCAATCAGCGGTGAGCCAATTTATTCAGGCAATACGGTCATTACGCCTGTCTCCAAGGTAGTCGCTCTGCGCACACCTTTTTTTGATTTTATTTGGAATAGGCCGCATGAAGTCCGCGTACAAGAGGGCGAAGAGTTTGTAACAATCCCAATAGCCGATGTAACCCGAATAGCCCAGCTAGCCATCTACGGCTTTGGAGCTTCCATCGCCATGATACTTTGGCTATTCAGCCGAAAATCGGCCCAGTAGATAACGAGGAATTAGGTGATTAGAATGGAAAAACCCTTTGAAGTGATTGCCGAGTTAGTTCCAGATCAAGACAAGGCGTACGAATTCATGGAAAAATTGTATACGGTCGCTAATCCAAAAGCGGTCTTCGGCGAGCCTGTTGAAGTTGGTGAATACAAGGTTATCACTGCAACTGAACTGCATGTAATGAAGGGCTTTGGGTACGGTGGCGGCGGCGGCGTTGGCAACAACCCAGGTGACGAGGAAAAGGGTGATGAACCCGTAAGCGTTGGCTATGGCGGCGGTGGTGGCGGTGGTGGCACGGCCGCCGCCAGGCCGGTTGCAGTGATCGAGATTGGTCCGCACGGCGTTCGTGTCGAGCCAATTGTCGATCCGACGAAGATCGCCATCGCATTCTTCACGACCCTAATCAGTATCTTCGCCATGGGCAGCAAAATGAAGCGAGCTCGCCTGTAGTTGGCAGAGAGCACCAGGCGTTTCTAACACACTTCCTATTGTTTGATCGTCATCCTTCAATAGAATAAGCACAACCCTAGTAACGGGAAGTTGCGTCGATCCTAGCCGATAATCGGACGCTTATTCCCTGAATATCTTTTTCGTAGCATGAACAAAGGGTTTAGGAGAGCAACAATCTATGGATGAAACAAAAGACAAACAGGTGGTGCCAATCGTACCTCTAAGGGGTGGCGTTGTATTTCCCGGCGCAACCACAACGATTTCAATTGGTCGTCGTCGTTCGCTGGCGGCCGCTCAGTCCGCTAACAAAGGAAGTGGTGACATTCTGGTCCTAATTCAGCGAAATGGCGAGATTGAAGAGCCGGAAGCTGACGATCTTCTGCCCATTGGTATCCTGGCTACGGTGCGCGATGTTCTACGCACGACGCACATGGGAGTCCAAATGCTGGTGGAACTTCACCGACGGGTGAGTTTCGATGAGCTTATAGATCAAGAGCCATTTTTGACAGGCACCTATCAAGAAGTCGATGAAGAAACAGATGCCGAGGCGAGCGAACTTATCGCCGAGGTTATCGCGTATCTTGAACAGTATGCTGAGACTTTGGGCGAGTTAAATAGGCAGGTTATGACCACCTTGCGGGGTATCACGACGGCTGGCAAGCTTTCGGACTATCTTGCCGGTTTGCTCAGCATGCCTTTCGCGCTCGAAACCGAGCTGCTCGAGTCCCTCCACGGTGTGGAACGTCTATCATTGGTCCGTGACTATCTCGAAAAAGAGCTTCGAATTGCGGAAGTGAGAACCAGAATCCAGCAAGAAGCTCAGGATGGAGCCAGCCAGGCCCAGCGAGAGTATCTGCTCCGCGAACAGATGAAGGCAATTCAGAAAGAGCTGGGTGAAGACGAGGCGACACTCTCTACAGATCTGCGAGAGAAGATTCAGGCAGCCGGAATGCCTGAGGAAGTTGAGACACGTGCCCTTGACGAGCTCATGCGACTCGAACGAGTCGGCGGCCATTCGGCCGAAGCCAGTGTGATTAGAACTTATCTAGAGTGGCTCGTTGAATTGCCGTGGTCGTCCACTTCCGAAGACAATCTCGATCTTGAACATGTACGACAGGTTTTAGACGAGGATCACTACGGTCTGGAAGATGTTAAGGATAGGATCGTCGAATATGTGGCGGTCCGAAAGCTTGCAGGGGACAAGATGCGAGGCGCCATAGTTAACTTAAACGGCCCACCAGGAGTTGGCAAAACTTCCATCGCCACATCAGTTGCTAGAGCCATGGGCCGTAAGATGGTTCGCATAAGTCTTGGCGGTGTACGAGATGAGGCGGAGATCCGCGGTCACAGACGAACTTACATCGGGGCGCTTCCAGGTCGGATCATTCGGGCGTTACGCGACGTCAAGACTCGGAATCCAGTTATCGTCCTGGACGAGATCGATAAGGTCGGGAGTGACTGGCGCGGTGATCCGAGCTCAGCCCTATTAGAGGTCCTTGATCCTGAACAGAACTACAGCTTTACGGACCATTATCTCGAGGTGCCATTCGATTTAAGCCAGGTTATATTTATTACTACCTCAAACCAAACCGCGACCATTCCTCCAGCTCTGCTCGATCGAATGGAAAGCATCAATATGCCCGGATATATCGAAGATGAAAAAATGGCCATCGCCCAGGGATACTTGATAGGCAAGCAACTCGACGGACATGGCATATCGGAAACGAAAGTCGCATTCCAAGATGAGGCATTACTGAGGATGATACGGCATTACACCAGGGAGGCAGGCGTACGCCAACTGGAACGTAGTATTGGCACGGTTATCCGAAAACTAGCTGTTATGGTAGCCAACGATAAGGAAGGTCCTTTTACGGTGACCTTTGAAGATATAGCTGAGCATCTGGGGCCAGAGAAATTTACATATGGAGTCGCCGAAGAACGGGATGAGATTGGCGTCGCGACTGGTCTTGCAGTAAGCAGTTTCGGTGGCGATATTCTGTCCATCGAAGTCGGTCTCAGCGAAGGTTCAGGCAGAGTTCAACTCACTGGATCCCTTGGCGAGGTCATGCAGGAGTCAGCTCAAGCAGCGATAACCTATGCCCGGGCACACGCCCGTGATCTAGGACTAGACCCCCTCGTCTTCGACAAGGCTGATATACATATCCACGTTCCCGCGGGTGCGACGCCAAAGGATGGTCCAAGCGCCGGTTTAGCCATGGCAACGGCGATTGTCTCAGCCTTTACGAGACGTCCGGTACGTAGAGATGTCGCCATGACTGGCGAGGTGACTCTTAGGGGAAAGGCTTTGCAAATCGGAGGTCTAAAATCAAAGACTATTGCCGCTCATCGCGCTGGAATAAAAACGGTGATATTACCAAATGATAACGCCAAAGATATTCCTGAATTGCCGCAGCGAATCCGCGAAGATATCGAACTTCTATGCGTTAGCCATCTTGATGAGGTGCTAGCGATCGCTCTGCTTGAAGGCCATGAACCACCATTCTCGGTTGGAGGAGTCTCGGGAAAAAATGAGCCCCAGATAGCCATACCTGCCATAACGAACGGAAACGGTTCTGGGGATCACGTTGCTCGTTAAATTGATCGCATAACAGGCCAGAAAATAACTGGTGAATTGAAGAAAGCCTGGTCGCGGAAGTCAGCGACCGGGCTTTTTATTATCACTATCGATGCCGATCCATAGATGCGTTGGTAGAATAAGATACGATGACTAATAGCAACGACGATTATCGACGCGATGCCCTGCCGAGAAGGGTTCTCCTCCTATTGACCTCAAGGTCCTATCGAACTCGGGCTTTCATAGAAGCCGCCGAGAGGTTGGGTATTGAGGTTGTTAAGGCGGTAGATATGCAAGAGCATCTCGCCGATTATTGGAATTACCCACTTGGTCTCGACTATAGTAACGTCGAAAAAGCGGCCGCGTCTATACGTTCATACTCGATGAATCATCCTCTAGGGGCGATCCTGTCAGTCGATGACAGCGGAACGCTTCTCGCGGCCGTCGCCAATGAATCCTTAGGACTTCCACACAACAGCCCTAAAGCGGCAAGCGCAGCCCGGGACAAGTACCGGATGCGACAGCTGCTTGAGGCGTGCCCCGTAAATTCTCCGAATTTCAAGCTACACACGATTTCTGAAGATTTATCCGAGCTGTTTCTTCTCAAAATCGCTAAGTCGACCCCATACCCATGTGTTGTCAAACCAT
Organism: Promineifilaceae bacterium (SeqCode); assembly: GCA_049650305.1. GTDB lineage: Bacteria > Chloroflexota > Anaerolineae > Promineifilales > Promineifilaceae > UBA11865. Next base: position 66,651 of record JBARZW010000186.1, read on the forward strand.
TGTCGCTATCCGGAAGTCGCGGCGTAATCCGGGCGAATAACGAGGATGAATTCGTATCCGCCAATCGCCGGTTAATACGCCTTCTTGCGCACGTAGAACCTGGAACTGATTCCAAGTCAATTCTTGTTGAGGATTTCGTTCCAGGCTTCGAGGTCGCTCTAGAAGGTATTCTCGACGATGGAGAGCTTACGGTAATGGCCTTGTTCGACAAGCCAGATCCCCTAGATGGCCCATATTTCGAAGAGACGATTTACGTCACACCCTCCAGGCTATCTCCAGATATCCAGGAATCGATCTTCTCGAGTGTCAGTATCGCAGCTAAAGCCCTTGGATTGCGCGAAGGCTCGATTCACGCTGAATTGCGGGTCAATAAAGATGGTCCTTGGCTGATTGAAATGGCGGGTCGTTCCATCGGTGGATTGTGCTCTCACACGCTACGATTCGCAGATGAAAACACCCTTGAAGAGCTGATCTTGCGCCAGGCATTTGGAATGGAATTTGTGTCCTTGAAGCGTGAAGATCAGGCCAGTGGCGTAATGATGCTTCCTATCCCTGGTGCGGGCCTCCTGAAGCGAGTAGAAGGATGTGCAGAAGCTGAGGCAGTGCCCTTTGTCGAAAAGGTTGAAATCACCGCGCGTCTCAACTATTCCCTGAAACCACTCCCTGAAGGCGATAGTTATTTGGGATTCATCTTCGCAAGAGGTCACACACCGGAAGAGGTTGAGGAAGCATTGCGTTCCGCACAGAAGAAACTGAAGTTTGCGATTGCTCCGGAACTATCTTTAATATCATCGCCGGTATAGCATGGGATGGAGCCCGAGAAGATCGGCTTTACTAAATAAGGCTGCGATTGCAGAGGTAGAATTTGCGCACAGACGGCTGGATTACCAGGTCTGTTCGCTCTATTTTTGCGGAGGTGCAGGAGCACCCTTTCCGGAGGGTCCTGGTGCACCTTTCGACGGCGGACCACCTTTCCCTCCTTGGCCTTCAGGAACCCAGTCATCGGGCATCTGGGCACCTTCGCCGAAGAAATAATCTTCAAGTTGGGCGTTGATGAACTCTTGTGCTCTAGGATCGGCCATGTTCAACCCATAGTGGTTTATCAAGATCACTACATGATCCATCCACATCTGCCAGGCTTGAGTGGATACATTATCGTATATACGGCTACCCAGTTCACCGGGCATTGGTGGACGGTCCAATCCTGGAAGCTCTCGATTGAATTTTACGCAATGAACTAAACGTGTCATAGGCAGCAATCTATTGAATCGTAACTACAGTTTGAGATAGCTAAACAGGTTCCTATCTATCAGGAGGTTCAACTATAATACGAATATAGTGCCTTTCGTTGACACGTCAAGGATATCGCCCAATGCCCACCATGAAGGATTCTGGTCCGCGAACACTTTTCCTTGGTATGCAGAATGAGATGTCCTTTCGGGCATTCATTGGATTGCTTAAACACGACATCAATATTTGTGGCGTCGCTTTGGCTATCGCTGAGAATCAAGTATGCGGATTTTCAAACGCACGGACCGGATTCGTTGCCCCGGCATCACCATCTGAGCTCCCGATTGTAAATCGATTTGTAGGTGATAGCATTTTACAGACCGCTTCTGCTCTTGAAATCCCGCTAATTCCTATTATCGGGAACGAGATGGCTGGATTGCGGAATGCTATTTCCACCTTTCAACCTGACATCGCTTGTGTCGCCTGTTTTCCACTCCGCCTTCCAGCAAACATTCTTGATAGTGTCGAACATGGATTTATCAACTTCCATCCATCGATGTTGCCCTTTCATAGAGGACCAGCACCCCTATTCTGGATATTCAGAAGCGCTAATCAGGAAGCAAGCGGTGTCACTGTGCATCTCGTCGATGAAGGGCTTGATACCGGCGATATTGTCCTCCAGCAAGAGGTAGAATTCGCTACCGGTATATCAGGATTCACGGCTGATAGAATGACCGGCGAGATTGGAGGGGCGCTCTTGGCCAAGGCTGCTATTGGATTATGGACAGGAACGAATGAACCAAATCCCCAACCGCCTGGTGGAAATTACGATCCTTGGCCTGTCGATTCCGATTTCCGAATTGCGATCTCCTGGAATCCGAGGAGAGCGTATAATTTTATGCGTGGAACGGCTCATTGGCAGCGAAGCTATCCGATTGACGTGGGTGAGGAAACCATCGAGCTTACGGAGGCCATCGCCTATAGACCCGAAAATTGGACAGCCAAGCATGTGGTTGGTTCAAATGACATTGACATCGTCTTCGTGCGATTCGATCGTGGCATATTAGAAGCCAGAAGAATATGAGTGCCTTGAGGAATGCGGTTGCAGCAATACGTAGTCTGCCGCGAAACGTCTGGGTAGTAACGGTGGCAAGCTTTCTGACAGACGTTTCCAGCGAAATGGTATTCAATCTGCTCCCTCTCTTTCTAGCCAATGTATTGGGGATTCGCCTGGGGTTAATAGGCCTGATCGAAGGCGTGGCCGAAACGACCGCCAGTATTGTCAAAATGTATTCCGGCTGGTTCAGTGATTGGCTTGGCAAACGAAAATGGCTGACCATCGCCGGATATAGCCTGTCGACGATTGCCAAGCCGTTCCTATATTTGGCGAATAGCTGGCCTGGCGTACTGGCAGTTCGATTCACAGATCGGCTTGGCAAGGGAATTAGGACCGCTCCTCGTGACGCGTTGATAGCGGACAGCATATCGGCTGAACGACGTGGACTGGCGTTTGGCTTGCACCGAGCAGGCGATACACTCGGTGCGGCATTAGGATTATCAATCGCGCTATTCGTCGTCTGGTACGCTCAGGGACTTAATCTTCAGCTCGATCGGGAGACGTTCCAGCTCCTAGCATTGATAAGCGTGGTGCCCGCAGCTCTCGCTGTAGCCATCTTGATTCTTGGAGCGAAAGATGTCGCTAAAACCGGATCGTCCCGTCAAAGCCCCTCCCTATCCTTCAGGGGACTCGGTCGAGGTTTCGGCATTTTTCTTGTTTCGGTCATCATTTTCACTTTGGGTAACTCTTCAGACGCTTTCATCATTCTACGGGCTCAGGAACGCGGCTTAACCCTGGTTGGAATACTCAGCATGCTCATAGTATTCAACTTCTTATATGCTCTAGTCGCTGGTCCAGCGGGGGCTTTATCGGATCGTATTGAACGGCGGAAGATAATAATCGCGAGTTGGCTCGTGTACTCGGTCATATATGCCGGCCTCGCCATTGCCCAAAGCGCGTGGCACGTATGGTTATTATTCGCGGTTTATGGCATCTATTACGGTTCTACCGAAGGTGTAAGCAGGGCCTTGGTTGCCGACCTGGTCGGCGCAGACAGGCGAGGTTCTGCGTACGGTGTTTTCAATGCGGCGATTGGTTTTACTGTCCTTCCCGCCAGCGTCATAGCCGGTGTTCTTTGGCAAGGAGTAGGCAGTTGGATGGGCTTAGGGGCGAGCGCGCCGTTTGTTTTCGGCTCGGCCATGGCCTTGTTGGCCGCTTTGCTTCTCTACTTACAGCCCGGTATCCACAACAAGCCTGCGCCATAGCCAGCGGCTAGTAGATTTCTATTCGCTATCACTGGTCTTTAGACTTCTCCGCGTCGAACAGTAGAGTAAGTTAATTCAGATTTTCAAAGATTCCGGCCGCGCCCATTCCTCCGCCGATACACATGGTAACCATGCCAAGCTGAACGTCCCGCTTCTTCATCTCGTGTAACAACTGAACGGTTAATTTGGCCCCGGTACAACCAAGGGGATGCCCAAGGGCGATAGCTCCACCATTCACATTGGTTATATCTTCATCCAGGCTAAGTTCACGAATGACTGCTACTGATTGGGCGGCGAAGGCTTCGTTCAGCTCGATTAGTTCGATATCTGAAAGGTCCATTCCTGTTCTCTTTAACACCTTTGGAACCGCGGCAACGGGACCAATACCCATTATCTCGGGGCGGACACCAACAACGTTGAAGCCGACGAATCTTAGCAGGGGAACCAAACCAAGTGACTCGGCCTTAGACCTTTCCATTACGATAACGGCCGCAGCGCCATCGCTCAACGGTGACGCGTTTCCTGCGGTGACCGTCCCATTCAGTTTAAAGACAGACTTCAACTTGGACAGTGCCTCGAGAGTGGTGTCTGGCCGCAGATGCTCATCCCTATCAAAGGTGACCGTTTGCCGCGTAATTCCGTTCTGACCTTGAGAAACCTCCTCTACCTCGATAGGCACGATTTCATCGCTAAACCGCCCCACCTCGTAAGCTGCGGCTGCTTTCTTATGGCTCCTTAGGGCGAATTCGTCCTGAGCCTGTCTGCTAACCTCAAATTCGCTGGCCACTTGCTCAGCGGTCAATATCATGTTCATATAGACCTCTGGCATGTTTTCGACCATATACGGATTTGGGCTTATGCGATATCCTGTCATCGGAACCAGGCTCATCGTCTCAGCGCCTCCGGCAATTATACAATCCGCACCATTGGCAATAATGCGTTCTGCGGCGATGGCGATTGTCTGCAGTCCGCTAGAACAGAAGCGATTGACGGTCATCCCAGGTATCTCAACCGGCAATCCAGCTCTTAGGGCGATCGTACGGGCGAAGTTCAACCCTTGGGAACCCTCTGGCATGGCACAGCCAATAATTACATCATCGATGTCTTCTGGTGAAAGAGCTTCGGCTTTTGCCATCAAGTTCTCGATCACTGCCGCTGCCATATCATCTGAGCGCCAGTTTCTGGTTGTGCCTTTTTTCGATCGACCTACAGCTGTCCGGCTAGCGGCTACAATTACTGCTTCGCGAGTCATTTTAATTCTCCCATTTTCGTTAATACCTTCCGATGATTAGTCTTTCTGATCAGTTCAGGAATCGAGCAATATTGACTACGCTCAATTACCTCTAGTTTCGCAGAGGTTTTCCTGTCTGAAGCACGTGGGTCATACGTGCCTGCGTGAGAGGTTCGCCAATTAGCGAAAGCACCGCCTCTCTCTCCAGATCCATGATATACCACGGATCGACCCAGGTGGGTTGGCTTAAATCACCTCCGCATAGGACGTAGGCTAGCTTCTTTCCGATTAAGAGATCGTGTTCACTGGCATAATCAGCCCAATGGAATGTCTGAATGCCGAGAGTCAAGGCAGCAAGTGTATCTCTTCCCGCTGCGTATATCTTCTCAACCTCTGGCGGCCTTCTTCCCATCCTGAGCAGGTCTAGTGCCATCTTTTTCGCGGTTGCTAGCCGGTGATCGCTGTTCATTACCACCACGTCATTGTGATTGAGATATCCAAGCTCCTTATCCTCCCAGGCGCTAGTTCCAACCTTAGCGGTTGCGATCTGTTGAAATACCTCCTCCATAACGGGCAGAACATCAGCATTGGCGGTTCGCATAACAGGATTGATTTTTCGGCGAAGCAGCTCCTTGCAGCCACCCCATGCTGGGATGATGCCAGCCGTAAAAGGCTCGACAAAACCCATATATGTCTCGTGATCGGCTACAGATGCCCAACTGGCCATTGTTAATTCAACGCCACCACCCAATACCCTTTGGTGCGGAGCCGTAACTACTGGCTTCGGCGCGTGTCGAAGGTTGAAAAACACCTCCTGACCAGTGCGTACAGCCTGATCAATCTGGTCCCATAATCCTTGGACCGCAGCAATCACTGTCATGGCCACATTTGCACCGATGCAAAAGTCCTGGGCGTTGTTTCCAATGACCAGCCCATCAAAATCGCTATCAAGCCGATCCAATGCCGTCTGGGCCATTGTTACAAAATCGACGTCGACGGCATTAATCTTCGGCGCATGCATCTCAAGCAGAGCTACCCCATCTCCCATGTCGAAAAGACTGGCGCTAGTGTTGCGCTTTATCTCTTTCCCTGCATCATGCATGATCTGGATCGATTGGATTTTCGGGTCGACGGGCATCGGTTTATATGTCTTCTCTACGAAGTCATAATATTTGCCGTCTTTGTAGAAGTTGGTGTGACCGGATGATAACATCTCCTTGACCCAAGGAGCGATCTCCAGTTCCGCTGCCTCCATCTTGGCTACTGTATGTTCCACGCCCAAAATATCCCAAATCTCGAACGGACCGACTTCATGACCGAATCCCCATCGAATAGCCGAATCAACATCAGTAAGCCGGTATGCTATCTCCGGGGTCACATAAGCCGCGTAGGCGAGCGTATAGAGGGTTGTATCTCGCAGGTAAGCAACTGCTCGATCTTCGCTCTGCTCAAACAATGCCGGTAACCTCTCCGAGATCTTCTCGATCTTTCGGACGGCGCCGACCGAATCAAATCGGACCTTTTCCGACGCCTCGTAGTCGAAAGTCTCAGGATTTAACGTCCAGAATTCTCGCCTACCGTCTACGAATGTCTTTTTATAGAAACCTTGACCGCTCTTATTGCCTAACCAGTCATTTTCTATCATGCGACCGATTACCTCGCTCATTTTCTCGGTTTGCATGATCTGTCTGTATGGATCCGAAGGTATCGCATCGTAAAGGTTCTGATTAACATGTCCCATGATGTCGAGACCGATTAGGTCGAGCAATCGAAATGTAGCGGTTTTTGGTCTGCCGATCAGCGGCCCTGTAATGGCATCGATCTCCGCTACCGAATAGCCATGGTCGAAGGCATATGCGATCCCATAAGAACCGGCTACGGCAAAGAATCGATTGCCAATGAAGTTAGGTGTGTCCTTACAAATAACAACACCCTTTCCGAGAATATTTCTCCCGAATGAGATTACGAACTCCAGCACCTCGGCCGCTGTATCTTCGGTAGGGATTATCTCCAGTAATTTCAGATAGCGAGGTGGGTTAAAGAAATGGGTGCCAAGAAAATGAGCTTTGAATTCGTCCGATCTTCCCTCGGCGATATCCTTAATCGGTATGCCCGAAGTATTGCTGCTTACGATGCTTCCAGGCTTCCGAACAGCTTCGATTCGAGCCATTAACTCTTGCTTTGGTTGTAAACGCTCAATTATGACCTCGATAATCCAATCGCAATCTGCTATCAGATCAAAATTATCCTCGATATTGCCGATAGAAATGAGCGACGCTCTGTCTTTGCGGGCCAGATTGGCAGGTCGGGCTTTGGCCATTCTGTCGAAAAGGCCTTGAACTAATCGGTTTCGGGCAACTGGATCATCTCTCTCCGCTTCGCTAAGGCCCGGGGTAACGATATCCAGAAGGATTGAATTGATTCCAATATTTGCCAGGTGAGCTGCAATCCCCCCGCCCATTGTACCCGCGCCGATAATTGCTACCTTGTCTATTCGGTATGTCATCGATCTACTCCTATTGTCGTGTCTTGAAATCGGCAGTGTAAGGTTAAATAGATCTTCGCGTCAGCCGTTTCAGCAGCTAATAGATTCAGTGCCGTCCACAGCCGCGACAAATCGTTAAATTGTATCGAGCGAGAAGTCAAGAGAATTCAGGTCAATAGAAAACCTCCATCTAGAGTGAATACCCCACCTGTGGCGTAATTTGATTCACGAGAAGCGAGAAATAGAGCTAAGCCGTTTACCTCGTCGGGTTCCGCCAGTCGTCCTAGTGGAATCCTGTCGATAATTGCGGAAGAGAGGGCCGGATTATCCCAAATGGCCCGGCTGAATCTTGTTCGCACGAAACCGGGGGCTATCGCATTTACTTGAATATCGTCACCGGCGAGTTCAGTAGCAAGCACCTTGGTCAGCATGATCACGGCCGCCTTGCTGACACTATATATGCCCATCATTGGTCCCGGCTCTAAACCGGCGATGGAGGAGATGTTGATTATCTTCCCGCCAGATCCTTGTTTCTGCATCTGCCGGGCGGCTGCCTGGCAAAGCCAAAAATAACCCTTTACATTTACCTCGAGGATCTTATCCCATTGCCATTCTTCGGCGTCCATTAACGGGCCAAAGTGAGGATTAGTGGCGGCATTGCATACGGCAATATCCAGACGCCCAAAGTTCTCCACGGCCGAGTCCACCATTTCTTGCACATCCTCGCGCTTGCCGGTGTGGGCTGCAATCCCGACAGCCGAACCGGGTGAGATCTCGTTCAGAGCATCGGCTACCGGACGGATATTCTCTAGCTTTCGGCTCCCGATAACGACCTTGGCACCCGCAGTGACGTAGGCTCGTGCTATCGCTTCCCCGATCCCACGGGAACCGCCGCTAATTACGGCTACTTTTCCGGTTAGGTCAAAGTGACTCACGATCTGGCTATTGGCTTCAGTGATTACTTCAGTTCCCGGCGTGTATAACCGAGAATACTCCTGGCAACGATAAGTTGATTGATCTGCTTTGTACCCTCAAATATATCGTTAATCTTTGCGTCACGCATCCACTTCTCAACAAGAAGTTCCCTTGAATAACCGAGTGGTCCAAGCAATTCTACTGCTTTCTGCGTCACCCAGGTCGCTACTTCGCCGGCGTATGCTTTGCACATGCTGGCTTCGAGTCTGTTGGATTGTCCATGGTCCATCATGGACGCTGCCCGTAGCGTCAATAACCAACCGGCTTTGTGTTTGGCTTCCATATCCATAAGATCACGCTCGACCGCGGTCAATTCATGGGGAGCTTTCCTGTAGTCAAGCTCAACCCCTTCTTCGGCTAAGCGTTCCTTTACGAACTCCAGCGACGCGCGAGCAACACCCATGGCACTGGCAGCGACGATCGGCCGTGAAGCATCGAATGTCCTCATTGCGCCTTTGAATCCCTTGGTTTTGGTCTGATCTAGGCGTTGCACTTCGGGACTGCCCAGAATGTTATCATAGGGCAGCCTGGCATTTTCGAAGACGATGGAAGATGTATCGCTAGCTCGTATTCCTAGCTTCTCTTCTTTCTTGGCGATCGAAACACCAGGCGTTCCTGGTTCCACGACGAATGATTTCATTCCCGCGCGGCCGGCTCCTGGATCTACAGTAGCCCAGAAAACCACGAAGCCATCTGACTCCTCCAAGGCTAGGGCTGCGCTGGTACAGAAGATCTTCTCTCCATTAATGACCCATTCATTGGTTTCTTCATCTAGAACGGCTGTAGTTCTGATGGCGCTTGTATCGGAGCCCGCGCATGATTCGGTCATGGCCATCGCACCCCATTTCGGATCTCCCTCAGTGAACTTCTTAAGGAATCTGGCCTTTTGTTCTTTTGTTCCAACCGCCTCCACGGCCGCTCCTCCAAGGGCTGCATCTGGAGTGCTAAGATACTGCCCTGCATCTCCCCAGCTCAGCATCTCGACAACGGATGCCAGCCTGACAGTAGCCGTACCGGGACCTTTTCTCTCGCGTTTTTGACCATTGGTCATTCGCTCATATTGGCGCTTGTTCTGTCCCTTGAGAAATTGCCACATAGCATTAATGTAATCCCAGGGTCTTTCATGTTCATGCTCATCATAGTATCGCGATTTAGCACGCATTATTTGCGCCGCGACCATGTTCACCAACTGTAACTCGCCGGTAATCTTCTCTGGTATCTTGAAACTTATCATTTTACCGCTCCGATTCTGGTAATCGATCCTAGAGCCTTATCGTCTTTCAGTACAAAACCATTTTTCCAAGGCATGCCGCGCTTAGGCGATCGCCAGACCGTCAAATGAAGCAAATCCTCGGGCATTTCGCAACCACAACTCGACCGGATATTCACGAACATACCCATATCCGCCGAGAGTCTGCACAGCTCGATCAGCGATCTGAAGAACAACGTCGTCCACGAAGGACTTCATTAGGGTTGCTTCTCGCGTTGCATCCTCACCTTGATCCAACTTCCAGGCAGTCTCCCAAACGAGTAAGCGGGCCGCATCAACTTCAATAGCCATATCCGCTAAGAGAAAGGCAATTGACTGCCGGTGGGCTATAGGCTCGTCAAATTGCACCCGATTCTTGGCATAATTGAGGGCATAGTCATAACCAGCCTTTGCAAGACCGACGGCCGCGGCGCCAAGAGCCACGCGTCCGTGGTTTAAGATCAGATCGAAATCTATTCCGGCATCGCCCCCTAACCTGTTCTCGGCTTGAATTCGGCAATCATTGATTGCCAGACGGAAGGTCGGAAGTGCGTTTATACCCATAAGCTTTTCACGTTCGCAGACCGCAAGTCCCTCGGTCGCCCTTGGGATGATGAATGCTTGAGTCATACCATCCTCATTGGCGTAAATTAGAAAAACGTCCGCCGAATCAGCCAACGGCACCAGGCACTTTGCGCCATTGAGAATGTATGTATCCCCGTCTAGGATCGCGCTCGTCGAGAGTTTGCGAGGATTGAACTGGATCTTCGGCTCAGATAATGCGGCCGTAACCGCGGGAGGTATTGGCTCACAGAAGCGAGGCAGAAAAGCTGATTTTTGGGCATCTGTTCCCGCAAGCATGATCGGTATTGCTGAGAGCCCGGGAACTAGGATATTGAAGGCAATCGCAAGATCGCCATAGGCTAGCTCCTCCGTGGCCAACACATTTGTAATGGTGGAATATTCCCCGAATCCACCATTCTCCTCAGGAATCGCCGTCGGAATTAATCCAAACTCCCAACCGGTCTGGACGATATCTTCCGGAATAGCGCCATCTTCTTCAGCATCGCGATAAACTTTTCTAATCCTGGTTTCGGCAAAACGTCCAATCGCGTCGACCAGCATTTTTTGCTCTTCATCTAGTTCAAATTCAAGCATCAAGACCACCTTCTTTTCAGTTAAAGCGCACTCATCTCCATAACTAGCTTCTCACAATATAGTCAGCCATCTTAGCTACACGTGCCATAGCCTCAATATCGTGAACGCGAACGATGTCAGCCCCTCGATCGATCGCAATAGCTACCACCGCTGCCGTTCCCTCAACTCTCTGGTTTGGTGGCAGATTCAAGGTATAACCGATAAATGACTTTCGAGATGGTCCAACCAAAATCGGATATCCCAGCTCAATGAAACGATCCAGTTCATCAATTATTCTCAGGTTCTGGGAGACTGTTTTGCCGAAACCGATGCCGGGATCGATTATTATGTGCCTCTTTCGAATACCAGCCTTTATTGCCAGGTTTACAACATCTTCAAGTTCTGATCGAATATCCTCAATGAGGTTGTCGTACTGGACGCCAATATATCGACCTCCAAGACGTTTTTCTTGGATGACATCTTTCGGTTTGCTGCGGTTATGCATCAAGACGATAGGGCATCCTGCGTCGGCTACTATCGATGCCATTTCTGGATCCATGCGTAAACCCCATACGTCATTAATCCAGCGTGCCCCGGCCGCGAGTCCTGCGTGAGCCACTGACGCTCTATACGTGTCAACGGATATGGGCACGTCAACAGAATTCGCAAGCGCCTCGACGGCCGGAACTACACGCAATAATTCCTCAGCTTCAGTTATCGGCTGGTTACCGGGTCGCGTGCTTTCGCCGCCAACGTCCAACAAGTCAGCGCCAGCTTCAACGAAATGTCTCCCCTTTTCAACAATCCTTGAGACCGCATCCCTCTCCTGGTACAGGCCATCCCCTGAGAAGCTGTCTGGAGTTACGTTTAGTATCCCCATGACGAAGGTTTTTACGCCCCAGGCAAGCTCTGCAGGCCTTCTTAATCGACTTTGGGACCTCTCTAAGCGTACAACAGAATCCGCATCAACTTTCTCGAGCATGTCTGCTACTGATCTGCCGCTTTTCGGATCGACGAGGTCTATGGCGATGTCGGCAAGAGGTACGAGTACGAAAGCACGTTGATCGATCTGCGGGTGCGGTAGAGCGAGGTTCTCGTTTTCAAGGATCCAATCATTGAAATAGATCAGGTCGATATCAATCAACCTGGGGCCCCATTTTTCGCCTGGGACTCGCCCCATTTTGCGCTCTATATCCTGGCAATTTGCCAGGAATGATGCAGGTTCAAGAAGCGTTCTAACCTTCAGACAGATGTTGAGGAAATCGGGTTGATCGGTTAACCCCCACGGAGCGGTTTTATAGACCGGCGAGATCGCTTCGATAGCTGCCACCTCGCCCAGTGCATCCACAGCAAGTTGTAGGTTTTCGCGTCTACTTCCGAGGTTTGTGCCAAGGGAAAGGTAGACCAGGTTTGTCACTGTCGATTGTCCCTTTTATGTGGGCTTCATGACGCACTGCGTTATACAAAAATATAGCACGTGACCAATCTGGTGTCAAGATAGTCAACTCCCTCAATGTTATTGTTCAGCGATTCTGTCACCCATTAATTAAAAAGGGAAAATGTCACCCTTATGAAAAAAGAGGTGACATTGAACAGCAAGGAGCAGAAACGACTACTGGTGATGAATGAAGTTGTGGCTGGGAGGATGACGGCACAGCAAGCAGCAGACATGCTGGGAATCACACTGCGCCAGACACGACGCATCCTGGCTAGATACCGGCGGGAAGGAGCAGCGGCGCTGGCCCACGGCAACCGAGGGAGAAAGCCGGTCAATAAACTGGACGAATCCGTGGAGGCGGAAATCGTGCGCTTGGCTCAAGGTGAATATCTCGATTACAACGACAGCCACTTTACTGAAGAATTGGACGAACGGCATGCTATTCAAGTATCCGTGCCAACAGTACGGCGAATCCGCAGGAGTCATGGGCTGTCTAGCCCCCGAAAAAGGCGGGTACCTCGTCATCGGAGACGGCGTCAGAGATATCCCCAGACTGGCATGCTCTTGCAGGTGGATGGCAGCAAACATGACTGGCTGGAGGGACGAGGACCATGGCTAACCCTGCACGCGGCTATTGACGATGCCACCAATGAGGTGCCCTGGGCGGTGTTTCGGGATGAAGAGGACGCCACGGGATATGCCCTTTTATTGCACCATATCAGCCAAACCCACGGCCTGCCGCTGGCGCTGTATGCAGACCGGCACTCCATCTTCCAGAGCCCCAAAAAGCCAACTCTTGAGGAACAGCTAGAAGGGCTAGAGCCCCGCTCCCACCTGGGCCGCTTGTTGAATGCGCAAGACATCCGCCTGATTGAGGCTCGCTCGCCTCAGGCAAAGGGAAGGGTAGAACGGCTCTTTGGCACCCTCCAAGACCGGCTGGTAAAAGAACTTCGCCGGTCTGAGGCCAGTACCCTAGAAGAGGCCAATGCGGTGCTGTGTAACTACCTGCCGCGATTCAATCGTCGTTTTTTGAAGCCAGCTGCCCAGCCGGGCTCGGTTTACCGCCCCTCTCTGACCCGAGC
>JBARZW010000187.1:0-5330 GCA_049650305.1 Promineifilaceae bacterium (SeqCode)
CAGCGACTGTCGATTAATAGGTGATTTATGACCCTAAACACGCTCATTTCCGGTCACGTCAGATTCAAAGATAGCTTTGATAGACACCGTCGTTATTGGGCCAAACTCGTGGGGGAAGGCCAACATCCCCATGTGCTCTGGATCGGTTGCTCCGATTCTCGCGTCATCCCAGAACAAATTACCGCTGCCAGGCCTGGTGACCTGTTTGTAATGCGAAATTTAGCCAACGTGGTACCGCCCTGCGGCACTACAGCAGACGCCACTTCTGCGGTGCTTGAATACGCCATTCTGGAACTGGGTGTCGAGCATATCATCGTCTGTGGACACACTTTCTGCGTCGGCGTCGGAGCTATCTTGGATCGAGGGAGTCTGAATACGGCTTCCTATATGGCTCGCTGGTTATCGTGGATACGGCCGGCTCTATCCCAGGTAGAAACCTCGGGCCTACCTGAGGAAGATCGTTATCTGGAGACGATCAAAGCCAATGTCTTGTTGCAGTGCGGAAACGTGGAAAGCTATCCAGATGTCAGTCACGCTTTGAGAGCCGGCCGGCTAAGCGTGCATGGCTGGCTCTTTGATCTTGAATCAGGCGATTTGATAGTCTACGATGATGCCACTAACAAATGGCAGGACGTAAGATCGCCCTCGGACGAACAAGCGACGATCCCCGAGTGAAAAAGGGGACCTCCTGAGACGCCTGTACCAGTCACACAGACCAGGCCCTTTGGAATGACTCAGACAGAGATTACATCCAGCTCTATGATGCCAGTGGGAGCGATAAGTTTTCAGGCACGGAGTTTCTTCCTGGTCGACCCCTTCCCCTCCAGCCGCAGCATGATGAAGCACATTCCCCGCCAGATTCTCTGAATTACCCTTATGCCCCATTGTAGCTTTGTTACGCCAAGCAATCTACGTACCTCGGCGTTGTCCTCGACCGGCCGAAATTTCAATCGAGTTCGGACGTTCGCTTCACCTCCACCGGCTTCCTCCATGCCCAAGAACCAGACGTCAGCGTCTAGTGTGCCGTAGCCGATGAAGTTTAGCAGGTGCTCCAATTCGAAGTCAGTTACGGGTCTGGTCATGGTTCAAGGTTTATCACAACAAAAGGTAGGTGGCGAATACGGCTGGGCAATGACGTTTTTACGGGTTTGTGAGATTGTGCGGAAGTGTGCGGAATCCTCGATAACAAAGCCTCGGTCAGGGTGGGGGAAGCATCGCCTGTCGTTACCTGGCTCCCCGTCACCCAGCTACCCGTCCTCCCCACGTCGTCCGGCCGCCCCAGCCGTTGTTAGCCATTCCCGAACTTGGACGAATTCACCATCGTCAGTCGTAAGCTCTTTAATAGCAAAGAATGTGAAGAGAACCGAAGTGTCGATTCCAGTTATCTTCATAGCACATGGTAGCTTCCCATTAATCCCGAAATATGTCGGCCGCTACCTTAATATACTAGAACGAAGACCAGCGGAGCGGCTATCATTTCCCGGTCCGGTAGTCACTATCGCCCCTTAAATACAAGACGGTCCCACAGCCGGGGAAACGATGAGGCCATCAGATCGCCCAAAAACCAAAACAGGCAACCCGCTGTGCGTCGGATGCTGTCGTCCGCTTAGACATGAACCGAGTGATATTGTGCTCCTGTTATTGTTAGAAGTCCGCGATAAAATACTACCAATAACGGACTTTGTTCGATGTCGATGCTCTCTGCCATTGTCGTTCTCGATCGGACGGTGAGGCGATTGCGGCCGACAACCCTGAAATCGATCAAATGGCTGAGCATGACGGCTAGCCAATCGACTTATCACTGTAGATTTTTACTTTGGAGTGGGATTTAGAGTGATTACCATCCGGAAATACGACCAAAATGATGCTGTTGATGTTGGCATTCTCATTGCCGACACCTATCGCGAATTCAATTTAGACTTTGCCTCGTCAGATGAGCTCCCTTTGCTTTTAGGACCATTTCAACACGCTATATCGACTGATGAAGCTCACCGGCAACATATAGCCCGGATGATCCATTCCGAAATCGTCCTGGTGGCCGAAGATGGAAGGGATATCGTAGGCGTATTACGTGGTCGCAAAGAACGTTTAGGTAGTTTATTCGTCCGAAAAGAGTACCATCGCCAAGGAATTGGGCGAAGACTGATCGAACAGTTTGAACAGCAATGTGTCGAGGAAGGCTCTACGGTAATTCGGGTGGCAGCTACGCTGTATGCGGTGCCGTTTTATGCTGCCCAAGGGTATAAGAAATCCACTGGGGTGCGCAATGGCTGGAGTTTTGAAGGCCAGGGCCTCAAGTACCAACCGATGAAAAAGGGTATAGAAGGCAAATAAGACGGGTTCTAAATCAAGAGAAGAAGGCTTTTTCGAATCGAATTTTGTCAAATTGTATTACCTTGATTGGGGTGGGGGCGGTATTAAAGTATGGTGACCAGCATTTTGGGTGGACGGCCGGGAAACTATAAGAGACGTTATCCGATTAACGGCCGCGCAATAGATGGAGGAGATACCGATGTTAAAACCGAAACCAACTACCGGTGACTCTTCCTGGTTTGTTCAAGATCGTTTTGGGATGTTCATTCACTGGGGCTGTTTCCGTCAATATCGAATTAACTTGATGTGAGACATTTGTAGCATTGCTGAGGGCTGAAAAACCTCTTGAAATCACTGGTCCTCACGCGAACCGAGTTCGTGACGTACCCTCCACTGGAGTCGGTAAACCACTAACAGCGTTTTGGCACTTGTGCACCCAGGTTACAGTTATCCGCATACAAAGTGCTTTCGTTCCTTACCTTCTTCATCAAAAGTCCCGAATGAGACGGTAAGGATGTCGTTGCCTGACTTCCTGTCACCTAGCTACCAGTCCTCCCCACGTCGTCCGGCCGCCCCGGGCGTCGGGATAGCTGCCATTACCCTCCCTCTACCGATTCCGTCGGTCGCAAGCCTGGGCAAATTGGCGGCGATAGTTGGCGATTTACATCCCTATTGAAGAAGGTTAGGCGGAGACAACAAGGCACGACGCATTTCGGAAGTGCGTCGTGCCTGACAGATTACTCAGGCAAACAGGCAAATGTTTCCCGTATTGATTGCAGGTCATCCAGGTGCTGAACTGTATTTGTTGTGATGAGTATTGTCCATAACCGATCTGAGCCGGGACAGCGAAATATTATCCAATCTAATGGGGCGCTGCGCCCTGGATTCCCAAGAGCGTTTTCGGGGTACCACCAACCTGTTACATGCCAGGTCGGCCACCCTTGGAAATTATCTCGCTCCACCGTCAAAGCAGTTGCTGGAATTTCCAATGTAATTCGATGCGGCCCCGCCAGATTGAGGACATAATCAACTGCGGCAGCCTCGTTTTGGGGGAAATCCAGTTGTCGCCAATGCACGTCCAGAATAACAAAAGAATTATTGATCTCAGCTGAAGTCAGGTTGTTTGCCAGAATAACATAACCGCCGTTCGCATAAGTATAGGTTTTCAAACGCGGATCATCGGCATTGGAAATGTTATATGGAAACAGGTCCGTTAAATCAATCCAGAAACCAAATAACTGCTGCAGCCTCTCGCTGTAAGAGTTTAGACCGTTAAATTGCCCTTCACCCTTTGCCGTCATACCATCTCCCCATACCGCCTGAACAACCACTCGCCAGACGCCTTGACTTTCTCGTAACGGTAAGGAGATAGAATCGGCTAGATAGCGGCCACTACTCTTATCCAAACAGGGAAGCGTTGCAAACAGTTCTCCGCCGGGCGTCCATAATTCGGCCGTGACCAGCGCACCTGCGACGGGTTGATCCTCAAAGTTTTTGAGAAGTACGGTTACTCGGAACGATTGCCCCCCGACCAGTTCTGTAGTTGTTTGTGGAAAGATTATCGTTAGCTTGTTATTCCTTTGTATCTCCCATATTGTAGGCGCAGCGATAATCTTGTCCATTGGTGCGGTAGGAATCTCCGTCGAAATCGCCTCTGCGACAGGACCTGGTTCCGGCGTGGCGTCCTGGGCACAGGCGGCTAGGAGCAGAAGAGCACTGACGGCGATCAACACCGTAGAGCGGTTTATGATGCCTTCGCAAGAAATCATCACTCAACCATCTCGCTGCTTTTAAGGAGATCCTCCATCAATGGGGAAGAGTTAGGCAGCCTCGGCCGTCGTTAACCATTCCTCAGCCATGTGTGGATTGTACAACTTTAAGACTCTAGCTTCATCCCTTTAATTTGGGTGAATACAGCGACTTTGTGCGATTTTGTGCGGAAGTGGGCGGCTCCGACGATGGCGAGGCCCCGGCCGGGACGGGGTATAGAAAGGGTCAATCTATTTGAGAAGCGGCGTCCAAGCTGGCAACTTCCGCCTCTGTCAGCGACCATCCCAAAGCGCCGATATTCTCTTTGGCCTGGCGAGCGTTCTTGGCGCCAGGGATAGGTATCGCCCCTTTGGCAATCGTCCAATTTAGAGCGACTTGCCCAGGCGTCTTGTTGCCATGCGCCTCGCCTATGTCCTGCATCAGCCCGATCAAAGACTGCAACCTAATGATGTAGGATTTACGGCGGCGAAGACCAAGAAAGCCGGTAGGCGGTTGTTCCGGCGTGTACTTGCCGGTCAGCAGGCCAGTGGCAAGCGGGGCATAGGCCACCAATCTGACGTTCAATTGTTGACAAAGATCAAGCAGGCCGTTGGCTTCCGGATCGCGCTTCAAGAGACTGAACGCTACTTGGTTGGATGCAAGAGGGATACCGCGCTTAGCCAGAAGGTCGTGAGCACGTTGCATCTGCTTCGGGTTGAAGTTCGATACGCCCACAGACTTGGTCAGCCCGGCCTCTACGGCATCGGCCAACCCTTCCGTCATAGTTTCATGTGACATCAGAGTATATGGCCAATGAATCATGTAGAGGTGCACCTGTTCCATGCCCAGGCGTTGAAGGCTGCGACGCAGGGCGTTGACAATACTCTTCCGGCCGAAGCGCCAGGGGAACGGGGCATACTTAGTCATGACGACGGCCGCACTCCCGGGTTTCTGGATGAAACTGCCCAGTAGGCGTTCTGATTTGCCAATGGCGTAGATTTCGGCCGTATCAAACAGGGTAACGCCGGCGCTCATGGCAGTCTCGAAGGCTTCTCGTCGGTCAGAAGCCGCCGCATTATCGCCATAGCCCCAAGTCCTGGTGCCGATCCCAAGGGGTTGGACCTGTGGTCCGTCGGGGCCAAGCTGAAGGTTCGGTACATGTTCTTGATTCGTCATGATGGATTACTGTCATCCTCGGATTGTTCAAACCAGGGGTCGATCAGGCAAGTCTATTGTAACAGAAAGCCGGTCGATTATTTGGCAACTCT
>JBARZW010000188.1:0-2590 GCA_049650305.1 Promineifilaceae bacterium (SeqCode)
ATATATGGACTGTACTTTTCCTGGTGAAGATGGCCGCCACAGAACAGGGATCCATTTCTTTCTACCCTATGGAGAAAGCGCTGGAAATCCTTAGCGAACCTCGATCACAGCATTTCTACATTACAGATTAAGGTTAAGGGCGACTTTAGTGGGCACGAGGGTCAGGATGGAACTACCAAGGGGAACGGTGACGTTCCTTTTTACCGATATAGAAGGAAGCACCCGGCTATGGCAGGAACAGCCGGAGGCGATGCAGGCCGCTCTACTAAGGCACGACAGGCTCCTTCGCGCCGCCTTTGAGGAGAATGGCTGCTTGGTCGTCAAGACGACAGGGGACGGATTTCATGTGGTCTTCGCCCTGGCTCCGGATGCGATTAGGGCTTCGCTGGCTGCCCAACGCGCCCTGTTAGCTGAATCATGGGACGCGAAATCGGGTGTCTTGCGAGTTAGGATAGCCCTTCATACTGGTGTCGCCGAGCTGCGGGAGGGAGATTACTATGGCTCAAGCGTAAACCTGGCCGCTCGATTGATGCCGGTTGCCCATGGGAACCAGATATTGCTTTCCCAGTCGACGGCAGAATTGTCGCGAGACGATCTGCCAGAGGGCGTCCAACTGGTCGATATGGGTGAGTACCAGCTAAGAGATGTTTTTCGGCCCGAACGAATATTCCAACTTATCGTCGCCGATCTCCCCGCTGATTTCCCACCGCTCAGGACCGGTAGAATCCGGCCGGTCAAGCTGCCATCGCCGCGGACACCCTTCGTCGGCCGCGAAGAAGAGTTGTCGGCCGTTGAGGCGCTGCTGCTCAGGGAAGATGTGCGGCTGGTCACACTTCTCGGTCCAGGTGGCACAGGCAAAACCCGCCTAGCGATCCAGCTTGCGGTTAATGTGCAGGACGAATTCGACGACGGCATCTTCTTCGTGGATCTTTCTCCTATCGATGATCCTGAGCTGGTGGCCTCTTCCATCGCCGCGGTAGTGGGAGTTAGAGAATCGGCTTCCCGATCTCTGGCTGAAATGCTCAAGATCTATTTCGGCGATCGAGAAGCCCTTCTCATTATCGATAATTTCGAGCACGTTCTCGACGGAGTTGAGGTGGTCGCCGAACTCCTAGCCTCGACGCCAAAGGTGAGATATCTCATCACCTCCCGTGAAGCCCTCAATCTACAGGAAGAATGGCTCTATCCATTAGACGGCCTGCATGTTCCGCCAAGCGCAGACGTGATAGGAATCGAAAAATATGGCGCTGTGTCCTTGTTTGTCCAATCCGCCCGCCGCGTTCGCCCTGATTACTCTCTCGCCGATGAGGCGCAATATGTTGTCCGCATCTGCCAGCTTACAGGCGGATTACCGTTAGCTATCGAACTGGCAGCCTCATGGACGAAAACGCTGGATACCAGCGCTATCGCCACGGAGATCGAGCAAGGAATAGATTTTCTGGCCACGAGGATGCGAAATATCCCCGAACGACATCGTAGTATGCGGGCCACATTTGAGTACTCGTGGCGACAGCTCGAAGGCCAACAGCGCGCGATTTTCCAGCAACTCTCGGTCTTTCGCGGTGGATTCCGGCGCCAGGCAGCCAAAGAAGTTACCGGGGCTGCAGTCCTTGATTTATCCGGTCTGATTGAAAAGTCTTTGTTGCGCTGGCAGCCAGGCGATATCGGCGAACCCCCGGGTGGTCGCTACCAGGTTCACGAACTTCTTCGACAATATGCCTGGGAAAAACTGGACGAATCGCAAAGTCTTGACGATATTCGCCAGCGACATTCCGCTTATTTCACCGATTTCTTGTTTAGCAAACATCAGGATCTGTATGGCGGGCGACAGCGCGAGGCCACAACCGAGATCGCGGCCGAGCTCGAGAATATCCGGGCGGCCTGGCACACGGCTTTGGAATATCTGATGCTGGACCACATACGGAAGGCTGGCTTTACTCTCCAGGCTTATTACCAGTTTCAGAGCCGGTACCTGGAGGGAGCCGACGAATTCGAGAAAGCCGTTCGTGTTCTGGAAGAAGAGGAGATGGACCAACGGATAAAGATCACCCTATCCGAATTACTTGTTGGTCTTGGATGGCTGCAGATACGCTTAGGCCAGTTCGTTAGGGCGGAGAAAGCCTTTTATAGAAGCCTGAAAATATGCGAGGACGAAAAGATTGAACGTAGAGTGGGGGCTTTCAATAATCCATGGATGGGTTTGGGAGTCCTGGCCAACATCCGCGGCGACTATGCCCAAGCCGAGAAGATCGCCCGCAATGCCCTGAGCCAACCTACAGCCAATACCGATAGATCGAATGCCATGGATTCGTTCTATGTTCTGACTAACGCGACCTACGCCCAGGGCCGCTATGAGGAAGCCCGGGGCTATGGACAAAAAGCCTACGCCGTGGCAAACGAGATTGGTGACCTGTGGATGACGAGCTACATCCTCAATGACTTGGGCGATATCGACCGGGTCCTGGGCGACTTCGACCAGGCCAGGCGAAATTACCAACGGAGCTATGAAATCAGGAAAGCCTTTGATGATTCCGAGGGCATGGCAGTTGCTCTCAACGGGCTAGGCAACGTAGCTTTGTCTGAACAAAGA
>JBARZW010000189.1:0-2989 GCA_049650305.1 Promineifilaceae bacterium (SeqCode)
GTGTTTCGTTACCACCCGCCAAATGGCCTACCTAGCTATGGGGGATTCGGCGCTGGTCTCACCAGAACAGTATGACAGATAATAATGAGCACATTACAGTGGATAAAAGTAAATTACGTTAGCAAAGTGGGGAGAAGGAGAAGTCAATAATGGCAATGGATCCCGTATGTCACATGGAAGTTGACGAAAAGACGGCCCAGTGGAAGTCCGAATTCAGAGGGCAGACCTATTTCTTCTGTGCTCCTGGCTGCAAAGCCTCTTTTGACAAAAATCCGGAGAAGTACCTGGATCATACCGAGGAACACGACCACAATCACCATCACTAAGCATTACAAGTCAGGCTGAATTCTAAGCAATGGGGTACGGCGCGTGCCGTACCCATGTTGGTGTTTGTAATGGAGCGATAACTGCTGCGAATAACTGGTGAGGATACGTCTGCATTGCCAACCACTACTGGTAACCGTACATGGGCTATCTGGCTCAACCGCCTTGTCTATCGGTTGAGCCGTCTCTGGCTATTACCTATAAGTTTTCTTATTGCAGTATACGTGGGTTTGCCTTGGGCGGCCCCATTATTCATGGAGATGGGCTGGGTCAGAGCTGGCAACGCCATCTATCTCCTTTATGCCACCCAGTGCCACCAGCTACCGCAGCGCTCCTTCTTCCTATTTGGGGACCAACCAATGTATTCCTTGGCTGATGTCCAAACAGCCTGGCAAAATTCCAACAACCCTAATGTCTTACGCCAATTCATTGGCGAATCGGCGATGGGCTGGAAGGTTGCTTGGTCCGACCGGATGGTGTTCATGTACACGACTATCCTGCTATGGGGTGCGCTTTTCTGGTTGGTGAGGAAGCGACTCAAGCCCCTTCCATGGTGGGGCCTGGTCCTGTTCCTCCTCCCTATCGTAGTTGATGGATTCACCCATATGATAAGCGACTTCACTGCCGGCATTGGACTCGGCTTCCGCTACAGTAATACCTGGCTTGGGGCATTGACCAACAATGCTTTTCCGGCTACCTTTTATACTGGCGACGCGTTAGGCTCTTTCAATTCCTGGATGCGCATTGTAACCGGGCTGCTTTTTAGCCTGGGGATTGTCTGGGCATTTTACCCACGGCTACACAACGCCTTCACCAACACAGCGAGTCGGATTAATGAGAAATTCCAAAAGGCAGGTTTGGAAAAGTGAGTGAGCAGATTCGAGTTCTTTTAGCCGATGACCATGCCGTAGTAAGGGCAGGTATTTGTCAATTCCTAGAACAAGCACCGGACATTCAGGTGATTGCTGAAGCTGGCGACGGCGAGATGGCGCGCGACCTTATTCAAGAGCACAAACCCGACGTGGCCGTATTAGATATTCAGATGCCCAAAGCTTCCGGTATTGAAGTGACGAGATGGGTCAGGACGAATTTTCGCGAAATAGGCGTTCTAGTTTTAACGGCTTACGATGACGATCCATATGTTATGGCTGTTTTGCAGGCCGGCGCCAACGGCTACGTACTGAAAACGGCTTCCCCTGCAGAAATCGTGCAAGCTGTTCGTGATGTAAACGAGGGCAGATCAGCTCTTGACCCGACGATCACCCATAAGCTCATGGCGCATATCGCTGGCAACAGCACCACTGCACCCGAATACGAATCTCTGACCGATCGTGAACTGGAGGTACTGGCATTAGCGGCTAAAGGCTTTACGAATAAGGCGGTTGGAGTCCAGTTGGGAATTAGTGACCGCACTGTCCAAGGGCACCTTGCCAAAACTTACAGTAAGCTGCAGGCCAATAGTCGTACGGAAGCAGTTATGCGGGCCGTGTCGTTGGACCTAATAAGCGTGGAATAGCCCTGAATTGTGTTAATTGGTTGTGAGTGGGGCACAATCGCATTTCACTTTTGGCAGGTCGTCGCGTACCATTCTATCAATGTTGAAACGTTGGCGTGGATTTCCTCTGCAACTATTCGTATTCATAATCCTGCCGTTGACCGTATTGTTGGTAGGCATTGCGTTTGGTAGTTTAGCCCTGCATCAGCAGGCCATGCGTTCGCTTGTAGGAGAGCGGGATGAGCGTGCAACGCGTGCAGCGGCAAAGGCCATCACTGAGCAACTAAATCACCGGGCGGCCACAGTAAACAGCCTGGCTCTTCAAGCGGCCGCAACGGGGAATCCCGAGCACACTTTGAGCGATGCTGCTTCGTTCCTTCCCGACTTCGAAGGGGGGTTGGCCTTTTTTAATACTGACGGCAAGCTCCTGGTCGCAACCAACACTGCTGAAATATGGGAGGGCCGTGAAATCAACCTGCGATTGGCTGAATCCGGCTCGGTTTATGTTCCACGCTATGAAACTCAATTCATACCAACCTTTACTGATCCAAGTAACGGTGAAGAGATCATGCTCGTTGCGGCCACAATGCCAGACGGTCTCGTAGCCGTGGGGGCATTCTACCCTGCTACCCTGGCCCGGCGGGCCTTAGCTGACATTTTTGGCGCCAGCGATCGAGCCACGGCCTTCTTGGTCGATTCGGCTGGTCAGATGCTATACCAGTTAGGCGCTGAACCACATACCGGAGTGGAGCCGATTCAATATCCTGGTGTCGAGGAAGCGCTCCGAGGGGACAGCGGAACTACATATCTCTCTGTTGCTGGTGACGAACACGTTGTCGCTTTTAGCCCCATTGGTCCTGTTCAATGGGCCCTAGTATTCGAAGAGCCGTGGCAGGCCGTGGCCGATCCGCTACTGCGCACCACTGAACTGGTTCCCCTGATCCTTGTTCCAGTGGTGATTATCGCCGTCATTGGTTTATGGTTTGGGGTGCGAAAGATCGTGCAACCCTTGCAGTCACTGGAACAGAAAGCTACAGAATTAGCTTGGGGGGATTTCAAGGCGATTGAGGAACCGGTTGGAGGCATCAATGAGATCCAGCGCTTGCAAACTGAGCTCATCCATATGGCTCAGAAAGTAAAAGCAGCCCAACGGAGCTTACGTAGCTATCT
>JBARZW010000190.1:0-18074 GCA_049650305.1 Promineifilaceae bacterium (SeqCode)
CATAAATTGAAAAGACTATTTAGTAGGGGATAACGAATGCCTCAAACAGATGGAAATTGGAAAACCAAAGTACTCGTTTCAAGCGCCCTAATGGGCGCCGTTGTTGGCCTTGCTACTGGCTATTTACTTAGCCGGACCGCTAACGAAAGCGGGGGTAAAAGACCCGAGATCAACACAATGGACGCCATTAAGGCCGTGGTCGGTGTAATCGGTGTGATGAGAGGCATCGCGGCGCTGGGATCTCGCAAATAGGGATTATACCCTATATGGGGACGGTTATTTTGGTGGATGATGACAGGTCGAATACAACCCTTCTCAAAATGCTGCTTGAGATGGATGGTTTTCATGTTGTCGCCTGCCCCGGCGAGAGCCAAGCACTTGCTGCGTCTCAAAATGGCGTTGATGCTTTCATCATCGACTGCAATCTGGCTCAGGGCGAAGATGGAGTTGACCTGTTAAGAGCTATTCGGGATGGTCAGACACCCGCTTCTCTAGACTGTCCTGTTATAATGACGTCGGGAGATGACCGACGCATAGGGGAAGCCGAACTTGCCGGAGCAACGAAATTTCTTCTAAAACCATTTTCCCCAAGTTCTCTTTCCGAGTTACTTAATGCGATGCTAGTTTAGTGTCATTTTAGACATTAATCACATCGATATATTTTATATTTCTTTCATTTGCAGTTCTACAAGAAGCTACTCGGATATAATAATCCGTCGCTTTTTGCAGGGAGATACGATTTGGTAAAAAGTGGTAGACATCAATCAACGAAGACAAAACCCGCGCGTCAGTGGAGACGCATAGATCTTCACCTTCACACACCCGGCTCAAGCGATTACCAAGAACCAAACATCACTTACCTGGACATTCTACGCCAGGCTGAAGTGCGCGGTCTTGATGTAATAGCCTTCACCGACCATAACACCGTTGCAGGCTATGCAGCCATGCGCCAGGAAGTAGAACAGCTCGAGTTGTTGGAAACGCTTGGGCGAATGAAGGCCGATGAGAAACGGCGATTAGAAGCCTACCAGCAGCTATTCGAAAAGGTGCTGGTGCTGCCAGGGTTCGAGTTTACCGCTTCATTTGGTTTCCACATTTTAGGCATATTCCCAAAGGAAACGCCGGTCACTTTCCTTGAGCACCTGTTATTAACCTTAGGCATCCCTCTTTCAAAATTGCAGGAGGGAAGTTCGACGGTTGGCGCCACAAGCGATGTGCTGACCGTGTACCGACTTATTAACGAAAGTGGGGGCTTGGTCATCGCAGCCCATGCCAACTCCGGAAACGGCGTAATTATGCGTGGATTGGATTTTGGCGGCCAAACGAGAATTGCTTACACTCAGGATCCATACCTTCATTGCCTGGAGGTTACCGACCTCGAAAAACACGGTCGCTATACAACCAGGCGATTCTTTGATGGTTCTCGTCCTGAGTATCCGCGGTCGATGCGTTGTATACAGGGTTCAGATGCCCATCGCCTGGTGCGCGATTCGTCCGCTTCAAAGAATCTTGGGATAGGCGATCGCGTCACTGAGGTTTTATTGGAGGATGTTTCTTTTGAGGCGCTCTTCAACGTAGTGCGAGGAAGCGATTTCTCACTAACCCGACCTTTTAGAGGACCGGCAAAAGCCATTGATTTCGTAGTCGTTGCGCGAGAAGAAGGGCCGTCGCTGGTCCAATCCTTCCACAAGAGTATGACCCAGCGCGGTGGCTATTTCAACCGGATTCTCGAAGATATTTGTGCCATGGCAAACACCAATGGTGGAACGGTGTACATTGGATTGGATCCAGATCCAAAGGAGCCGATCGTTGGCGTAAAAGAAACTGCCAAGGCTATGCAGATGATTACGTCTACGGTTAGCAAACGACTCACTCCTGAACCAGAAGTAACCGTTGACAGTCTTATTACCCAGGGAAAAACGATTGTGCGGCTCATCGTCCGCCCGGGTAATGAGGTGCCGTATGCTATCGACGATAATCGCTTCTTTATACGATCTGAGGCAGAGACCACAATTGCTGTTCGCGACGAAATTGTGCGGCTCGTGGAGCGTGCTTTCGGAGACAGCTACTCTATTCAAGACACACGTCCACCTGTTCCAGAACCTACTCAACTAATCTCACCAGCTGAAACAGACGAAAAGGAAAAGAAATCCAAGAAACCACCGGCTCACTCGCCAGGCGCCCCTAGTACGGGCGTTGAGATTGTCGCCAGCGAGAAGAGGGATGGTGTTGTATACCATACCGTTAGGGATCTTCGCAATGGAAATCTCATCAAGAACGTAACCCGCACTTCTTCCAGGAAGTTGTGGCATTATGCGATTTTGCAGGTCGAAAAAGGCCCGCCTTCGTCATCTACAATCAAATGGCAAGGAAACATCGTTGTGTTAGACAGACGAACCAAGGATAACTATGTCTGGTATGACTTGGCGATGAAGGATGCTAATGGCATTCACATGTATTACGGCGTCACCGATAGCGGGCTAAACGACGAGTGGTTGGAACTCGTTAACCAATAGGACATCCCCGATTCTGTATCTATGGCTGTGAACGTAGCAGTGCTGACAGTGAGCGATCGCTCGAAAGACGGCATTTACGAAGACAAAAGTGGCCCATTACTGGTTGACATCATCCGGCAGTCAACCGAATGGAATATAAGTGACGTAGCCGTTGTGAAAGATGAGATAGAAGATATCAAGGCAACCCTCGTAAATTGGTGTGCTGAAGACGTGAACCTGATTCTGACTACTGGTGGCACCGGCTTCGGCATGAGAGACCGAACGCCTGAGGCTACGCGGATGGTGATAGAAAAGGATGCGCCTGGCATCTCCGAAACGCTTCGATCGGAAAGTTTGAAAATAACGCCCTACGCGATGTTGTCACGAGGAGTCTCCGGTATCGCAGGAACTACGCTTATTATCAACTTACCTGGAAATCCGAGGGCCGTTGGAGAAAGTATGGAAATTCTTCTGCCCATCCTTCCCCATGCCCTTGAGCTACTGGCGGGCTCTACTCATGCGCACCATGATGTCTGATCCTCATGGAGCAATCAGCAGCAACGCTAGAACTAAAGAAAGGTCGAGATAAGCCAGTTCGCAATAAACACCCCTGGATCTTTTCGGGAGCGGTGGCTACCATTGGTGGGGGTTCTCCTGAACCGGGAGATATCGTCGATATTTGTGATTCTAAGGAGCGCTGGCTGGCGAGGGGTTATTACAATCCCAGATCCCAGATCGTAGCCAGGATTTTAACTTGGCAGCAAAATGAAGAGATAGATTCCGATTTCTGGAATTGCCGCATTAGGCAAGCGATAGACGATCGGATATCCCTCGGATTTGAGCCGGCAACAACCGCCTATCGCCTTATTAACGCTGAGTCAGATGGCTTACCTGGTCTAATTGTCGACCGCTATGGCGATTACCTTGTTCTCCAATTCCTAACCCTGGGGATGGATAAGAGGCGCGAGTTGCTCACCAACGCACTCGTCCTGAACGCTGAACCCTCTGGTATTGTAGAGCGATCGGATGCGAAAATACGAAAACGAGAGGGCTTGTCCCTTGTTTCAGAGCTACGCTATGGTGCGAGTCCCCCCTCGGGCCTGACAATACTTGAAAACGAGATGAAGTTTGGTGTTGATCTGTTTAAAGGCCAAAAAACCGGACTATATCTTGACCAGCGTGATAACCGGAAGGCGGTCTGCCGAAAGATATTTATGGACGCCTGCGAGATACTAAATGTATTCTCCTACACTGGGGGATTTTCGGTTTACGCGGCACACAATGGTGCCAGTGTAATTACCAATATCGATGTGTCGACTGACGTTCTTCAAGGGGCGAAGAGCAATCTGGGACTCAATGGTTTCGATCGTCCTCAAGATGAGTATGTAGCGGGGAATGCGTTTGAGCTACTTCGACTTTACCGTGATACGGGCAGGCAATTTGATGTGGTCATTCTTGACCCTCCAAAATTCGCGCACCAGCGCAGTGACGTCAATGCCGCATGCCGTGGGTACAAAGATCTTAACTGGCTCGCGCTAAGAATCCTGCGACCAGGTGGTTTGCTGGCAACCTTCTCCTGCTCGGGACTTATTAGCGCCGATCTATTTCAGAAAGTGATCTTCGGTGCGGCAGTTGATGCACGTCGCCAGGTCCAGATCATGAAGCGACTCGGTCATTCACCCGATCATCCTGTATCGATAACATTTCCCGAGTCGGCATATTTGAAGGGTTTCTTGTGCCGTGTTCATTGATTGACACACAATGGATACGTGACCAGATTTTGAGTTTGCCCAATCACCCTCTTACCACTATACTGCCCGCCGCCAATGAGACTTAAGCGCCTTTCCCTACACGGATACAAGACTTTCGCCACAAAGACCGATTTCGAGTTCGGTCAAGGTATTACGGCGATCGTAGGTCCAAATGGATGCGGCAAAAGCAACATCGCGGACGCGATTCGCTGGGTGCTCGGCGAACAGAGTTACAGCACCTTACGCGGTCATCGAACGACCGATATGATTTTTGCTGGCAGCCGGTCACGAACCCGGGCAGGAATGGCCCAGGCAGTCCTAACCCTTGACAATCAGGAACGATGGCTTGACATAGACTATGCCGAGATCGAAGTCGGCCGTCGCGCCTACCGTTCCGGTGAGAATGAATACATTCTCAACCAACAGAAGGTCCGGCTTCGCGATGTGAACGAATTGCTAGCAAACAGCGGACTGGGAGCTCGAACATACACAATTATTGGGCAAGGGCTCGTCGACCAGGCGCTGTCTCTTCGCGCTGACGAGAGAAGAGCTTTATTCGAAGAAGCAGCGGGTATTTCCCACTACAAGATCAAACGAGCTGAGACAATCCGCCACCTGGATGAGACGAAGCGCAACCTTGAGCGTGTCTATGACATTATCGCGGAAATTGAGCCTAGATTGCGAAGCCTAAAGATACAAGCGAATAGAGCTAAGAACTACGAGCATGTGGCGGCAGATCTGCATCATCATCTTCGGATATGGTTTGGTTTCCATTGGGAACAGACCCGAAAAGAGCTCCGTGCTGCACGTGAGGAGAGTGAGGTTGCCCAGGATATCTGGGATACGGGGCGGAAATCGCAGCTTTCCATTCAACGAGAAATCGACAAATTACGGCGGGAGATCAGTGGGCTCGTTCGAACTATCCAAGACAAGGAAGACGATAGAGAGACACTTCGTACAAAACTGGAAGTGGCAAATCGCGATGCCGCGATATTGGCAGAAAGGCTTAGCTTCACTCAAAGGAGACTGTCAGAAATCGAGGAAGATGTTCCGCGGCTCGATAGGCAGAGAAATTTTGCCCAGGAAGAACTTGACAAGGCCATTCTCGAATTCGATAGTGCTAGTAAACAACTTAACATCGAGATCAACTCTCTTCTCCACTTTCAGGAACGTGTACGCGGTCAAGAGTCGGTGATTGATAAATGGGAACTGACCTTATCAGATCTTGATCGTGATCGTTCTGATACTCAAGCCCAGATAAATCAGGCATCAGGGTCTTTAGAGCAATTGCGCGAGAGACTGGCTGCGAGGCAAAATGAGTTATTGGACCCTGAAGAAATCAAACGAATCGAGGACGAGGTTCAACAGAGACGGAGCGCGGTTGGAGGATTAGAGGAGGCAATCAAGGTAGATAAAGCCATGATTGCTGATACTGAGCAAGAACTCAAGAAAATTTCACGCCAGCTTCTTGAAACCCACCGTCAAAAGGAGGTGATTGTCCAAGATGATAGGCGACTCGAATTAGATCGCGCAAAGCTAGATGCTCAACGCCAGATCCTCGAAGCTGTTGATGGACCGTCAAATTATGATCTGTCACAATACTCCTCAATTGTCGGCTATCTTGACGAGCTAGTTGCTGTCCCACCTAAGTACGAGATCGCCATTAGGAATGCGTTAGCCGAGAAAATCAGAGCCCTGGTTATCACCGGTGAGGCAGAGCTATGGGATCTTGCGAAGATGGCGCCAGCCAGCAGTTTCATCGCCGACATTCAATCTGTATCGCCCCACTCGAGGATCGCGACTCCGGACAATCCGTCTGTAATCGGATGGGCTAATGAGTATGTCAAGGCAGAGAAATCCATTTCTAATCTATCCGACCTGCTGCTTGGACGCGTTCTTTTGATTGCCGCGGATCCTTCAGAAGCTTACACCCTCGCCCGAGAGCTTCCTTCCGGGAGTGCTGTCGTGACCTTGGATGGTCTCATCGTCCACGCTGGTGGACTTGTTAAAACCCCTGCAGCACAAGATAGTGAGCGGACAATGCAGCGCGAGGAACTTGAAGCTATCAGGGCTGAAATCGGCAAGAATGAAGATCTGCGATTGCGCTTCAAGCAAAAGGCAGAAGAAGTGGAGCACGAGATCGTCGAGCTGCAGAAAAACAAAGATAATGTTGCCAACGATCTCCGGCTTCTGACGGAGAGCACGAATATTTCTGAGCGCAAGTCATTTGAGTCAAGACATGCTTTGGAATCGATCAAGGTTGAATTCCAGTCAACTTCAATCAGGCAGGAAGCCATAGCGGGAGAACTGCACTCGCTCAATAACAGGATCCTTGAGACCGAGAAACTAATGAGCGAATATTCGATCACCAGTACGAAGTTTGAAAGCTCAATCGAACATGCCAACATAGAACTGAAGGAGCTACCTGCTGCTGAAATTGCTGATGAAAGAAGACATCTCGAACAAGCAGTCGAAGCGGCAAAGACAATAGTCGCCGGTCGACAGGCAGTGGTTGACAGCCGGCGTGCGACGCTGCTTCAGATAGATGAGCAAATTGACCGAATCAGCGAGCGGATAAAGGACCTCCGGTCTAGAGAAGTTGATATGCATCTTGAGGAGCGTGCAGCAATTGCCAGGCGTCTACAGGCAGAGATGGATGACCTGAAGACAAGCCTCTCGCCGATGCAAGGTTCGCTTCGAGAGATGCAAGATGGCCTTTCAACTTTTGAGAATAGTCTTAGTGACCGGCTTGTCAACAACCAAGATGCTGAGAACCGGTATCTACAAGCCAGGCTTGCACTAAGCCAGGCGGAAAATCGCATTGACGGTCTCAGAGAGCGGATTTCAACCGATCTCGGTTTAGTGGATTTACCGTTTGACGACGATGAGATAGCCCAATCGCCTCTTCCTATGACCGATGTCGTGGAGCGCCTACCGTTAGTAGATGATTTGCCCGAAGACATCGAACGGACTATCCAACGGTTTCGAGGTCAGTTGCATCGAATGGGAGGAATTAATCCAGAAGCGCCTACCGAGTATGAGGACACGAGACAGCGGCACGAATTCCTGCAAAAGCAAGTAGTAGACTTGAACACAACTATTGAGCAGTTGCTAGAAGTGATAGCTGAATTGGACGAGCTTACCTCGAGGGCTTTTGTTGAAACAGTCCAGCGGGTCGATGAGAACTTTGGCGAAGTATTCCGCCGGCTATTCGGTGGTGGAACCGGCAGGCTAGTGCTCACCGATCCTGAGCAGCTGACTACGACGGGCGTTGAAATCGTTGCCAGACTGCCCAATCGACGGGAGCAGGCTCTTGGGTTATTGTCAGGGGGAGAAAGATCGCTGACTGCTACTGCCCTGATCTTCTCATTGCTCAAGGTTTCGCCGACACCTTTCTGTGTATTGGACGAAGTGGATGCTATGCTCGACGAGGCAAATGTGAATCGCTTTCGAGAGCTGCTCCAAGAGTTGAGTCAAGACACCCAATTCATCATCATCACTCATAACCGGGGGACTGTTCAGGTTGCTGAGAGTGTCTACGGTGTTAGCATGGGTGCCGATAGCGCCAGCCAGGTTATCTCCATTAAACCCGAGGAATATGTGGCGGTGGCGGGTATCAACTGATTTGCAGGGAGCTATCCATACCCGATTCCTAAACCAATGAAAATACGCCGCGCCGATCGAACTCGACGCGGCGCATTATGCCGTTATCCGATTATCCTTTTTCGTCGCTATTCCGGCGTTGGTTGCGGGATGGTTTCAGTTGGCTCGCTGAGTGTTGGTGATGGTACGGGCGTTGGACTGAACCACGAACTTGTATCCAACAATGGCCTCTGCGGGACATTGGACCGCCATCTCTCATACAAGATTACATCCAAGAGTCGAGCCTCGTCAAGCCAATTGATGTAGATTTGCTCCTTAGCATTGTTGAATTCGGATTCCGTCAATGGTCTAACCTCTCGACCACTCAACATGATGATATAAAAGCTATCAGCGCCTTCCTCTGTCTGGGCAGGTACGATAATCACAGTGCTCGGTTCCTCGATATTGAGATCAAATGCTGCCTGTCTGACATCAGGACCAAGAACACCCTCGAGATTGTCAGCCGTTCTCCAAAGTAATTCACCGGCTATCGCCGTACTCTCAGAATCCTCCACATTTTCCAGGCTATTAACGGTGTTCCAAATCGTAAGGTAGTCGGCAGAATCGATGTCGCCCAGCCTGGTATCTGCCTCTTCCTCATTATCAAAACGGAGGTAGAAGATACTCGCTTGTTCGGCCTCGTCAGAGACTTCAGCAACTTTCGCCATTGCTTCAACCAATCGCTCCCGATAGAGATCTTGTTCCACAGATATACGGAACATCTTTTCGTCTATTCCGTAATCATTAAGCCGCTCATACCATCCGCTCAATGACTCCTCAAACGACTCCAACGATATCGCGGTGGGTGTAGGCAAAGGTGTGTTTGTGGGACCCGCGGTGGGGGTCGGTTCGGGTGTCTCAATCTCAAGGCTCTCTGTCAACGTATCCTGCGCAATTGGAGTCAGAGATGGCGTCGACATTATGGTCTCAGTAGCTGTCGGCTGAGGTGTCGGTGATTCACCATCGAAATATAAGAAGCGTTCCTCAAGCGCCTTTTCGACCTCCGCTTCCGATACGGTGATCCCGCGGGATTGGGCTTCCTGGCGAATCAACTCCTGATCTATCATCTCCTCGAGTACCTGCTGTCCTAAAGTTTCCGCATCACCCAGAGACTGGAGCTCCAGACCGGCAATCTGCTGAATCTGGTTGTAATCTCCTCCTACCACGTCCGCAATATCGCTTATTCGCGATACCAGTAGCGCGCGACGATACTCGACCTGATCGCGCCAGTCTTCGAGAGCGATCTCGATACCATTTACGGTGGCAACGGGCCTTGTCGGCTTCAGAATAAGTTCATTAACTACCCCGATTATCAAAACGGCAGAGATTAGAGCGATCACGGCGATAAGCAGAAGCCAGACACGTCTCGTCTGCTGCTCGTGCCTTCGGGCGATAAGCATTTCCTTGCGACTTTGTCGCTGGCTATCTTCGGCTCTCTCTTTACGCTTATTGGCCATATTCGATGATTCTTCTCTAACTCACTTAATCGACAACAAACGGAAGGAGGGCTAAGTGTCGAGCTTGCTTGACTGCCCTGGCGAGTCCTCTCTGGTGCTTTGCGCAAGTTCCTGTTTGGCGGCGCGGTCGAATTCGACCATGTTCCGTTAGGTAACGTCGCAGCACCTCATATTGTTTGAAATCAATGTGGTCTGCTTTCTCAACGCAAAAGGCGCATATTCGCCGCTTACGGTGATATTGGCTGGATGAAAGCCTATCGTCTTCTCGGCGATCTTCGTTTGTCATATCCTATTCCTCGCAATCTTGATCAAGATACTTTTCGTACAACTAGATGACGTAAAATATCTTCCTGATAGGTGATATTTCTCTCCATTTCACTTATCTTCGTCGGGTCGAGCATGGCATTATAGAATATGTAATAGCCTTCCCGGTACTTGTTGACAGGGTAGGCTAACGTCCTATGCCCCCAGTGATCGGCGACGGGCTTATCGGAATCTTCATCGCCATGAGTAAGCCAGCTCTCGAGTTTCTCGATCAGCTTCTCTTGATCTTCTTCTTCAATATCCGGTTTTATAACAACGACGACTTCGTAGTCCCTCACGTTGCATTACCTCCTTTCCTCGGTATAGCTCCGGCGAGCTTATGCCCTCATTCTCAAATAAGAGCGGATTTCGGCGGACCGCCATTGCAAACAGCAGCGCCGCGCAACGAGGGAGAATAATATCACAAATGAAAATATGCACAAGGTATTTATATGATTCGCGCCAGTGTGTATAATTGCCCGCTGTCATGACTCATTATTTTGGAGAATCGTTGAGCTGGGTGAGTTCCAAGAGCAAATTTGTTGCTCTGATTATCTTTTACTGTCTCCTGGTCCCGACTTTGAGGGAGAGCCAGGCCCAGGGACAAACTCGGTTGGTATTGGCATTCTATTACGCCTGGTACGATCCGAGCTCCTTCGGACCAGGTATCACACCGTTTCAGCCACCATCACCTTATTATTCCACCGACCCTGCTGTGATACAGCGACACGTCGGTGAAGCCAGATCGGCTGGTATTGATGGCTTTGTACAATCTTGGTACGGACCCTCGCCTAATCAGACCGAATCAAATCTCCAGACTTTGCTTGATATCGCCTCATCTAATTCCTTCCATGTCGCGGTCGATTTTGAGGTTGGTAGTCCTTATTTCAGTAACAACAATGATCGTACCGAAGCTCTAAACTATCTCATATCAACCCATACGAGCCACCCGGCATATCTTAGGGTTGATGGCAAACCAGTGATCTTCTTCTGGGCAAATTGGCTGCTCTCGGTTGATAATTGGGCAGCGATAAGGAATCAAGTTGATCCTGGTCACAACACGATCTGGATTGCTGAAGGAGCCAACAGCGATTATCTCGCTGTATTTGACGGGCTGCATCTCTATAACACGGCTTGGGCAGACAATCCTGCCTCAGTCGCCTTGACATGGGGGAGTAATACGAGATCTGCCGCCTCGACTTATGGCGCTTACAAATACTGGATAGCAACGGCAATGCCAGGGTTTGATGACTCGCTATTGGGGCGTGGAGATGCAACGATCGTTCGAGATCGCTCCGGTGGCACCTATTATCAGTCGAGTTTTAGCAGCGCCGCATCCAGTGCCCCTGATATGCTGCTCATCACTTCTTTCAACGAATGGGCAGAAGGCAGCCATATCGAACCTAGCGTAGAGTTTGGTAATTTCTATCTCCAGCTCACCTCTCAAATGAGCGCTTCATTCAAATCTGGCAGCGCGGTGCCTGCTCCACCGATCCAGCCACCTTCTACCAAGAGTTCACCAGTTCAGCCAGGATTAACACCTACAAAAGGACCATCGCCAACTCCAACGAAAAAACCAACTGCGACCCTGTTCCCTACACCCGTTGCCTCCCCTACGCCTCAGCTGGATGGTTCCATCGTCTATGAAATCCAATTCGGCGATACGATATTCGGTATAGCCGATCTATTCGACATACCCGTCCAAGATTTATACGAATTCAACGATCTCGAGTCGTCCTCGATCTTAAGAATTGGGCAGGAGTTGATCATAGCTTATGCATCAGTCGAAGCCGTTGCTACCGACGAAGGTTTCCCGGATACTAGCACTCGGGCGGATGGCACCGTTATCTATATGGTCGACGAAGGCGACACCTTAATCGGAATCGCCGCAAAGTACGGTCTGGAATTAAACGAACTTTTTGAGCTAAACGCTAGTTTGAGCGAGGAGAGTATTCTTAGAGTCGGACAGGAAGTTATCGTCGGTATCCGGCCGATCCCGGAAGATATCGGCGGCTCATCGCAGCTGGCCTCCCCTGAATCAACCGCGACGCCAATTCAAGTTCAAGAACAGACGCCGACAGCTACACCATCACCAACTAGATCAGCACCCTTACTCACCGCGGAAACCACATCCAGTCCGGACTTGGTGCAAGAGATCGAGCCGGCTGATATACGTAGTAACTCCATCTTCTCTAACCAGACGATGATGGTCGTACTAGGGGTCTCGGTATTGCTTGCAGGCGCCGGTGGCGCGATGCTCTTTCTCAGTCGCCGGGCTTAGATTCGCCCTAAAGTGCTAAATGAATAGTGGTGGTGAGAGCCGCTGGTAATGAGCAACGAGCATTCAGTCCGTGGGGCTTGCTTAGCCCGGCGAATCTCCATAAGCCTTAAAATGCTTGGCGATCTTAAGTCTAATTCAGACATTTAGGAGAGCTACATCCAGCGCATCTTTCAACGTCCGGCACTTGATTAACTCTATGTCGCCGATTTCGAAGGACTCCTCTCTCCCTCCCGATATGGGAACGACACAGCGCTTAAATCCGAGCTTCTCTGCTTCCTTGATACGCGTGTCCATCTGGCTTACGGCTCTGAGCTCACCACTCAGTCCAATCTCGCCGATAAAGCAAATATCTGCCCGAACTGGCTGGTCTTTCGTTGAGCTGGCGATAGCGACCGCCACGGCGAGATCGGCCGCCGGCTCATCCACCTGCAAACCGCCAATGACGTTGCAGAACACGTCCTTATCGAAAAGCCGCAGCCCAATCCTACGACTCAGAACGGCCGCTAGCAATAAAAGCCGGTTGTAATCTATCCCATTGGCGGTACGCCGTGGATTAGAGAATGCAGTCAGACTGACCAGGGCTTGTATTTCGACGAGTATCGGGCGGGTGCCCTCGATAGTTACAGCGATACTCGATCCTGAAGATCCAGCCTGGCGCTCAGCTAGGAAAACCTCTGATGGATTCGATACCTCCTCCATGCCTCTCTCCGTCATCTCGAAGACGCCTACTTCGCTAGTCGCGCCAAACCGGTTCTTTACGCTTCTCAGCAACCTGTAGCGATGGTAAAGGTCACCTTCGAGGTACAAAACGGTGTCCACAATATGTTCCAAAACCCGGGGACCAGCTATGGTGCCTTCCTTGGTAACATGTCCGACGAGGAAAATACTAATGCCGGTGTTCTTAGCCAGTTCCTGAAATCGACTGGCTCCAGCTCGGATCTGTCCCACGCTACCGGCCGCCGAGGAAAGATCGCTGCTATGGGTGGTCTGAATACTATCGACGATCACCATATTCGGTTTGGTCGTCTCTATATGATCTATCATCGATTCGAGGTTTGTTTCGGTTAACAATAGCAGATCATCCGCGGATAGTTTCAGGCGGTCAGCGCGCATCTTCAATTGCTGCGTGCTTTCCTCACCAGAAATATATAAAACGGAGCCTTGTGTGTTAGCCAGCATAACGGACACCTGCAATAATATTGTCGATTTGCCAATCCCGGGATCCCCACCGATCAGGACAAGCGAACCTGGGACAATTCCACCTCCGAGCACTCGTGAGAATTCTTCCATGGGCAGAGGCATTCTAGTTAAGCCATCTGGTTCAACATCTCTGAGCCGGACCGGGGTGCTGCTGTATACTCCTCTAGTCGCTTGCGCTTTTGCTCGAGATCCTAAAGAGGGCCGTATCACCTGCTCGACCATCGTTCCGAATTCTCCACATTTTGGACATTTTCCGACATAGGCTGCGGTAATTCGTCCACATTGCTGGCAAACGAACTGGGTGTGTGTCTTTGGCATATCTACCTCTCAGCTTTCTGCAGAACTATCACAGCTCAACCCAATCTAATCGGTGCCTCTTAGCCAAAATCGACGACTTTAGAATATCCGAAAGGTTCAATAATCGATCGAATCTTCCCGCAACACCAGATTAGTAGCTAACTAACTGTAGCACAGTGAAATACCTTTCTGCTAGAATGGGCTAGTGTTTGAAGCAAAAAATCGCCTGTCCATTTCAGCGAGATCCCGTTCTTTCATATTGGGCGTCATCTGGCTCATACTGGCTGCCGGTATCGCCATTACCCAACTGACAAGCGATCCATCAATTGAGATTGTCTGGAAAACCGCAAGCGAATTTGACACGGCCGGCTTTAATATTTACAGGAGTGAGCGGCGGGACCAGGGGTTTCTACGCATTAATGACGATCTAATCCATGGCGCTGCAGACACGGCGCTGGGAGCGGAATATATCTTCGTCGATCAAGACATCAGGCGAGGAACGACCTACTACTATCGACTCGAGGACGTTGAATACGACAACTCCACAACCCTTCATGAGACCATTTCCGGGCGCGCGGACTATGTTGAGAATTGGGCACTTCTTCTGATCGGGATATGCTTGTTGATCAGCATTTCCTTCCTCATTCACGCTTTTCGGAGCAAAATCAACGGTACTAAATAAAAATCAGCTGAATATCAGGCGGCAATACCGTATTTATCCATGCCCTGAGTCATCTGTTAGTAGTGATTAAGAGATGGTCAGAGTGGTTTCATTATCGTTGTCCTGAGAGATCGGACACAATATGATCCGCATTTGATTCGGAATTAATGAAATACATGAGGACTTTTGATCATAACTTCTGCTCTATTCAATAATTCTCCTTGTCTGAGACTGAGAGCCTGATTTAGCTCACTCGATGGCACGAAAAATACTCTGCGTTCTTTTGGTATCGATCTCAGCATTGGTATTCTTGCTGCTTCCGCTGAAAAGTGACCACATACTCTCTGCCCGGTCCGTAGAGGGTGATTCCATCCCCTCTGGAGAATTCGCTGTTGACGATCTGGTTCTTTCGGAACATGGATTGACGTTCAGTTTAGCTGGCGGCGAGATCCGTATTGATCATGAAAATCAGCTGGTCGCTCCCGGTCTGAACGGGCGCACGCAGGAACCCGGAGCACCTTCTCTTCCTTTCTACTCAACGTGGATTGTCCTCCCCCCTGGAGCCGGCATCGATATAACCGTGGACCAACCCAACTGGTTATCGTCGGAAATCTCTGAAATTACGCCGGTTGTGAGAGCTAAATTTCCTGGGTCGGCGATTCCAGGACTTCTCGAGGCGCCGGCCGTTTCTGAAATTTCGTTAATAAACGGCCAAGAGCCTTCAGCGTACGAGCAAGATACCTTTTATCCTCATGATCTGATCGAGTACTCAGAGCCGATGTACGTACGCGATATTCGCCTCGTGAAACTTTCCATCTATCCAATCCGCTTTAACCCCATACAGAAGCATCTGGTCAGAGCAGATAGCGTTCATGTGGATATCGCTTTTTTAGACATAGATCCATCTGTCTCAGAAGTGGCGCCTAGCTATGAAGATGTGCATGGCGACGCCCTGTCTGGACAGGTGTTGAATTGGGATCAGGCTGTCTCTTGGCGAGGCCTTCCAGAACCGGAACAGACGTCATCCACTCAGCTGCCAATTGGCGTCGATGTCTACAGAATAGAGGTCGATTCAGACGCGATTTACAAGATATATTATTCAGATCTACAAGCCGCGGGCATGGATGTCGATAACACGGACCCAAACACCTTCGAAATGCTTTACAGAGGGCAATCGGTCTCTTTTCGATTTGCCGGGAACGATGACGCGTCCTTTCAGCCCGGAGAGTACATCTACTTCTATGGATGGGAGTTTAATGGATCAAGGCTAGAGAAGCAGTTCATTACTCGCAATATATTCTGGCTCTGGGCAGGAGGAACATCTTCTTACATCGATGTCGTGGATTCGATCCCCGGCCAGCAAGTTGACAGTTTCACTGCGACAGTTACGCGCGAACCGGAGAATGTCTGGTTCCCAACCTGGACCGATCAGTGGGAGTATTTCCCTAACGAACCCGATGCATGGTACTGGGAGCGGTACACAAAAACCGGGGTGACCCCTCTCACTAAGACCTACGAAATCACGTTGCCTAATCCCATGGCAGCTGGCCGGGAAGCTATTGTCACGGCTGAATTCTCTTCCAAGAATACCCCGAGGCAGGAGGGTAATCCAATACCCCACATCGTGCATGTCTATTTCAACAACGATAGCAATTATGGTACGGGGGAATGGATTGGAATAAAGAATGTAAACGTCACAACCACGGTACCGATCACTCTACTTAACCCCGGGATTAATCAAATAGATGTAGTACTTGCCACTAACTCTGCGGTGGGAGCGGGAACTGAAGTCTATCTGAACCGCTTATCTGTAGAATATCGCCAAGAACTGGCTGCTGTGAACGACCAATTGGCATTCAGCAGTGATATCGGCGGAGCAAGGGAATTCAGCATTGGAGGATTTAGTAACGGTTCCCCTTCCGATGTCATTATATGGGATATCAGCGATGAACTAGCCCCTGTTTCGATAATATCGGACAGTATCTCAATCACTGGAACAGGTCCTTATACTTATACCTTTGGAACAGATCAGTTTCCTGGATCTGAATTTATCATCACAACTTTGTCGAATGGTGAAAGTCCAATCGGCATCGAGCAGCTGGTCCTTGAAAATATCGAGCCACAATCTCCAGGCGCAGATTGGGTGGCGATTAGCTATGGAGATTTCATTATAGAGGTCGAACGCCTGGCGGCCCATCGAACAGCAACCTTCTTTGGCTCGATGAATACCCATG
Source organism: Promineifilaceae bacterium (SeqCode) (assembly GCA_049650305.1). Lineage (GTDB taxonomy): Bacteria > Chloroflexota > Anaerolineae > Promineifilales > Promineifilaceae > UBA11865. Next base: position 16,322 of record JBARZW010000190.1, read on the forward strand.
TAGTCGACATCGCATCAATCGTCAACCAGTATGGGTACGGCCTGCCCCTACCTTCGGCTATCCAAGATTATTTGATTCATGCGTTGACAACATGGGAGCAACCACCCAGCTACTTACTGTTGGTCGGGGATTCAACGATAAATCCAAGAGGCAATCTTCATAAAGGAAATCCTTTCTGGGCGCCGCAACTCGTGCCCACTGATTTGGTCTTTGTCGATCGGTTCCAGGGTCAAATTCCGTCTGATCACATTTACTCGTTACTGATCGGAAATGATTTACTGCCTGATCTAGCGGTTGGACGTATTCCAGTCAAAACCGGCGAGGAATTATCGGCCGTTGTTGATAAGATAATTATATATGAGCATAACCAGCTGCTGCCGGCCGATTGGATGGAAAATATCTTATTCCTAAGTGACGATTACGATAGTAGTGCCGGAGATTTCTGCTTTGAAAACCAGCAAGTTGGCTACCACTTGCCCGATATTTTCGCCAAGATTGAACTCTGTTTGCCTGACAATCCATCAGAAGATGATGCAGCTAATCTTAGAACGCAGTTCTATACATATACCAATCAGATAGGTGTTTCCATCGTAAATTATCGAGGGCATGGCGGGCTGAATTTCTGGGGTGGTGATCCAAGAATACTCACAACTTCGAATGTCGATGATTGGGACAACCCAGCGAAGCCCGTCATAATTCTTTCTGGCGACTGCCTAGATGGATTCTTCGCATACCCGACCACAGAGGGACTTGCTGAGACATTCCTTCGCGCCGACGAAGGGGGAAGCGCGGCCCACTGGTCTTCATCCGGTTTGGGATACTCAAATGAACACTCTGAGCTTGTCGAAGCTCTTTACGATGGCTTATTCCTGAGCGGGTTAACGGCTATTGGCGACGCCGCTAACTATGCGAAGGTACAGTTTTATCAAGAAGGCGGTCATAGATCACTGCTCTACAGCTTCATCCTGGAAGGCGATCCGGCGATGCAAATGATGCGCCCTGCCCTGTCGATTGACAAAAGTACGGCTACTTCGTGGGCACAGCAGGGCGATATTATTGACTATTTCATCGATATTTCGAACAGTGGGATTTATCCAAGTCATGTTGTCGTTACCGATACGCTTCCTTCCGGATTGAGTTTTATCACGATGACATCCTCACTTTCGGCAACGATCATGGTTGCTGGCAATGACATCATTTTCGATCTACAATTTGGTGAGGAGGCCCGCAATAAGGGTTTACCCAGAGATGCGACGGCATCCATCACGCTTACAGTGGAAGTAGATCTAGTGAGTGTTGGAGGGGTGCTCAGCAATCTTGCCCAGGTAAGCGGTTCAGGCCAAGAGGCCTGGCCTGGCAATGAATCCGACTCTGTTTCAGTTTGTGTGTACTGTGCTCTCATACCAAAGCTCTTCAAAGAGTAAAACAAAAAAACGAATTGGGAATTGCAATGCATTCCGCGGAGCCCGTGGAGTTTTGCTTGCGACCCTGTTCGCCTTTTTTCTCGCCATGGGCTTAGGAGCCTCCGCTGAAGCATCATCTGCCGAGCTATCAGCCGTAACATTGTTGTATTTCAGGGGAATCGGGCAAGACAATGGAATTCTTTTGGAATGGGCCACCGGAACTGAATATAACACTGCCGGATTCCGTCTTACGCGGGCGAGCGACGAAACCGGTCAATACAGAGCTCTTGACCAAATTGGATTTATCCCTGCTGAAGGTGATGGTCTGGTCGGCGCAGAGTACGAAGCAG
>JBARZW010000191.1:0-19230 GCA_049650305.1 Promineifilaceae bacterium (SeqCode)
ATGTTGCAGATGCCGGTATTTACTTCGCCTTGTGGACCGATCCAAGGGTGATGTCTAATGTTGGTTTTCCGATGGGTCTGCGCATGTCTTTGGAGGAGATAGAAGCAAAGATACGAGAGCAAAAAGGACAGGCAGAATTCGGCCGCAACCTGGTGGTCGAGTTGAGGACGTCAGAATCACCTATAGGCGAATGCAAAATGTATCGACCTGGCGCCGATGGGATCGCGCGGACGGATATCAAATTAATGCCAGAGTTTTGGGGTCATCATTACGGGGTTGAAATCAAGCGAGGGCTTTTAGCTTACCTATTTCAGCATACAGAAAGTCTCGCTGTCGAAGCCACCCCCAACATTCAGAATTTGGCGTCGATCAAGATGCAGGAAGCGATCGGGGGCATTCGAGTTGGCGAAGAGGTTTATCAATTTCCGGAGTCGATGAGCGATTACACTTGCCCGGTGCACCATTACGTCTACCAAGTTTATAGAGAGGAGTGGGAGCAGCGACGGGACGAGAGTGCATCGACAAAAAAAGGCTACCGGCCTAATCCACAAGAATAGACTCTCCTCATGCCCAATTCGTCCATCAGAGAACCAACTTTCGACTGTTTCTCAGCCAGAAATATGTCCTCGATAGGTCTGGGTCCCGACCCTAGATACATCAGGTCTATGAAGGTATCGCAAGGAATGTGATGATCAGCCGTTCAATTGTTCGCTTATGAATTCGTCGACAAGATCGTCGAGTTCAACTAGTGGCAGGCTGCCTCGGCTAAGAATGAAGTCATTAAAAACAACGTGGTCGAATAGATCGCCAAGCTGCTCCGCTGCCCTGCCGCGAAGCTCGAGAATCTTGAGCATGCCAATTGAGTACGACGTCGCCTGACCGGGCCAAGCAACATAACGGTCAATCTGACTAGCCACCATGTTTCTAGATAGACCTGTATTCGATTCCATGAATTGAATGGCCCGGTCTCGGGTCCACCCCCTCGCGTGAATGCCTGTATCGACTACGAGGCGAGCAGCGCGGAACGCCTCCGCCTGCAGCCGGCCCAAGTCGCCGAAGGGGTCATCGTCGTATAGGCCGTTTTCCCAAGCTAATCGTTCGGCATACAGTGCCCAACCCTCCACATAGGCGCCGAATTTCACGGTATTTCTGAAAAGCGACAGATCCAGATCTTGGGCCACGGCTATCTGGAAATGATGACCTGGAATCCCTTCATGATAAGCCAAGGTGGGCATAGCAAAACGAGAAAGAGGTCCACTCGCGGTCGCATAGAAGGCGCCGGGGCGGCTCCCGTCAAAGGCCGGAGCAACGTAGTAACCTCCACTAGGTACACCTTTAACGATGATTTCCGCACTGGGACGCAAGCTTGATATCCCTTCCAGAGAAGCAGCGGCTTCGGCGATGATGCGTTCATATGCCGGGACGACTTCAGCCCTTGGCACAGTACCGCCATCTCGCGCTACTCGTGAGTATAGTTGGGGGATCGTCTCGTCCTCAGAGTATTCTAGCGCGCTAAAGAGGGATCGCATTTCTCTCTGAATGCGCTCGAGCTGCTGAATGCCTGACTGGTGAATCTCATCCGCGGTCAGGTCAGTAGTTGTGTAATGTCTAAGTAACTGGGAGTAATAACTATCACCTTCGGGAAGTGTCCCGACGCCTATCTCCTGGGGAGCTATTTGCTCTAATTCCGATAGGTAGCCCTCCAAGGACAGGTAGGCTGGGATGACAGAATCTTCAATAATGGCTTCGGCCGTCTTCAATAGAGATTGCCTATCGCTGTCCGATAAACCATCAAGCTCCTCGATCTTTTCAGCGAAGACCGAATAGAAAGGCGTTGAGACGGCTTCGCCATGGGCGATACGGCCGATCTGATCTCCCGCCCGCTCAACGATATATCGCGGTGGGATGATGCCTGCTTCCTGGCGTAATCGAAGAACTTCTTCTAGTTGCCGGAACTTGCTCGCTATCTTGGATAGACGGGTGATGTAGTTCTCCGCATCTGCTACGTTTGAAATCGGATGGATCTCGGTGAAGAAATGGATGATCTGGTTGTGTTCCGCCGTGAAATAGTGGGTCAGCGGAAAGTCGTGATAGGGGAAGGATCCACCACGTACCAAATCCTCCAAATACCAGGCATATATATCATAGGTCAGTTGCTGGTCCTTTTCGAGATCATTCCGATCAAAGGTTCGTAATTCATCTAATATCGCCCGCTGCAGGTTGATCGTCTCCGCAGAATAGCCAGGTGAGATGTCTGTCAGTTCATCATCACCCATCTCAAACGCATCTTGCAAACCCAGGCTGGTAACGAGTTCTGGATCTCGCGACAGCAATTGCCGGTACGAATGATTGATAAAGTCGTCAAAGCGATCGTTCTTCGTTCCGTTGGCGCTGGGAGAATCCAGGACGGTACCCTGTGTATCCAAGGCTTTCTCAGCTGTAGTCAGCACTGATGTTGATCGAGATGGAGTCGTTAGCGATGGATCCGATTCAAGAATCTCGCCTTCGCAACTGGCCAATGCCAATACAGTGATAGTCGGTAAGAGCCAGGCCATGACCCCTATAACGAAACGCGAAGCTCTGAGATTCATGTCGCTAAATGTCCGCGGTTCGAGCTTCATTCCATGTCAAACGCATCAATAGCTGCCGGGAGAGCCTGGATAACTCGATTACCCGCGGCCGGAAGGCCAATGAGAATCGCGCTAATTACCTCCTCTCGAGAAGCTCCTGCCTTCTTCGCTCCTTGGACATGAAATGGGATTCCACTATGGAGACCTGCGACGGCTAACACAGCCAAATAGGCCAAAGCGCTTGTCTTAGGGTCCATAGCATTGGCTGCGCTGAGCTTCTGAACGGCCTCTGCCCAGGCAACTTGATGTTTGGGAGCATTTTCGATGAGGGCTCGAAATGCGTCGCTTATTAGTGTTGGTTTATCGGTCATTCGAAAACTCCTTTTTTCCGAGAAGAATGATTTAAAAATCGTCTATACAACAATTATAGTTTGCCATTACTTCAAGATTCTATACTCTCTTTATCCACTGCCGCGCCTTCTTCACAAAATGGGCGCTGCATGAAACGCAAATAAGTGGTGATTATCCCGCCTAGACCGGCCGTGTGGTTCGATAGGGCAAGGGTCTGGCGAACAATGTTTACTAAATCCCATCTTTAGTTCGCCGGATGCCTTCCTGATTCGATGACCGCACTACCCTTCTATGTATCCCAAAGCTTACCGGCGCTTTAGCTTCTCCTGCCCAAGAAGCCTTCCTCCACGATTGGACTGGCTGGGACCTAGTATGTCATCAGCTCCCAACTCTTCATCAGTCGATCACTCCTTCAACACACTATACCAGACCGTTACCGAGACACAGCAATACCCCCATGAAGATCGAAGGGTGGTTTCGTTAAGGGAAAAAACGACGCCCTCGTCCAGTTCTTCATTAATGATAGCCGAGGTAGCTGCCCGAGCTTTCTCTTGTGTCTCGGTCACGCCCCTTGTCGTCAGGGTTCATGCTCAGTGAAGGAGAAATAGGCCAACATGATCCTCCTCCTTGCTAACTGATACCGATCAGATGAGGTACCAGCACCGTTGGAACTGCGCTTGACATTCTAGGATTTGGTGCGCTTGAAAACACAGAAATAACTGTTGCTCCATCTCGGCATAGCTTCACCGGCAACAAACCCGACATCGCGTTTCTTGCCAACACCGCCAATCGGCTGCATATGGACCATTTCCCAACCCTGGCTGCCCAGCTCGTTCAGCTCCGGGATCATTGTTTCGGGCGCATACTTCTTTGGCTTTTCTCCCGGCCAATTCCGAAGGTAATACTCCATCGCGCCGTCATTGTCTGCATGAGCATATAAGAAACGGGTCAAGTACTCCCATTTTTCTCTTGTTTCCATATCCATTCTCCTGAATCAATAGAGCGTGAATCAAGTAGAGGCCTCGGCCGGTATTTATTGCGTTTGCCTGCTCAATACCAGTGATGGCCGGTCTATTTCAGCTACAAGAATCTGATGGACTCATTCACGCCAAGCAATATTCCTAATTCATTCTAGAGGACTGCAGGGCTTCATTGACGAAGTCAGAGAGCTCGCTGAAGTCATAGTCGATGAAAGGCACGTCGTTTAGAATCTTCTCCTTCCGGTTCTTCATAAAAGATGCTACCCAGCGGTCTTCTATATTATCGACATCAAAGCTGCGATGGATAATGGCATATAAATCTATCTCCCGCAGCTTCAAGAAATGGGGGATCGTCCGAAGCCACTCCTGATCGATATCGTTTTCACGAACGTAACCACGAATGAATTGCCTCATGAACGAATGTGTAAATGCTTCTGGATCCTCCTCGCCATTTGCAGCATAAAATAGAACGATAGCGATGTCATTCATGTACCAGCTATAGCAGCAGTCGTCGAAATCAAAGAGAGTGATCCGGCCCGACATGTCCACGAAGAAGTTGCCAGCGTGGGCATCTTGGTGTATGAGTCCGTAGGAGTCGCCGATTCGAGGCAATGTCGCTAAGTAGGCATAGAGATCACGGAATTTACTAGGGACTGAACTTTCCGAAGGTGGCAGCCATGATTCGATCTCGAGCATCTCCGGATCATCCCACTCCGGCCGTTTCCACTCTGTTTTCGCGGGTCTGTATCTTTTAGATAAAGCATGAATGCGGCCGATAAGCCTTCCGTATTGCTCGAAAAGATCACTGTTCCAATGCTCTGCTTTGGGAGGGCCGCCACCGGCTCTTACAAAGGCCGTGGCCAGGAAATGACCGTCATGCTGGTCACCAATTTGTTCGACGAGCTTGTCGTCGTCTGACACAATTGCTCTGCTTACCGACGCTTTTCCTTTGGCGAGATAGTTGATCCATTCGACTTCACCGTGGATGAGATTCACATTCCGCCGCAAGGAGTGACCGATCCTTAGAATGAACTCCTTCCCATCTCGCTCGAATTCGTACATATAACTCTCGAATCCATCCAGAAGTCGGATCTGCCCGTCACCGATGCCATACCGTTTCATCGCCTCCTTCTTGATAGATTCGCTGTACCGCTCCTTGATTCTTTGTTCCAATTGGCGCTCCTTTTGGACAATGAGTTTTAATGATGAATACCTTAGGGTTAGTCTGGATATCCCAACCGGTACGAATCAGAAGATTGTATAGGATCCGTTTAGCAAGATCTCCTCTGAAGAACCATCCTCGTAGATCAGAGTCAAGCGACTGATCTCAACCGGCCCTCCTTCCGGGTACACGAAGTCCTGGTGCATCACATTTTCTGGTTTTTGGAAGTCTTCGGGTCCGACGGTGCCGCCGATGTGATCGCTTCGCCCAAGAGCCCAATGCATACCCATCACCTTCTCATCTTCCAGAACATTGCCCCTAGCCACGGCCATATCATTCACGCCAAGGCCAAGCTCGGCAACGTTGGTTAAGGCCTCATCCACATCCAACATAGCTCGACCTTCTCTCGCGCATGGACCGTCTCCAATCACCTCGACGATGTGATTCTCGACGACACGGCCGACGGCCATATCGCCCGTATCGCACTCCACAGGCAGCATGCCTTCAGTCATGCTGGGCTCGTCTTCGCGCTCGCCCTCATAGGGAGCGATATAGGCCTCCCCACTAGGCAGGTTGATGATTCGCTCCCCTTCGTCATCAGCGTGGAGCTGGCCATCGTCAGCGTGGGCAGATCGAAATCGAAGGTCGAAGTACATCTCATGACCGGAGGAAAAGCGGACCTCGGCGCCAACAGCTTGATCGAGTAAGGCTGCCAGAATATGGCTCTTTCGCGCGACTTCCGTATAGTCGGCCGCCAGCGCCGTTTGCTCCATGCTTCTAGAGACCATGGGCATACTGGCGACTCGCAAATCCGGATACTTCTCCGTAAATTCGCTTAAAGGCGCTGTGGCAGAGAATTCGGTCATGGCCACGACGATGTTGGAGTCGGACAGAATCTCATCGAAGGAGATCACATCACCCGCTAGCATGCCGGTAACCGGTAACGGACCATTATGTGCCCCGGTCGCTTCGTATGACATCATGGGATGGACGTTAATGTCTAACCATCCCGCCATATTTTCGAAAGAAGCCAGCCACTCATCCGCCATTTCCCGGCGCTCCTTCCACTGGGCGTTTTCGAGCAAGCTCCTTGTTGGGAGGTCTACCAGAATCAACACCTTTTCACCCGGCTGCGGAGAGAAGACATCGACCAGCAGTTGCTCTTGTTGAGTCAGCGCTGGTATGGCCTCATCGGACTGGTCACAGGCGGACAACGCCAGGGAGAGAGCCAAAAATGCCCAGGTTATTCTGTAGTAGTTCTTCATATCTGACTCCTCATACGGCTGCTGCTAACTTTGTTACCTGATTCAGTTTTTGGTCTGCCAGATCTCGGAGCTGGCGATAGGCTAATGTCCACATGCTAGATTTATATACTTCGACCAATCCGCCAACGAACAGGAAGGGTGAGATCATGACTACAATGAAAATGGGGAAGGCGACCATAGCCCCCAAGATCCAAGGGATTGGGCCGGCAAAGAAAAGGCTGGATATTCCCCCGACCACGACCAGCGGCAAGGCCCCTATCAGGGCTCCAATGACGATTGCCACCAGCACCAATGGCAAGAGCACAAGAAGCAAGGGCATTAGGGCCACCATGGCAATAATGCGAACACCCATCCAAATTAACCAGGTGATGAACACCTCCAACGGTTGGCTCCTAACAAGTTGAAAGCCACGTCCGATTGATGCGAAGGGACCAACCTGTTCGATGGCGCAAGCCCGCCGGAAGACCATGAGCACAGGTGAAAGCACGATGCCAATGACGACCGCCAGCGATATCACTACTACCAGCATCCCAATTGACACAACCGTTCCTGCAACTCCTGCTGCCGTGTTTCCAGAAGTCCACAGGGCAAGAGGTGAGAAAGCCAGGCCGAACAACAGGATGAAGAGCAGGACAACCGGAAGATACACCAGAAGGTCGATGAGGAATAAACGCCAGGCGGTCCGTGACCAGCCCAATTTAAACCCTTCTCGAATACCCAGGCGTTCCCCGGTTTTTTCGGCCGTATTTACCATCTGTATTAGCGCTGCCTCAGACACATATCGCAAGGTAGTTGCGATCAGGGCAATAACCACTACCTCCACGAGAAGCAAGACGAGAATCGCCAGAATGCCATCGGGAATTTCCTTGGGGAAATACTCCCAGACATCGTGAAGTTCCTGCCAGCGACCGTTGTCTTTTACAAGGAAGGTCACTCCCTCATGGTCATCATATTCAATCTTGAAGGAATCTCCGGGGAAAGTTAGTTGATTGTCCTCGGTTAGCTGTATCGTGACGCCATCACCAGAGATCCCCTGGTTGGTGTCACCTGGAATGAAGTAGAGACCGCTGACAGTTGTTAGGGCCAGTAGCGCGCCAAAAACCCATAGGGCTCGGTATCGCCACATGTAACCCCAGGACTGCTTGAGAATAAGTGAATAATCCATGATAACCTCCCGGTTTCTCAATAGAAGGAAAGAAACCTCTTGTAATCTAGTTCTCTTGTCAGTGCTAGAACGCCAACCCGAAGTTCTATATAACGTCAATAATATCGAGAGTCGCCATTACCCTTCATCACTCATCTGAATCCTCCAGGAATAAGAACACCGTTAGACTTCAGTCTAAAAATAGTGGACCAAAGAATGCTTTGTCCTACTCCTTTTGAACATTACATAGCCGATACAGAGCGGATACAAAAGGATCAAACCTAATAGCCAATACGGGACCATGGCACCTATAGTCGTACCATTGGGCGTCAAGATATATCCGATAGCCGCGTATAAGAATAAATGGAGAACGTAAAAGAACAACGGAGCCCGGCCGTAAACAGCGAGCGGCTCCAAAATCACCTTGTATATTTTGGCGATCCGCGAGAACAGCCAGAGAATAACCAAATTGACGCCGGTGGTGAGCAAGGTAAAGGTCAGGCTTGGCGGGTATTTGACGACGTTCAGGAAATCGATCCAGCTGCTGCCAGCTCTCGGCCTAATGTTGCCGAAGCCATCAAGCCATCGCAGGACAAGGAATGTGAGTAGGAAAATAAGGCCTAAGAACAATCCACGTCTGTATGTTCGGTCCGGATTGGATCTAAGCCAGCGACCAAATAGAATTCCGAAAACGACGAGCTCAAACCAGGGAAGGATAGGGTAATTAGACCAAAGCTGGACGTCCCCTCCCGGACGCAGTAGGGTGAGATTGCCGACATCTGACGGTACAGTACCCCACAAGGCTGGATCCGGATGCAAAAGCTCGGTGCCGATTACCAAGATGGCTATTATTACTATCAGGAACTTTGGTCGGAGCCAGAGCAGAAAGCTACCGTTGATCATAGCTCCGCCGAGCGCAAAGAGAACGCCAAGATAGATCTCCAGTCCCCATCCTTTTGGAGATAATTCCCAGGCCCGATTAACAATAAATAACTGGATGGCGATGAGAATAGCGCCTCGTATCCAAAAGTGGCGTAATATCGCCCAACGACTCCATCCGGTCTCCAGCCTTGACTGGGCGAAATAGATCATGCCCACGCCCATCAAGAAGAAAAAACCGGGCGCCGCCAGGTGTGTGATTAAACGTGTTACAAAGGGAAGCACCTCGTCATAGGTGGGAAATGGGCCGCCCCAGTACTCGCCCGTGGAATGCTTCTGAGCAACAAAGTGATTTGCGTGATCCAGGGCCATGAATACGATTATGAGCCCGCGAAGTCCATCGACCGCCAGAAGCCGCGCAGGGACGGAGGCGAAATTTACTCTGGTAATGGATCTTGCAGCTGCTGACATTCTCCCTATTCCTGATAAAAAGGATCAGCTCGCAAATGATTGGTTTTGACCGCACAATCTTTGAAGCTACCAGATTTCTGGACAAGTTTACAGACCGATATCCTTGCTTCTCTATATCGGTAAGCTGAGTAGGTTGGAAGCATCAAAAAACTAGCTTCGCCCGAGAAGAGCGCCAAAGAACCTCTTTGTTTCGAAGGATTGGCCTGAAAGAAGGGTTTGAGCACGGAACAGTCTTATAACTAGCTTCACAATCAGGATCGCCGTCGCCACTTGCAGCGCTACCGCAAGAAGCGATTGCCAGATGGGGACATCGGATACAGCCATCCGGCCGATCATACTGACCGGTGATGTTGGCGGGAATAGGCTTAATCCCACGGCTATGGGCCCTTCTGGCGTTGCAGTCACAAAGATCATCAGCATGTACGCTACAATCAGGGGAGCTAGGACGACGAACGATGCGCTTCTCGTATCTTTGACGTCAGGAGCAAGAGCCCCCAGACCGGCCATTAAGGCCCCATACATCGCGTATCCAAGGAACCCAAAGACCCCGGCCCATACCAGCATGTCTATTGGCAACGAGAAATCTGCAGGGATGCTTAACGCGCTGCCACCGAATAAGGCAACGAAGAGAAAAACTCCAGCCCAGGCCAATAAGAGTAACATCCCCAGGAAAGCCACAGCCAGTAGTTTCCCGGTGACCATCTGAGCGGTGGAGACCGATGAGAGCAGTACCTCCATCACCCGATTCTTCTTTTCATCAGTTATGGCCGCGACTAATACACTTGACGACATTATGATCGCCATGTAGAGCATCAAGGTCATGAGCGTCGGGAACATCTCGACTATCCAACTGTCTTCACCGGATGCCGCATCCACCGTCGCCAATGACGTTACAGTGGTATTTACCGGTTGCCAAAGGTCCGTAGCCAGCTCTGCATCGCCAAGCATGTTGGCGAGCAGAATCCATTCCATGGTGTCTGTGCTTGCACTTTCACCGATGACATTGAACGTGGATTTCACGTAAAAGAGATCTCCGGTGCTCGGGTAATCGGGGGAAATAATGTAGTAGGCCTCGATCTCGCCCGCATCCAGTGCGTTTTGGGCTATCGCTTCATCGGCGAATCTTGTAAGCCATCCACTAGGAACTTCTTCCGGAACGAACTGGATATGATTTCCTTCATCTACATACCCCTCAACCACCTGGTTCGGTGATGGTAGCGATATGGATGCCGCTGATGAGGTTACCTGTTGTACCTTGTCCTTATTGGTCAAGATGAGCACGACGGCGACAATGCCGAGCAAAATGGGGATGCCAAAACTGATGATCGTAAATGTCTTACGACCTAAGGTGGTGCGTATTTCGTGCATCATGACGAACATAGTCTTCTTCATAATTAGCTCCTAACAGTTAGCACCTAATTCGAATTCTCTTGCGAGGGGTCAACCTATCGGGATGTTGACGGCTTTGCGACCCGATCCGCTCTTCTAAACAACTCGGCTAGTCTTAGCCTTTGCCCATATCTAAGCATTGTCAGGCGGAATGCTTTTCCCGCCATCCAGATCAATACGATTGCGGTTGACAGAGCGATGGCGGCTGAAACCGCAATTTGCCAGGTTGGCACCTCGACGAAAAGAGAGCGCAGGGCAACGGTGGCGATAGAGGTCGTTGGGAAGAAGGTCAGTCCAAGAGCCAGGGGACCATTCGGATTAGCGGAGATGGGTACAAGGAAGTAGATCGGTAGAAAGAGAAACACCATTGACATCCCTCCAACCTGGTTTGCTTCTTGATTGTCGACCAGCGAGCTGCCGATAACGGTCATGAGAGCGGCGATGCAGAGATAGCTGGGTATGGCCACGATAACAACCTTCAACAAGTCCTTCCATACAGGGTTGATCGACTGGAGCCAACTAACATCGAGCACATTGCCGCCCAACCACAAGGCAGCGACAAGGAATAAGATCCAGGTTGTGAGTTGGACAATGGCTATACCTACTGCACCCAAGATCTTGCCTGCCATCATTCGCCCGGTCGACATCGAGGTTACCACGATCTCCATGGTCCGGTTTTCCTTCTCGTCGACGATCACTTCCGTCAGATATCCGGAGGTCGTCAATACCAGGAATGCGAAAATGGCCGCGATTATCAAGGGTAGGAAAATGCTAAAGCCAGGGTTACCAGCGGGGAACTCCCGATTTGCATCCGTGGCCCGGACCGTAACCTCAGCTCCAGAGAGCATTCGATCGATGATGATCTCCGGCTCACCGGACAGCATATTAAATCGGAGGGTGTCTTCAAACAGCTGGATAGCCCGATATGGTGGAGATTCATAGTAAACCAGTTCTGCATCTCGGGATTCTTCGTAGTCCTCGGCAATAACATAGAACCCATTGATTTGGCCATCGTCCAAAGCTGAAAGGGCGTTCTCGCGCGTCTCGTATGGTACCAGCTGAGAGTCGCTACCTCCGGAATCTGGTAGTGTGCTGGACAAAACCCCAGCCTGATCGACGTAACCCAAGGCTACCGATTTCCTATCGAGCCGAGCAGCCAGGAAGCCAAAACCTATGACAAGAGTCAGAAACAGGGGTAAGCACAAGAGAACAAGTATGAAGCTACGCTTCGAAGCCTCTTTCATAAACTGATGTCTGGCTACTAGCCGAATTTTCTTCATGGTGCTTCTCCTAATCAGGCTCGCCCATCGCTTACGGCCTGGATGAAAATCTTGTCCAGGGTGGGTACGGCTATCTCAAATCGTTCGATGATGACGTTGTTAGCGACCAGCTGTTCCACGACCTGCTGCGGGGTGGTTTCAGCCGCGAGAGACAGATGAACCGCACCGTTGTGTTGTTCTATGGCTGTTACACCGGAAACGTGGGGCAATGGACCTGCCACTTGAACCAGAACGCCATGACCAGAGAATTGACGGCGGATCTGGCTCAGGTCACCGTAAAGGACATTAGCGCCACGGTTGATCAATAGGATCCGATCACAGAGCTCCTCGACTTGCTGCATCATATGCGTCGACATGATGATAGTCGTACCTTTCTGCCGCAATTCGATCATCAGCTCTTTTACCAGCTGGGTGTTAACTGGATCGAGGCCGCTAAAAGGCTCATCGACGATCAACAACTCTGGCTCATGTAGAACGGTATTCACGATCTGGGCCTTCTGCTGCATGCCCCGGCTCAGCTCTTTGACCTTCTTCTTCCGATGCTGGAATAGATCGAGCCTCTCGAGATAGGCCTTGGCGCGCTGCCGGACTTCTGTCGCCGGTAATCCCTTGAGAGTTCCCAGATAAACCAGGCACTTTTCCAGAGGCATCTCCTGATAAAGTCCGCGTTCCTCGGGCATGTATCCTATGCGGTCTTTTTTCTCCTCAGTCATCGGACCACCTAAGATGGAGACGGTCCCAGCGTCAGGTTTGAATATATCCAGCATCATCCGGATGGTCGTTGTCTTGCCGGCACCATTGGGACCTAAAAGCCCGAAGATCTCACCAGGTTCAACGGCGAAGGAAACATCAGTAACAGCTCGCACGTCGCCAAATGCCTTGGCAACATGGGAAACCTCTACGGTTGTTTTAGGCCGGTCTCCATTATTCGATGCCATCTGCTTACCTCCTGTCTCTAAATGAACAACTTTTGCGCGATTCTGAGTGTCGAACACTGATGTCGAACACTTATATCGAACACTTTTGAAGAAGCTTTTTCACTCATGCTAGAGTCTACAGTAGGCCGGCCCTGGGCACATCGGACAGGTGGGGGAAAGCTCATTAGCCATGTGGTTGATATGGCAACAAGGCACTGATTTAACGGGACGGATAGCTAGGATTTTTTCCGAAATTCTGCGGATCGGCCGTGGGGAATCGTCTACGAAGGACTAGCAGTAAGCAGGTGCCAAAGGATACCAACACAGATAACGTCGCGCGATCCAGCACCGCTTTCGCACGGAGGATAGGCTCCATTTCCACGGTTGGCGAAAGGGTTAATCGGGGATCGAGATAACAGCCGTCCCCATCATCGTCTGACTTACAGTTTGGAAACAACCCGACGAATGCGACCCTAAATGAGAACGCCATTTACTAGAAAACAGGATTAGAGAGTAGCGATGTTACCCATAGAAATCAGGATCGACCGAATAACGGATCATTATGGATCTCAGCCAATCCGGCCTTGTCTAACCATCCGATAATTTGGCTGACATGCTCAGGCTACGGCCTGGCTCTCTCCTTCACTCGGGCCACTCTTCGTGCGCTTGCCCAATTCGCCGGCTGTGGGCATGAGGATGACGAGGCCAATGACGGCGATCACCATCACGTAGGTAATCACGTCGGCGTCGAAATTCTGGGCGGCTACAACCAGGGCGGCCGAGATGTTACGTTGGGCTGTACCCAGTCCCATGATGCCTTTAACGCTGCTGTCCGTACTACCTAACAGGTAGCCGATGACCAGCGCGACGACGATGAAGATGATCCCCGCTAGTATGCCCCCGGTTCCGACAAGGTCGATCATGCTGCTGAAGTTGAGCACTAATCCCAGTACTGTCAGCGTGAGCAGGGAAATATTGGAGGCCATACCGAAGGTGGGCTGTATCTTGGCCGCGGTATCTTCATAACGGGCCCGGATGAATAGCCCGATAGCCAATGGGATCAGCATCATGACGATCAGCGATTGGGCGATGTCCCATGGGTTTACTTCCACGCCGCTTAGAAGAAGGGGCAATACTATGGGCAAGTAGATGATGGTCACCACCATCAACAGGACCATCAAGCCCACTGAAAAGGCGACGTTACCCTTGGCTACTTCGGCAAGTTTGGGTAGGAAGGGCGCCCCCGCGGCTGTAGATAGGAGAATCAGGCCGACTTCAACTGAGTCACCCAGGTCGAAAACCAGCGTGATGGCATATGCCAGCGCGGGCACCAGAATGAAATTAGCAACCAGAGCTAGAATGACCAGACGGGTATTCTTCAAAGGGGCTATGATTTTTGGGATAGTGAGGGTCAAGCCCATGCTCATCATACTGCCGATCACAAAGACCAGAACAGACAATTGGGCCAGGGTTTCTAATACATCAGTCATGATTGTTTCTCCTTTCTAGATGTGGCCCTAAGATAGTCGGGCAGGATATCGACTGGGAATTGATGAACGCCGCCGATCCCAACCCGAACAACAGATTTTCTTGGAGTCCTGTGGCAAAGTGACGTAGAAGCCAGTTTAGTGTTCGGATATCGATTCTTACCAGGGCGTATCTCGTTTGCAATCTTGGGCACGAATAAACCCCAGGAGGTTTATGGCCTGATAAGCCCAAACCTCCCGGAGGCTCGGAATTATTGTTGGGCCATCAGTATGCGTACTTTGGCCTCGTCATCCTCAATAAGCTCACCGGATACATCAACCGTAACTCCATATATCGTGCCAGTGAAAGCGAACGGCGCTTTATACTCGTGACTCACCGCTTCGCCAAAGTCATATCCGCAGCTCAAACCCTCGATGCCGAAGAGAATCGGTACCGTCGTTGGGAACTCGACGTTACCAACCAAATCGCCATTGAAGTAAAGCTGACCTCGGCCCGGAGCGCCTTTGCCTACACGGATATCTGGCGGTCCGGTCGGCTCGAACTCGTACCGCAGTGTCGCCCGACCAACAGGAACTTCTACATTGGACGTCACCCTGAACTCTTCCAATCCCAGATAATTGTGGAGGTAATGCAGCTTGCCGTCCTTCACGTAGAATACATAGCCACCGGCAACCCCACCTTGGGCCAGGAGCACGCCTTCCGCACCTCCGGCCGGGATCTCAACCTCGGCTGTTATGCTGTGCGGGCGATTAAAGATCATTGGCGTGCTACCAATGGGCACTACGGACAGGTTGGGGTAAAAGGTGTATTGATCACGGTCTTTGGCGAGGCGTGGCCGGTCGGCCGCAAATCGTTGCATTAACGTACCGTCTAAAGGCAGAACTCTGTACTTACCTGCCTCCACATACCAGCGGGCAATCATCTCCCGAAGTTTATCCGGGCACTGGGCGGCCAGGTCATGGCACTCAGCAGGATCTTCGGCGATGTGATACAGTTCCCAATCGTTGGCGTCTAAATGGTCTAGCACTTCTGGTGTGATTTCATCGCCCAGTTTGCGACCTAGTTCGGCCGCTTCAGCGTAGCTGGGGCCGGGGAAGCCGCAAACGGCTCTCCAGCCATCGTGGTCTATAGCCCGGGTGGCGAACATCTCATAGTATTGGGTTTGATGATGGGAAAGGGCTGCAGCATCATCAAAGGTATGGGCAAGGCTGACACCTTCGATGGGTGACTGAGTTACACCGCCGATGCTTTCCGGTGGAGCAATTCCCAACACTTCCAACACAGTGGGTACCATATCTATGGCATGAGCATATTGTGGGCGAAGCTCGCCTTTGGCTGCAATTCCACTCGGCCAACATACGATGAAGTCGTCGGTGCAACCGCCCCGGTAAACCTCTTTTTTCCAACGCTTGAAGGGCGTATTGCCGGCCCACGACCAACCCCAAGGGTAATGGTTGTAGGAGGCAGGGCCGCCCAGTTCGTCGATTCTGGGCAGGATGTCCTCCAATGACTCAAAGTAGTAGTTGAAGCTACTCATCTCGTTGAATGCGCCATTGACGCCGCCCTCGGAGCTAGCCCCATTGTCTGGTAGAACCATGATGAGCGTATTGTCCAGTTCGCCCAGGTTTTCCACCGCCTCCAGAACGCGGCCGATCTGGAAATCACAATGCTCAAGGAAACCGGCAAAGACTTCCATGAACCTGGCATAGAGGTGCTTCTGCTCACCGGAGAGCGTATCCCATTCTGGAACGTCGGGATCTCGACGGGACAGCTCGGCATCTTCAGGGAATATTCCCAATTCTTTCTGGCGCTGGAAGACGACTTCACGATATTCGTCCCAGCCCATGTCGAACTTGCCCTTGTACTTGTCTATCCATTCCTTGGCCACCTGATGGGGGGCGTGGGCACAGCCGGGGGCGTAGTACAGGAAGAATGGCTTGTCCGGCGCGTTGACGTGGGCATCGAGGACGAACTGGATGGCATGATCGGCCAGGTCTTCGTCCAAGTGATATCCTTCCTCAACAGACTTGGGCTGGGGTACCGAATGGTTGTCATAGGTCAGATCGGGAAACCACTGGTTGGTTTCGCCGCCCAGGAAGCCATAAAAGCGCTCGAAGCCTCTCCCCAACGGCCAGCGATGATAGGGGCCAGCGGGAGTGCTTTCTTCGGCCGGTGAGAGGTGCCACTTGCCCAGGCAAAAAGTATTGTACCCATGCTCGAGCAACATCTCCGGTAACATCCCATTCTGAAATGGCATCCGCCCATCATAGCCAGGAAAGCCGGTAGCCGTCTCCATGATGGCAGCGACGCCGTTGGAATGATGGTTGCGCCCGGTGAGAATGCATGATCGCGTCGGTGAGCATAGTGCGGTCGTGTGCATATTGGTGTAGCGTAGGCCTTTCTCCGCCAATCGGTCGATATTTGGGGTATTGACCAGTCCTCCAAAGGCGGACATCTGGCCGTAACCAACGTCATCGAGAATGATAAAGATGACGTTGGGGGCGCCTTCCTTGGCTCGCACCGGCTCAGGCCAGGCAGGCGATGATTCCGCCACTGTCCGGCCGATCTGGCCAGGAAAGGCGGTTCCGGGTTTGTACTCAACAAGCTTGGTCATGTTTTGCTCCTTTCAATGCAAATAGCTAATCCGATTTACGTTAAGGGATCGCTTGAACAATATCGGCCGATCGCTAATCTGGACTCAGGTTGTTAGCACCGTCAATATCCAGTTTTCTAGTCTTAACGGCGCGCTGGAAAGCTACTGAAATTATAACATGGACCAATGCCAATTTGTACATGCTGAGGGTGTTTTCAAAAGCAGAACTGGGGCGAAATTATAAATCATGTGAACCAAGGTGGCCGTTCAACCGGAAGATAAGCGGGTGAATGTCATGAGGAATGCCAGATAGTAGTGACAGTCCAAGCCTTTCGCCGGCCGCAATGAAGGTCAAAAATCAGATCTGATTGAAAGAACACCTCTGGATCAATCCAGCCTGCAAATTTGTTCCAAGAGAGTTCACAAACAAATGATTCATAGTTCTAGCACTGTTCTCATACCGGATCTTAAGGGTGATTCATAACCGCATTCATGATCCTATATGCGATAGAAAGTTCTTGAAGTGCCCCCAGGCAGTAAAAAAAATTCCCCCTCGGGATTAAGGGAAATAATCTTGGTATATCCGCGGCTGAGTGTCCGAGATGAACTTACTTCCTGGGTGATCTTCTAAAGCGCAGATCCCGATCTATTAGGATCTGCACCCGATTTCCTCCCAGTGCTGAAATCGAGGGAATTGACGAAGGGATTAACGATAATCCCAGCCCGTTATCTTATGGGTATATGCAGATGCATGATTGAATCAGCATTCTGGGGATTGAACTCCTCAGGATAGAGCTCAAATT
Source organism: Promineifilaceae bacterium (SeqCode) (assembly GCA_049650305.1). Classification (GTDB taxonomy): domain Bacteria; phylum Chloroflexota; class Anaerolineae; order Promineifilales; family Promineifilaceae; genus UBA11865. The sequence goes on from JBARZW010000191.1 coordinate 17,293, forward strand.
CAGGACCATCTCCCCGTTGAAAATCCGAACTCGGCAGCCAGGTCCCGTAAATATGATCAAAAGCTTCCATTAAAGTTGGAAGCGTGCATGAGAAAACCGCGTACCTCTGTCCTGGAATATCCCATGTGTCCATTTCCTCAGGAATGTCTCCGGTGCCTGCGAACTCGAATCCGGCCAGGTAGTCGAATTCACCAGAATCATTGTCCATGTTTCCCATAACGCCATAGGCCAGTTGCGATCTGACCAAATCCCTTATCTCGCCAAACCTGGGCATCAGCAAGCGCCATATTTGAGGAATCTCCTGGTTTTCATTTTTCCCCCTATACTTCAGCCCGAAGACTGTAAACGCTTCTTTGCTTTCAATTCTTGGCTCTTCCATGCGATTACTCCTTTGTTTTCCAAGCGATCGTGAAAGATAGATGGTGATCATTGGTTTGAAGATCGCCTGACTATCAGGGGCGCGATCGCGATCTAGGACCTCCGATCAGTCTGGATAGGATGATGACACTAGTTGATGTAAATGGATCGTAAATATGTGCCGATCTCTCGTGTTTGATTGATGATATAAAGAGGATTCATTTAATACTCTTGAGCTCTATGTGGAGATGAACTGACCCTGCTGAATCAGTCTCCTACCGACAGAACAAACGAAAGAAAACCCCGTAGGTCTCATTTGACCTGCGGGGTTCGTAATTACTCCAAGATTGGATTCCAGAGGCTAGGCGGCCGAATCCTCGCTGACAATAGCTTTAGAGGGTGATCAGATCTGCGACGCGCGGTCCATCTTTTGAAAACGTCTGCGGGTACACTCTCGGATCGTGGCCAACAACCGCTCTGGGGGATCGACTTTGCTAGCGAAGGCATCAGCTCCGGCTCCGAGAGCTCCCTGGCGGGCTTCAGCGCGGCCGCTTAGAGCGATAACCGATATCTCGGGACAGATATTCCGTAGAAATGAGAGCGATCCCGATGGCATCAAACCAGGAAGGTCCCAGTCAAGCAAGATGAGGTCGGGTCGCTTGGCCCTTGTCTGAGAAATAAGATCATCCGCATTTACGGCCTCTCCAACTACAACAACGCCTGGTTGGCGTTCGAGCAAGACCCGAAGGGCGAATCGTACCTTTGGTTGGCGGTCCGCCAGTAAGACATGCATCCATTTATTTCGCGGTGTTCCAGCAGACAGTTTCATGGCTCTAGTATCGAGTAATGGGTCATTATCTGCATCGGGCAAGTGAGGAATTTTGAGACTGGACATTTGACTAATTTTCGGCTAATCAGGTGACTAAACGGCAATCTCTGATTGCCGCATTATCGGGTGCCGCGAAGCCGCGGATCGAGAGCATCTCGCAGCCCGTCTCCGAGGAAGGTAAATGCCAATACAACCAAGCCGACACAAAAGGAAGGAACGAAAAGTATCCATGGTTGGATGTTAATGGCTGACTGGCCTTCGAGCATGAGCGATCCCCAGCTGGTGATGAAGAAGGCATTAGGATCCGTTGCCGGACGCAATCCCAATCCAAGATATCCCAATATGGCTTCGGCGATAATCATTCCCGGGATCGCAAAAGCCAACCAGACGATAATTGGACTCAAGGAGTTAGGGAAGATGTGGCGGGTCATGATCCGTTTGTCAGAGGCGCCTACGCATCGGGCTGCTTCGACGAATTCTTTCTCTTTCAAGGTTAGGACAGAGCTCCTCACCAATCTAGCTACACCAACCCATGAGACCAGGGCGAGAGCTACGAACAGCAAGAATAGTCCGTTGAACAACCGGCCGATAGCCGTATCGCGAAGGGTCACCATCAAGATGACGTAAAGGAGTAGGTTTGGAAAGGCATAGAAAACATCAGTAATTCGCATCAGGACGTTGTCCGTGCGACCGCCGGCATATCCGGAAAGAAGCCCAATCGCCGATCCGATCACGAGGATGATGGCAACAGG
>JBARZW010000192.1:0-18901 GCA_049650305.1 Promineifilaceae bacterium (SeqCode)
CTTCGAGCTCCTACTCCTGGGGATCGCCGCTCCCGTCCTCTTTTTTCCTAATCGCTGGACGCCTTTAGCCTTTGCTCTCGTCTTCTTTACTTGGCTTGTTCGCTGGCTCGCTTTCGGCCGCCTGACCCACCGCACACCCCTCGTTGTACCGGAACTAGGACTCTTGATCATGGCCGTCCGGCCGCATCGTGAGAGGTATGGGAAACGGCGAGCGCCGGTCATCCATATCTGCCCCGTTACCCTTCAGCATCTTAAAAAGTGGGTTGCCTTCAAGCCGGTGCGGTCACCATCAATCGAATCGCTCTCCCCCACCCCGGTCTCGCTGCGGATACGTTGCCCCCGATTTCGGCCGGGCTCAAATTAGTCAATATTGATCGACCATGGGGGCAGAACGCAATTGCTTTTGGGAACCTGTTATTAACCGGGATTGGACGATATTTATCGACCGGTCACCGTACGCGGTTTGAAGCTCATCTCCTCGAACGAGTTTTTGAAGGGCGATTCGCCGGTCTTCTCGATCTGGGCTTTGCCGAGCTTGAAGCGATAGCGGTTGGTGATGGGATCGGGCACCCGGTGAACCAAGGAATTGGCCGGGCTGCTCGGGTGAAGGAAATTGGCGAAGATCACGTTTGGCAGCACGTCTTCGTTCACAATAGCCACGGCGTGCACTTCCCCGCTGCCCGTCCGGATGAAACCCCCTTCGTTCAAGGCAGTGAAGCTCGTCTCGTCGCCTTTAACCTTGACCCAGCTTCCGGTTTGAATCAAGATGTCGTCGCTCCACAAACGCACCTCGTCACCGCTCTCGATGCCGTGCTCCTCGGCCAGATCCTTATGAATCTCGACAAAGGTGTCGGGCCAGCGATTCAACATATAGGGTTTGCGAATGTCGTCGAAGCCTGACTGCCATATCTCATTGACCCTGCCGGTGGTGAGCCAATATTCACCCTTTTCTGGGTCAGGGGTTATCCGCTCGTAAAAATCAGCGAAAAGCTCCCAGGGGCTCATATTGAGTACGGCTTTGCCGGAATGGCTTTTGAAATGGGTCAGCCACTTGTGGTGAACAGTAGGCGCTTCTGGCTCATCCAATTCCAGGGTCGAGTCATGCAAACGAACCGTGCCGACCATCTCACCATTCTTCCAATGGATCGGCGTTTGTATACCCTGGGTGCCTAGCTCGCGTAGCAGGTCGTGGGCTTTCATGCCCAACTGGCGCGCCCGCCAAACCAGGACGTAATAATCCCGGTGCCCGCCCCGGCTGAAGCGGGCCGATTCTTCAAAGACGTCGTTGTCGTCCTCCCAGTCATATCCTTCGAAGCCCATCTTCTGAGCAAAGCGGCTGATAGCCCACCAGTCGGGCTTCGCCTCTCCTGGTGGGTCGTAAAACTTGGAATAAAGCCTAAGCCTGCGCTCGCCGTTGTTTCGGGCTGCGTCGTGCTCGCCCCAGGCGGCGGCCGGCAAGACGATGTCGGCAAACTCGGTGAGCATCGGTTCTACCGGGTAAATGTCGGAATCGACCACTACCATGCCGCCGTCTTCTACCCGTTCGATCAGCGTGTCGATGATGTCTTGCTTATCGGTGGAGGTTATCTGGTGGGGGCTTTCGGAGGTCATCGCCCGGAAGGTGCGTTCCAGCTCCTGGCTGGCGGCCATCGCCCCAGTCCAGGTCGTACCGATGACCCAGGCGAAGCGTACGTGCCCGGCTTCCACCCAGCGATCCAGGTCCATCTCGATCTTACGACGACCAGGTAGCTTTTCGGGCGATTTCTCACGAGGATATGACGCCGCGCCCATCCAGCCTCGCTGGTGCCCGCCAAGACGACTGAGCATCTGGCCCGGCCGGTTGCCCGCCCCGTTGAGTAGAGCCAAGGCCGCGAAGGAAGCGGTGTTGGTATAGTTATTGCTCCAGTAGTTACCTTTCTCAAAACCAAAGGAGGCCTTAGGCCGCTCGCCACCGGCCCCGGTGAGCATCTCGGCTGCCTGCCGTATCTTTTCGGCCGGTACACCGGTGACCGTGGCCGCGTTTTCCAGCTCGGCCGGCCCGTAATCGAGCAACCACTCTTTGTACCCCTCAAAATCGGTACCCAGCATCCCCCAGGTGGTGCGCCACTGCCAGGGCGTATTGCGCGTGCCGCGGCCCATGCCCATCTCGATCTCCCAACTTGAGGCTATCCACTTATCGATGAATTCCTTATCTTCCCAGCCGTTCTCCAGGATGATGCGGTTGATGGCCAGATGTAATAATGTATCACTGCCGGGAACCACTTGCAGGAACAGGCCCCCGTTGGCTTCGGCGTAGGCGACCCCGGCCGTGCGTCGCGGCAGGGCCATGATCAGCTTGGGCCCATTCATGATCCAACTGGTGAAGACGATAGTCTTGGTCTCGAAGGGATCGGTGCCAGAGATGAACAATACCTCGGCATCCCTCCAGTCCTGGTAGCTGGCGCTGTAGGTGATGATGCCGCTGTCATCCACACCGGCCGTATCGTCGCCCGAGCCGGGCTTGTCGTGTGGCGCGAAGGCTGGCGTCTGTATAGAGGAAAAGGCCAGCTTGGTGATGGCGAATGTGTTCTCGAAAAACTCGTAAGAGAACGTCTTCATGGCCCAGGCCGATTCGCCAAAGTTCTTCAAGACGTGTTTTGAGACCTCGGCCATCACGTCTAGGGCTGTGTCCCAATCGACGCGGGTCAGTTCGCCATTGACCCGGATCTGAGGATAAAGCAAGCGATCCCGGGTGGGTGTGTCGGGATTGTAGCATTTTAAGGCCAGCGTCCCTCCGCGGATGGAATGATTGCCGCCCACGTTAACCACCTGGGAGTCGAAATCGGGCAGTATCACCACATGATGGGGTTGACCGTCCACACTGACGATGTTGTGCTGGTTTGGGCTGATCCATGGCTGGAGGACGCCACTGGGAAAGGCGGTTCCCAGGGCATTTTCGCCGGGACCCGGACCGCCGTTCTCGCCGTCCACCGGCCAGGTATAGGTCTTGTAACCACAGGCAACGATGCAGTAATCACAGGCCGTTGTATGCACTACAGCATTCGGCGGCGGTAAAGGCACGCTATCTTGGGGAACGTAATTGTCGTCTGCCATCTTTTGTTACTCCACTAACCGTTTATGAGGGGGTGATTTTGCGAATCCTCGGCTTTGCATCTGCCACTTGCCCGATGTTTGCCCATCTGCTAGTCTGTTTCCCTACCCGCCCGGATCCACACGATTATCATGATAGCTAAATATCAGACCCAAGACACCGGTAGCGATGATGTCATCACCGTCCGTTTCCAGGATGATTTGGGGAAGACCTTGCGTCGCGTGACCGCTAATTACCATGCCGTGGCGGGTCAAATCAAAAGTTGACCAATGCAATGGGCAAGGACCGGCTACACCGATATCGTCGTGAAATTGCCCCGTAAGAGGTCCCCCCTGGTGGGGGCAGAAGGAATTGAAGGCGACCACATCCTGATCGGGACCGACGCCGCCGCCGGCCGGTTCGCTGAGCTTGATGAGGAAGTTAGTCGCCGCCGGATGGTCCCATGGGTAGTCGAATCCGATAGGCTCGCCAGAACTGAGCTCGCTAAGGCGGCCGATCGTCTGGCGAGGATACTCTACTTGTTGGGCCCGCAGCGTGCTGGGTAGACCCGCTTTACGCAGATAGACCGGCAAGGTCACGGTTACCAGCGTCGCGCCACCAAGTTTCAGAAAATTTCGGCGAGAGACAACTCCCGCCGCCGGGTCGCATTCTCTATCCCTCATCTAATTATCTCCTATACCTGTCCAGGGTTCCTAGAGGGTAATTCGGCGCCTCCGCCGGGTCGCATTCTCTATCAGTCATTTAGTTGTCTCCTATGCCTGTCCAGGGTTCGTATGGTGGTAATTTCGGCGCATCGGCAACGATCTTATCCCCGCACAAACTCTCCAGGAAGCTAACCAGGTCTGCCTGTTCATCTGCGGTCAGGTTAAGGACTTCCAACAGGGGATCCTTGTTTGGTTCGTCGCCACCGCCATCATTGTAAAAGGCAACCACTTCTTCCAGGTTAGCAAAATAGCCATTATGCATATATGGCGCCGTATAGCATACGTCCCGCAGGCCCGGCGTCCGGAACTTACCACGATCATTGTCCTGCTTGGTCACATAGTAAAGACCCAGGTCGTGGGTGGCGGTATTGTAATCCTCCTCCGTCACGCCCTTAGCCCACTGTTCGTAGCGGAAGGTGATCTGATTCAAGGCGTTATTCTCAAAGCCGGGATGGTTGGGCACCCCTGTGTTGTGGAAGGAGTCGTCGCTGATCAGTGAGCCGTTGTGACAGGCGATGCAGTTGGCCTTCCCAGTGAAGAGTTCATAACCGCGTGTTGCTTCTTCTGAAATAGCGGCCTGGTTTCCCTCTAGAAAGGCGTCGAAGGGCACATTTTGCGAGGTGATCGTACGCTGGTATGTGGCCACGGCCTTCTGGGCATCGCTAAACAACGGGTAGTCGGTGCCAAACACATCGTTAAAGCGGGTCACATAATCGGGCACCTGAGCCAGCCGCTCTTCGGCCATGCCGCCATCGACGTTGGCGCCCACCGCTCCGCCCCAGGCGCCTTTGTTCTGACTCTCGATGCTGGTCTTTCCTCCGTCCCAATTCAGCTTGCTGTAATAGGCCACGTTGATGATCGTGGACGCATTGCGCCAGTGAGTGCTGCCCGGATAACCGAAGGATATTGGGCTGGCGATGCCCCAACTGCCGTCGCTGGCCGGATGGCAGGAGTTGCAGGAGATGCTGCCGTCGCCCGACATGCGCGTGTCGAAATAGAGCATCTTGCCCAACTCAGCCTTCTCATCCGAATAGGGATTATCCGGTGGAAAGGATACCGGCGGGAGAACGGATAGTGGTGGGTATTCAACCTCATCCACGACCTCTTCCGGCCGGGTTTCCGGAGCCGGCGTAGCCTCAGCCACCGGCGCGTCTTCAGGTTGGTTAAGAGCAACATAGGCCAGTATTGCCAAGGTGCCGACAAATATAACTCCTAAGAAGCCGGCGAATAGCAACAGGCCACGAATCGTTACCTCTCGTTGACCCCAAGGGATCTTCGGTTCGCTGTTCGAGTCGCTCATCGGTTGTCTCCTAGGGTCCGCAACTGGTAATCTGGCTGGTCTGTTGGTTCGACCTCCACCGGGTCACTGCCAAGGCTTTCCAAGAAGGCGACCAGTTGTTCGACCTCGCCCCCAGTCAGGCTGAGATCATCCTTTTCATTATAGAATTCGATGACCTCTTCCAACGTCTCGAAGACGCCGCTGTGCATATAGGGAGCCGTCCGGGCTATCTCGCGCAGGGGCGCGGTGCGGAACGCTCCCAGGTCAGGATCCTCCTTGGTCAACGCATATAGTCCGGGATCAGCATCTAGGGCGCGGTAATTGGGCACGCCCAGCTGCCGGAAGAAGCGGCGGAAGGTGATGTGCCGCAAGGGATCGGCCCATATCTCGGCGTTTTCGGGCACTCCGTGGACGTAAAATTCATCATCGCTGAAGGTTGGGCCCGCGTGGCATCCGGCGCAGCCGGCTTTCCCTTCGAATAGCTCCAATCCGGAAATGGCCTCGGGTGATAGGGCGTCCTGATCGCCAGCCTCGTATAGGTCATAGGGCGAAAGACCGGAGTTGAGCGATTGGACATAGGCCGTGATAGCGCCCAGCACCCGGCCAAAGGAAGGATTCACTCCGTAAGCATCTTGGAATAATTGAACGTACTCAGGAACTTGTTTTACGCGTTCGACCATCAGCCGGCCGTCGCTATTCATGAAGTGGGCCTCGGTGATATGGTCTCGGACCAGGGTGGGCATATCGGCGCCATCCATCCGGCCGTCCCAATAGAGGTAGTCATAGAAGACGGTGTTCATAATAGTAGGCGCGTTGCGGAAATAGGCCGTGCCCGTATAGCCGGGACTCAGGGCATCAGGATTGCTCCAGGCATGGTCGGGCTGGTGGCATGTGGCACAGCTCACATTGGCGTCTCCGGAGAGACGAGGATCGAAGAAGAGGTACTTTCCCAATAAGACCAGAGCGTCGTCATACGTCCTGGGCGGTTCGGCAAAGGGTATGACATCGGCTTCCGCTGGGCGGACGATCTCAATGGGGATCAATTCATAGGGAGGGGCGCTCGTCACTCCTTCGCCGGTAAGGGTCAATAAATATCCCGCGATGTCGTCGATCTGCTCTTCGCTCAGCCGCTCGGCGATATTGGGAAGCATCACGTTTTGCGGGCAAGCTCCAAAAGGACATTCCGGGGCGATGAAGGCGGCCGGATCGAGAATGGACTCGAGAATATATGTCTCGGCATCCAAACCCGCGCGCCGGTCGCTGGCTTCGCTTCCAATTGTGCTCAGATCGGGTCCGACTTGCCCGACCGCATTGGGGATGCCAGGTATTGTATGGCAGCCCGCGCAGCCGCCCTCGGAGAAGGCCGCCTCAGTCGCCGAATCGGGGGGATCAGAGGTGGCGGCACTTCGGACTTCCTGTGGACGGCCGAATGCTACAGCCAGCAGGGCGAAGACGCCGAGTAATGCAGCGCCAAACATAAGCCACTTCAATTTGATACGCATGATGTGCGCCTCCAAGAAACGACCACTGGAACCGGCCTATTTGTTAAGAAAGTGAATTGTTCGCGATGGCAACTGGCAAAAACGGGATCCGCTAATCAGAAAGGATTCCCACCTCATACAGTTTATCCCAGAAAAATACTGGGCACAAAATGAAGCGTGGGGAATGGGGCATGGGCAAAGGGGCATGGGACAGGTGGCTGGCTGAGGAGGAGTTAGCGGCTGAGAGGAGTCAGCTTGAATAAGATTTACAGAGAAAGGGAAAAGGAGAATCTGTAGACATGGACTATGCTGCTAGCCGGACCGCTTGTGCTGTTCGGTCATTTCGTTATCACTACTGACATATGCCGAGAATATTGCTGATTTGAAGAAATTCGTTCTTGATAATCATTGTTAGCCCGCCCAACGGCGCAATTGGCGATGGACTGACACGAGAGTAAAATGGCATCATAGTTCTCGTGGCACAATACGAGTTTCTCAATTGAGGAGGTATAAATAAACTGGATCAAGAAGCTACTAAGGAGTAAGCAAGTGAATTCCTTCTTCCAAAACCGTTTTGATAAACTTGTTGATTCGCCTAATCAATCTGAGATTTGGTGGCACAGCATTCCCTTACCAGATGGTAACCGTATCAATGGATATAACCCAGACAAAGACCTGCAATTCAAGATGTGGCGAGCGATGCAGATCCCGAATAATGGCGGGTTGGCCGGCAAACGCGTTTTGGATATAGGCGCTAACGATGGTTTTTTCACACTGGCGGCGCTCATGGCCGGAGCCCAGGAAGTTACGGCCATAGACGCGGGTTGGGGAACTTGGCCACAGAATATCCAGTATGCTAGTCAAGTCTGGCATGTGACCCCCAAGATCATCACTGCAGACTTTCGCGTTTACGATTTTCAGCAGCGTTACGATGTCATTTTCTTTTTTGGGGTGTTATATCATTTAGAAGATGTGTTTAGTTGTATGAAAACGTTGGGCCAGCTTTTGGAAGCACAGGGCGTTATTTACCTAGAGACGCAGATGTCGCAGATGCAAAGCGATTTGCCCATCTTTGAGTACGCGAGCGATATTTATCCAACGATTGCCCATCAGGACAAGCAAGCCTTGAGTGGGGTCGGTATAAGCTGTTACCTATTTCCAAATGAACACGCAATGCGAAACTTGGCCTATTCCTATGATTTCCAATATGAGGCATTGGATGGGCCACACAATTTGTATACCACAACGAACCCTACCCGCCGTTTTTACAAACTTTTCAAACCGAATCATTCCTCGATGTAGGGCCGGTTGGCAAGTTAGCCTTACTCACGCTTGCAGCCGGCCGCTTCTTGGAGGAGGTGTATATGCACAAACGCCTCCATTCTTCATTGGGATAGCTGACGCCAGCCGAGTTCGAAGCCCTGTGGCTGACAAAACAGGCGACTCCTGTCAGGATCCCCAAAAGTTGTTGCTTTTTGTGTCCAGCTTTTGGGGGTCATCAAATCTTGAATGGTTCGCTTAAACGGAATAGCCGAATTGCCATGACCTCCGTCCATACGAGCGGTGTAAAAAATGTCACCCTTTGTGTTAATCCCCTGTAAGACTCGAGAGCTGGAGATACTTCTGCTGAAAACATCACACAAAAAAATAGAACTCCCAAAGCCCCCATTATTAGTGAGAAAGGTCGATAGCTCTGCCATCGGTTGTCTTTCTTCAACCGAGGTAGGATCGCTAGTGGAGCAATTATCAGGGGAATCGGGCCGAACAGACCAATGAGACCATGCATCGTACCAGTGACCGATTCATTCACACAACCCGCATCGCAACGAAAGATTGACCCTCCTATCCACCCAAAGCCACTCACAACTAGCAATATAAGTGCTAACTTTGAGCCTTTCCCTTCGCTTATTCCGCGATGGAGCCCGAAGGCGAAGGCGATCATCATGAGACCCAACAGGAACTCTGTCATAAACCATACTATGGCATTGGGAGCGCCGACCGCACCCAGCTCGCTCATGTACTGTCTAGTCGGGTCGTATCCAGGTCGGAGCAGACCGAAAACAAGTGGCACCACGATGAATTGGATGGGTCCAACTATGCCGCAGATTGCTAGTAGTCTTGTCAAAGAATCGTTTTGTATAGTATTAAGTTCTCGCGCGTTCGTAAATTCTTTCCCTTTTTTTCCGTAGTTTGCTGTTTGTTAGTCATCGTTTTTTATCCTTTTGACAATTTCGAAAATTGATAAGATCTCACGGTGACAATATAGCAGTCAGGTAGTATCAGTGTCATACCCTAAAGTGACCTCTATTGTCAAGACCACAGATCGACGATTTAAGGTGGATGGCTGGCTCTTGCCAAGAATCTTCGCCTTAATCCTGGTGAAATATGACCATGGGGAATCGTGGGACTCCGCTCAAGTTCTGGCTTGTGCGGGTCTCTTGGATGGGGAGTGGCGGAATATGCTCCATGAATGATGCGCCGACCGCAGCGCTTTTTGATCCGATTGAGGAGGCGGAAGTTGTCGATCCACAGAAGACTTGTCTTCGATCCTTCTCATGCGGCCTGGTCTACGACTGAGCGATTCCTGTGATTTGTTCGCAATGTTAATAACACAAAAATAATCAGGATTAACGGCGCCGGTAAGAATAAGGTTTCTGATTGGTGCCGTCCCTCGCTGGTTAGAAGGAACAAAGTCCACACGCCGAAAAACAGGAAGCCACTAAACAGGAGGGCTGTGAATGGCGCGGAGATGCTCTCCTGATCTAATAGATATAAGGTAATTATTATCGCTCCCGGTAGCAGGGCCACATAGTTGGCTGTCGCAGTCTGAATGCCCACAAGATTAGTTATGGCCAAGGTTGCAATTGCTGTTAAGAGGAATATTCGGAAAGGCGCTTTCCACGATTTCACCCAGAGCCTAATTAATATCGCGACCATAACCAGGGCTAGAACTAGGGCTAATATTCCGCCCATGTTTGGCCACCAATTTTTGAAGATCTCGTTTGGAGTACCCGGTAAGGTATAGTCTGGGTACGCAGTTATTTGCTCGAAATCTTGATTTATCCAATTTGGTTCAATAAGAAGAGCCAGGAGCACCAATCCCACTACTGAGCTAACTGTGGCGATGATTAGACGCCACCGCCCATGTGAATAAGCCCACAAGAAAACGAATGGGATGAACAAAACCACAATTTGTGGTTTGATAGTGGCAAATCCTAAAAATAGTCCACCTAATACGTCTCGATCATATTTGATCGCTGTTAGACCGATGGTGATAAACAACGCGCTAAGAATGGCCGGGTTGCCATTGATCAGAGAACGCAAATCGTGATACCAGAAGAGAGCAAAAAGAGTTAACAAACCGAAAACTAAGGGAGAGACTTTGAAGTCCGTAAGTTTGACACTTAATAATACGATGATGACTAGCGCTATTTCAAGCCATGTCATCCATAGTGCCCGGGCAACTGTGTAATTATCGAATAGGGCGAACGGAGAAAAAAAGAAGATCGAATAGAGCGGATATACAAATAGATGCTGGTCTTCGCCAATTTCTTTTGGTTTTCCACTAATAAATTTCTGAATCCGAAGCGACGCTTGTGAACCATACGGATTTAAGCCCTCAGTGAGTAGAAGTCGCGTGCCTAGCCATCGGGGAATGAAATCGGTACCTCCAGGGCTGGCATCAGAAAACCGGTAATTGGCCGAATATAGACCGATTAGCACACCTATCAGCAATACCAGTGTAGTCAGGTAGAGCACCCGTTTTCTGCCGTTATTTATTTCCATGAGAGAGCTCAAAACATCTCAGCTCGTGTATTAATTTGTTATGACACCCAGTTTATCTATGGTGAGATCTACCAGTCCATGTGGTGTTTTGTTATCGTCAGTTGATTATAGCGGACCGGCCCGGCTTGGATAATAGCAATTGCGGGTCATAGCAGGTGCCCGTATTGATGCTGCGGGTTTTGATTTCTATTGCTACGCAAAAGAACGAGCGAAGGAAATCACCGTCTACAGAGCGAGGCAGCCTTTTCGGACAGGGCAGATCTGATTCGCCGGAGATATCTTTTATCCATATAGGCGATTAAAGGGCAACAAAGCAGGCGCATTCCAACCGGCATATTAATCTGCGAGAGCCAGCCATGCATCGCCGGCCCAGTCACCTGTCGGCATCTTAAGATGGAGAGGCGTCCCCGGGCCGGTGCAGCCGGTATCGATTGAATCGCTCTCCCCCCACCTCGGTCTCGCCATCGGGCTCAAAATCCAAACGAAAGATACCCTTAACACGGGTCCGGCTGTGCGGCAGCAGGATGGTCACCGATTCAAAGCCTTTCTCCTCAAAGGCGAAGGCGATGAGACGGTCATAGATGGCCTTGCCCAGGCCCCAATAGTCGGGGTGCAGCACGACGGCCAGGTCGACGTCACCCTCTTCAGGTTGCAGGCCGCCCCATCCGGCGAAGCGGCCGTCGACTACGAAGGCCCAGGGCCCGTAGCCGTGTTCGTCCCAGAGCCTCTCTTTGGCGGCGCTGAAAGCCTCACAATCGGCTTCGTCGAACTCGTCGCTGGTTAATGGCATCTGGCGCCTGACCAGCGGGTTGTTCATCAGCTCGATAGTGCCGGCTTTGTCAACCTCCGTCAATCGCTTAAATTCAAGGGCCATTGTCTCCTCCTGGACGCGGTAATTAATCTGGACTGTTCTTGGCGATGAGAACACCATATTTGGAGAGCGTCGTCCGGTCCGTTAGTTGTGGTTCAACCAACTTCCGATCACTCCTTAGCCCCTCTCTTAACAGCGGTTTCCAAGAGCCCGTCTCGGGTAAGGATACCTTTCGCTCTTTGCCGGAGAAATTCAAAGCGACCAAAATCCGATCCCCACCCCACCTACGCTCGAAGCAGAACACCTCTTCCTTCATGCTCAATCGCCTGTAATCCCCCGAATGAAGGGCCGGTTCCTCCGCGCGCAACCGGATCAGCGAGCGGTACCAATTTAACAGTGAGTCAGGGTCTTGCATCTGGGACGATACCCTGGTTGTTCGATAATTCTCTTTCACCGGCAGCCAGGGATCGGCCGGACCAAAACCAGCGTTGGCGGACGCATCCCACTGCATCGGCGTTCGCACGGGGTCCCGGCCGGGGTAAAGCGGCCAATAGCGCTTCCCCAATGGATCCTGGAGACGGCTACGGGGGATCCGGCCGTCGGTCATGATGATTCTATCACTATCACCCGGCCTTCAACCCGCGATTGTTCGGCGGCGAAGGCCATCAAGTGGCTTTCCAGTGACCCGCGAGCATCGGCGACGGCCATCCCCCCCTCGCCCCGCATCATGCTGACGAAGGCTTCCATCAAACCATCATCCCCACCGCCGTGCCCATCGTCATCCAGATCCAAACCGCCCGCGAGAAGATCTTTCTGCCGGCCACTTCTCTTATCGAACAAGGTCAGTCGCTGGCGGTGCAGGTACATCTCACCGGTGAGCGTGGCCTCGCTGCCGTCGACGCGCAGCGTCCGCCCTTCGGCGTAGGAATGGCCGTGCATGATCAAGGTGGCCGTCACGTCGTTCGCAAATTCGATGTCCACATGCTGGTGATCGACTACGTCGTTGTCGCAATAGTAGACACACCGGCCGTAGGGATTGGCCGGATCTTGGACCGCCCGCATCCTGCCCTCCCGGGTGTAGTCTGTGGCCATAACTCGCACAGGCCAGCCACTGTAATCGGTGTATCGCCTGAGCGGTGGAACGAACCGGGCCACGCTTTCCATCGGCCCAGGATAGCGCTCTAACATCTGGGCCAGCGTCCTGTAGGGCCAGGAACCTGACATCATACCCAGGCGGAGCAAGGGGGTGAGACGAACGTAGATGTCGATAGCCGAGAAAATACACTCCGGCTCGTAAGGGCAGCCGGCCGCGCAACGTTCGGGTGCGCCTTCTGGGGCCTTATCCGGCCGGAAGTGGGATAAGCTTCCGACTGAACTGATTCTTCGGGCCGGAGCGCCGGCAAGCCAGTGCAACAAGTCCATATCATGGCAACATTTGGCCAGGATCATGGGGGTGCTCTCCTGGCTGTCTCGCCAGTTGCCACGTACGAAGGAATGGGCCATGTGCCAGTAGCTCACGTTCTCCCTTTGGGAAAGACATATCAGCTCCCCCAGTAACCCTGAGTGTATGGCTTGGTGGACCTTCTTGAAGAACGGTGAGTAGCGCATGACGTAACCGATCTGCAGATTAAGGCCGCGACTTTCGGCTGTCTCCACCAGTTGCCGGCACTCCGAGGCTGTCGGGGCCATGGGTTTCTCAAGCATGACGTGATACCCCTGGTCCATTGCTGACAAAGCCGGACCAGTGTGCATCTTGTCCTGGGTACAGATAAAGGCGGCGTCCGCTAATTGTGGCCTCTCGAGCAGGCTTTCCCAGGTCGCGTGGACATGGGCCGGTTCGAGCCCATGACCCCGGGCGAAGGCTTCGCGCCGGAACGGATCCGGCTCGGCGACGGCGACGAAGCGGATGTCGTCCGGGTGCTCCAGGGCATATTGTCCGTAGACATCTTTGCCCCGGTCCCCGGCGCCGATCATGATCGCGGAGATGGGTTTGAGGTCGGTCATGGTACCTGGTGCTTTTCTGCAGTCGGCCGGAGCTCGTAGGGAAAATCGAAACTCCGGAGAATACCGTTACGAAAAAATATATGGCAAAGGCGAGAGAACCGCCTCACCTAGCTGTGAGATTACATGTTTGTTACCAACTGCGTCAAGTGACGTACGTCATTTATTCCTGCTGATTTTGGGTTTTGTTTTACCCTTGCGCGAGGTTGGATTAGCTTCTCCAGGCTCAACCCGCTGATTCATTCCTATCGCCCATTGAACAGTCCCGGTGCTCTTAGGACTCGAGGTTTTCCAGGTCTGCCAGGTCCTGGTATCGGCCGGTTGCTTTTTTGTTGGCTTTAAGATTCTCCAGATCGATGAAGTTTATCTCCAGGTCTTCAACGTCAAGGACAATCCGTTTTTCATAGCAGGCTTCGAAGCTGACTCCCGTCAGGCTGGTCAACAGATCGATACGATTGGGGGGATTACCAAGCTGGATTATTTGACCCGATTCCAGAAAGTCTTCCGCACTGAGTCCTAGAGTCGCAAACCCAAACTGCTCCAGCGCGGCTATAAGTTTGTTGGCGTTATCCCGGCTCTGATCGACCCAGATGTCGATATCTTTTGTGTACCGGGGGTATCCATGATAGGCGACAGCATAACCACCCGCCACCAGGTAACGAACCTGATTATTGTTTAACGATTGTATAAACTCTCTGAAATCCTGGTTCAGTACCATATTTCCAGCGGTGGTATTCCTGCCTTATTTGTTCCAAAGTGGCTAATCGGATGTGATACGGCTGGCTCTGCCAATAATCGAAATCATTGCCTTGTTCGTCAAGGGATATCTTGCGTACAACTTTCTGGATCGCCACTTACCCAACTCCTGTAAACTAACCAGGTTTCCTAGCGGGTGTAATTATATCATACCGATCACATTCTCCTTCATTTGCCGATATGGTGTAGGCTATTGGCGCCAGCGGAATTGGTAATCACAGCGTATATGCATCCTCTTACCGTTCCCACTGCCCAGGCTTTGAAGGATTTGCTTTGGCGATCGGCTAAGTTGTCCCTACCCGGGCTAGATAACATCGACCTTGCCATGCATGCTCCTAGCCCTTTTTTGCCGTTTCATGCCCCGGATTTTCGTATCATAGAAGGCGCGTTCGTGTATAATAGAGTGTCTCGCGTGGTCGCACATCTTTCACCCTTGAATAGCAGAGTCACAATGCAGAGCCAACACGTACTCATAAATCCGAATTATAGACATGGATGAACAGCATGATTGGACACCTGATCCAAGATCGATATCGCATTGACTCCGAACTCGGCCGCGGGGGGATGGGCATCGTTTACCGGGCCGACGATACGCTCCTCGAACGGCCGGTAGCCATAAAAATCGTCTCCACTACCGGTTTGGGCACCGAAGGCCGGAGCCGATTGTTACTTGAAGCGCGCGCCGCGGCCCGGCTCAACCACCCCAACATCGTGGCCGTCTACGACGTGGGCCAGGCTCAGTTCCCCGGGCAGGAGGAGCCGAATTCCTTCATTATCATGGAGCTGGTCGACGGCCAGACCCTTCGCGAACACCCGTACAGTGATCTGGATAAAGTCACCAATATCGCCAAGGATATCTGTATGGCCCTTGAGACCGCCCACCAGCAAGGCATTATCCATCGTGACCTGAAACCAGAAAACGTGGCCGTAACCGATACGGGCACCGTTAAATTGATGGATTTTGGTCTGGCCCTGATCGCCGGCAAGACCCGGTTGACCCAGCACGGCGCTTTAATGGGCACCCTTTCCTATCTAGCTCCCGAGATCATCCTGGGCCAGGAGGCGGGACCCCGTTCGGATTTGTACGCATTGGGAGTCATGTTATACGAGATGACCGCCGGCCGTCCGCCCTTCGAGGGCGCAGATCTGACAGCAGTCATCTCCCAGCATCTGCACGCGCCAGTCGTCCCGCCCAGCGCTTACAACGACCAGATTCCGCTGGCGCTGGACCATCTGATCGTCCAGTTACTGAACAAGCGCCCGGAAGATCGACCCAAATCAGCCGAGTTTGTCTGCGCGACCCTCAATGATATGGTCGTCGCTGCCCCAAGCCCCCAGGCTCCAGCCCCGGTCCCCGAACTCGACCGGCTCGTCCGCGGTCGGATGATCGGTCGTGAAGAGGAGTTCGGACGAGCCATCTCCCTGTGGCAGAAATCGGCCGCCGGTCAAGGCCAGTTCCTCCTCATCAGCGGCGAACCGGGCATCGGCAAGACGCGTATGATTCGCGAGTTGAGCACCTTCGCCGAGATCTCCGGGGGCAAAACTTTGATCAGCTTGTGCTATTCCGAAGATCGAACCCCCTATGGCCCCATCGCCCAGATGGTCGAGGCCTCTCTGAGTAACGGATACCGGTTAGATCTTCCTCAGCCGGTGATGGCCGATCTGCTAACCCTGGCCCCGGAGATACGGTTGAGCTTTCCCAATGTGCCACCCAATGAGCGGCTTGATCCTGAGGCGGAACAACAACGTCTGTTTGAGAGCATCGTTACCTGGTTCGGGACCTTAACCAAGGACGGCGAGTTGCTCCTGGTTATAGAAGACGTGCACTGGGCCGACAGTGGCAGCCTGGCCCTGCTGCGCCACCTGGCCAGGCGCATCGGCCGTCGCCGGGCTTTGGTCATAGGCACCTACCGGGAAGTGGAACTGGACGAGGCCCTACCATTCCAGGAGATGTTGAGCGATCTAAACCGGGAGCGACTGGCCACCCGCATAAAGCTCTCCCGGCTGAGCAAGGAGCAGACTCGCGACTTGCTTTCAACCCTCTTTGCCGAGGAGATCACCCCCGAGTTCCTGGACGGCATCTATCAGGAGACAGAGGGCAACCCCTTCTTCGTCGAAGAAGTGTGTAAAGCGCTGGTGGATAGCGGTGAGTTATTCTTCGAGTCCGGCCGTTGGAACCGGCCGGTGATGGATGAGATGGAGATCCCCCAGGGAATCAAGGTGACTATCCAATCACGCCTGGGAAAACTTTCAAAGGTGGAACAGGGCACGCTCCAGATCGCCGCCCTATTGGGACGGGATTTTGAATACGAGATGCTGTCCGCCGCCAGCGATTTGGACGAAGACGACTTAATCGACGTGCTAGAAAGGGCAGAGCAAGCCCAATTGATCGAAGAGGTTCGCCGCCCGGGACTTAGTGCAGTAATGGTTTTCTCTTTCACCCATGCTCTCATCCATTCCACCTTGCTCTCAAATCTGAGCACTTTACGTCGCCAGCGACTTCAAAGAAAGGTGGCCCTGGCCCTGGAGGATGCCTTTCCTGACCGGCGCGACGAGCTGGCCCCGCTACTAGGGCGGTACTTTGCCGAGGCCGGTGAAGAGGATAAGGCGACTAAATACCTGCTGCAGGCAGGAAATCAGGCCAGGCAGATTTACGCTTATGACGAGGCCATCGACGCCTATGAACAGGCCCTGATCTTCCTACGAGAAGAAACCGATCACCATCTCACGGCCCGCACACTGATGAAATTAGGCCTTGCTTATCACAATACCTTCGCCTTCGAAGAATCACGCCAGGCTTACGAGGAGGGTTTTATCGAGTGGCAGCGCGTAAGTGAAGTTGAATCCGTCACCGCCCGTTCAATGTCAGAGGCACCCCATCCCTTGAGGTTGGGCGGCTATACACCCCCGGCGACATTGGATACGTCGCTTTCCATCGATGGTTGGTCAGGTTTCTTTGTGGAACACTTATTCAGTGGTCTTCTCCACCTAACCGGCGACGACGAGCTGGTGCCGGATGTGTCCCACAGCTGGGAAGTCCTGGACGGCGGCACCCGCTACCTTTTCCACCTGAGAGACGATGTCAAGTGGAGTGATGGCACACCAGTCACCGCCGGCGATTTTGAATATTCCTGGAAACGTACACTTAATCCTGCTTTCACCCGAAACCTGGCCAATATACTCTATGACATCAAGGAAGCCAGGGCTTACCACCAAGGCGTTATGTTCGATGCGGACCACGTCGGCGTGCGAGCCTTGGACGATCATACATTGGAGGTCATCCTCGAAGGACCGAGAAGCTATTTCCTGCAATTGCTGGCGCTATCGGTTACTCGCCCCCTCCCTAAATGGGCCATTGAACGTCACGGATCTGACTGGACCGATCCGGACAAGATCGTCACCAACGGCCCCTTCACTATCCAGGCCTGGTCTCCAGAGAGTTCGCTGATTCTGGAGCGAAATCCCGGTTATCATGGCCGTTTCACCGGCAACCTGACTCACTTTCATGTTAAAATATCTCCCCGCGAGTCGTGGTCTGAGTTGTACGAGCGTGACGAACTGGATATGATGCTTACAAATACATTGGCGCCCGAAGTGATCAACCGGCTAATCCAGCTCCATTCCGATGAGTACCTCTCCAGCCCGAATCCATCGTCTTTGATCCTTGCTTTCGACGCCAGGAAGCCACCCTTCGACAATCTCCTTGTTCGGCAAGCGATGATCATGGCCCTCGATTATCAATCCATCATTGGGCGCGCGGTCAAAGGAGCCTTTTTACCGGCCGCGGGTGGCCTGACGCCACCGGGCATACCGGGGCATGTGCCTGACGTTGTCATACCCTACGATCCAAAGGTGGCTCGACAGAAATTGGCCGAGGCAGGCTATCCCGGGGGAGAGGGCTTTCCAAGCGTCACAGCGGTGATTCACCGCCAGGTAAATATAGGTGATTTCTTCGGAGCCTTCGCCGATGAGTGGAAGGCCACTCTCGGGCTTGATATCCTATTTGAGTCGTTGGACTTTAATGATTATCTCGATCAAACTGAAGATGAAATTCCCCCTATGTGGATGGGATCTTGGGGAGCCGATTATCCAGATCCGGATAACTTTCTGAGCGTCGCCACCTGGTACAGGCTCAGTGGTTGGCGCCACCAGGAGTATGAGGCCCTCATCCGGGATGCCCGGGGTATCTCCAATCAAGGGCAGAGGTTGGCCATGTACCGCCAGGCCGAGCGCATTATCGCCGAAGAGGTGCCGGCAGTTACCGTTGCTTATGGTCGTCGCGGGGTGTTGATCAAACCTTGGGTTGTCGTCCTGCCGGTATCAGTCATAAATGGGCCAATTCTCAGAGAAATCGTTCTTGATGACCATTGAGACAGTCAAATTGCGCCTGATTGGTCTCTGAGGTCGCAGACATACCTTGCCCTCAGCGCGACAGACTTTGCCAACCTCAATGTTAGCCGTATTATCCTAGGCCGGATCGAGCATGGCCCAAAATATAATCGCCGTCATATCTTGATTTTGACCATATCGGTAATACATCCTTGACCGTACAACATTTAGAAGATCCCGAACTGATTGAGCTTATTACCCAGAAAAATGAGGCCGCTCTGGGCGAGCTTTACGATCGCTATCACCGTCTGACCTTTAGTCTGGCGCTGAATATCGTAGGAACGCAGGACGACGCAGAAGAGATCACGTTGGACGTTTTCGTTCGTATCTGGGAAAAGGCCGGTTCTTATCAAGCGGAACGAGCAAAGGTCACGACCTGGCTCACTCGAATGACCCGCAACAGAGCCATTGACGTTCTCCGCAGAGAAGAAGTCCGACCCATGAAGCACAGTATCAGCTGGGCCGAGGTGACTTCCGAACCGGCCGACGTGAACCACAATCCGGAGGCATCCGCAACCTTATCGCTGGAAATCCAGCGGGTTCGCGCAGCCATGTCCACTCTGCCCGAAAACCAGCAAGAAGTGCTGGCTCTTGCATATTTCA
>JBARZW010000193.1:0-15572 GCA_049650305.1 Promineifilaceae bacterium (SeqCode)
GCCATCGCCCTGGCTATCTCTAATCGGCGGCGGTTCGCATAGGAGAGCGCCGATGCTGGCTGGTTCAGGCGATAGCCGGTCAATCGCGTCCCAAAGAAGGACAGCGCTTTCTCCGCGTTGGCCCTTATTTGCTTCTCCTCTCGCTTATAACTCGGCAATTGCAGGATAGGTCCCAGGAGTCCTGATTTACTGCGTGAGTGCTGGGCGACCATGGCGTTCTCTAAGATCGACATGTTATTGAACAGTCGAACCGTTTGAAAGGTGCGGGCGATGCCACGTTTTGTGATTTGATCGGGTTTAAGACCGACGAGATTATGCCCGTCGAAATGTATTTCACCGCTTCTGGGAGGATACATTCCAGATATGAGGTTAAAGAAGGTCGTTTTTCCGGCGCCATTAGGGCCGATGACGCTGACGATCTCCCCCTCGTCAACGTGAAAATTCAGATCGGCGATAGCCATTAGCCCGCCAAAGTCCTTTGTGAGTTTTCTCGTTTCCAGCAGAGTCACGATATGTACCCTTGTTCTGAAGCGGGTGTTTGTGCTTCTGTCGCCGCTTCCGAGCTACCTTTGTCTTTGACCCAGGCGTCCTGCTCTAACTCCTCTTTCTTCAGCTCCCGGCCCCAGCGTCTACTTGGGAGAAGTCCCTGCGGTCTAAAGAGCATCATGGCAATCAAGAGAGCGCCATAGGCCAGAAGCCGGAATTCATCAAATTCCCTCAGAAGTTCCGGTATGGCTATCAGGGCCAGCGCTCCAAGCATAACGCCTGGGATGCTCCCAATTCCGCCGATGATGATCAAGACCAGGATAAGAATGGATTTCTCTATGGAGAAACTGTGGGGAAAGACGGAGCCGATCTTCATGGCGAAAAGCGCCCCTGACAGGCTGGCAAAGATGGCCCCGGTGACGAATGCATAAAGCTTAGTCGATACGATATTGACTCCCATGACTTCCGCTACGGGCTCGTCCTCGCGCATGGCCATCCAGGCCCTGCCCATACGCGAATCCTGCAACCGCCAGGAAGCGTAAGCGGCTAATGCGCAAAACAGAAGGATCGGGTAATAAAGCTGAGGTGGTGTGCTCAATTCTAAAGGCCCAACAGGGATATTAGGAATGGAGATGATTCCCTGTGCACCACCAAGCAGCGGCTTGAACCAGTCGGACAGAGCCAGGATCCGGGCTATTTCACCGAAGCCCAAGGTGACGATTGCCAGGTAGTCGCCACGTAAATGCAGGACCGGAGCGCCCACCAACAATCCGGCTATAGCCGCGGCAATTACAACAAAGGGCAGCGCCATCCAGAAGGAAAGCTCTGGATTAAACATGGGCGAGCCAGGAGAGACGAGTACGGCAGTGACATAGGCGCCGACCGCGAAAAAGGCCACGTAGCCCAGATCGAGAAGGCCGGCAAAGCCGATGACGATGTTCAAGCCCAGGGCCATCAGCAGGAACAGTAAGACGAGATCTAGGACCTCTGACAAGAAGCTCCCAACGATCTGGGGGAGAATGGCTAAAAAAATGATGAGAACAAAGACCGCTACATATCGAAAACGACGTCGTTGGCTTGCCGGCAAGGCCGACATTCTTGCTCGCCAGCCGGGGATTCGCGCCGGCAAGAAGATGTACAATCCACTGGCAACGGCAACTACGATCAACAAACCCATGGCCGTGAGGCCGCCGGTACCCATAAAGAATACACTTTCCAGGGATCCTAAGCCGAGGCCGCGAAGAATCTGGGCAAAGACATCTTGTAATACGCCGACGACAAGTACCCAAACCAGCACCATGACGAGGACTCTCCGCCACCGTTGGCCGAGCAAGTGTATTGCTCCTCCGGCAGCGCCAAGGATGGCGCCCGCCGCCAATAGTAGAACGATCGCTATTTCAAGATCCTGGTTCAGGGCCAAGGTTTCTAGCAATTCGGGGCTTATTTTGAGGAAAACCGGCCGCAGATCAATCAGGTTGGCGAGTATTAGAAAAACGGTGAGCAAGCCGGCCGTGATCGATCCACCAATCAGACCTTCAACTACATTGTGGAACCCTTTCTCGGGGGGGGCTTGCCCCTCTAAAAGTGGAGGGGGTCTTGCTGACATGTAACCAATGAGAAACGGTACTATGAGTAGGAGGGTGTAGCCGAAATCGAGCACCCCGTGGATAATGGTCCGGTCGTTAAAGGACACGACCATGCCTATGGCCGAAATGAATACAACAGCGAGTCCTCCATACAGGCCAAAGCGGGCGGCTCGTCTAACGTTAGTCTCTGAAGCCGGGGCCTTTAAGGCAGTTTCAGCCATATTGGTTTATGCTTTTTCCTCAGCCAGGCGCTCGCCGAGAATTCCTGTGGGCCGGAATATGAGCACCAGCACCAATACGGCGAAGGCTACGACATCCTTCAATT
Organism: Promineifilaceae bacterium (SeqCode); assembly: GCA_049650305.1. GTDB lineage: Bacteria > Chloroflexota > Anaerolineae > Promineifilales > Promineifilaceae > UBA11865. The sequence continues at coordinate 2,398 of JBARZW010000193.1, forward strand.
GATGGGGGGCTGGAATTCCCAGACCACTTAAAACCAGGATAGGTCCAAGTGACTCGACAAGACCCAGCAAGAGACCGCCCAACATCGCGCCCACAATGTTGCCAATTCCCCCAAGGACGGCGGCTGTGAAAGCTTTGATTCCGGGCACAAAGCCCATGAATGGGCTAACTTGGTTGAAGGTTATGACATAGAGAACGGCGGCGACGCCGGCCATGATACCTCCAATGGCGAAAGTGGTGACGATGACCCGATTCACATCGATCCCCATCAGGGCCGCGATCTCCGGGTCCTCGGAGACAGCCCGGATGGATTTACCGGTCTTGGTACGTTCGACGAAGTAATAAAGAAGGACCATCATCACGATAGCCGTGACAATAACTACCACTTGGATCTTGTTGACATTGAACCCAAGTATGGAGATTTTTCCCTGCAGCATGGGCATTCGAGGATACGATTTTTGCGAACCACCAAACAGACCCAGAAAAGCATATTGGAGGAAAAATGAAGCGCCAATAGAGGTGATCAGCGGGACCAGGCGCGGAGATCCTCTCAGCGGTCGATAGGCCACACGCTCTAGAACCATCGTTATGCCCGCCGCGGTGATTATAGAAGCCAGAAATACGAGAAGCAGTGAAAGAGGGGAAGCACTGGTCCAGATTCCAGCATCATCCAGCCACGTGGCCACAAAGAATCCTATCATCGCCCCGCTCATAAATACTTCGCCGTGGGCGAAGTTAATAAATCGCAAGACGCCGTAGACCATGGTGTAACCCAGGGCGATAAGGCCGTAGATGCTTCCTTGTGACAACCCAGAAACCATCAGGTCTCTCCACTGGGACAGGGAATAAACACCAGAGGTCAAGGTACCGATGGAGCCCCACACCACTATAACAACGACGGCGATTCGTAGCAGCCAAAGCAGGACTGAGAAGGGCGAGATCCCCTCACCGAACCTCTTAGATATTTGCTGTCGAAAAGCTGCCATCTCTCATCAATCCATTAACTTAGTGCACGACAATACAGCGTTTAAGAATGGAGTGCCCGCATTTTCCCTAACCTGGCGCAAGATACCTGGCTTACGGCAAGCTCCTATGCAGAAACATTGATTGACTGTGAAAGTCGGTGGAACTAATCCGCAGATCGCGAACGCCTGGTGACCTGTATCCGGCGAATCGCCTCGTTCATCTAAGAAGTGAGGGCAAGGCAAGCCGCCTTGCCCTTACTTCATGTTAAGTTAGTTAAACGAGCGCCTAATTTTCCCCAAAGTCAATTATCTTTATAACGTTTCCAAGAACGCCGGTTACGCCGGCATCCACGTCGTCGAAGCGCATCATAGAGATGAGGGGATTGGCACAATCCCCGAACTTGTTACAGCTCAACATACCGGTCAAACCGTCGAAACCGGTCAAACCGTACATGGCATCAATAAGCGCCTGGCGAGGGATGTGTAAAGTCCCATCGGCATCTTCGACGACGACCTTATCGACGGCCTCCAAGATCATGTTGGCGGCATCATACGAACGGGCGTGGAACGCCTGCGAAAATGGTTCGCCGAACTTCGCCTGATATTTTTCATCCAGATCGGCATAACCTGGGTTGTCCGGCTGACCAGGACCTGAGAAGTACATCCCCTGCCCTTCTTCACCAACGTTCTCGAAGAATGTGGCCGAGAGTAATCCATCGGCGCCGAACAGTATCACATCCTCAAGGCCTTCGACACCCCTTGCCTGCAGGGTGATAAAGTTACCGGCCGGCTCGAAGATGGGGTAGAAGATTACTTCAGCGCCAGCTGCGGCGACGGAGGTTAACACGGGGGTCATGTCCGTGTCTTCCTTGTTAATAGCTGTGGCCAGGACCCACTCGCCACCAAACTCGGCAAAGGACTCACCAAAGGCAGTCGCCAGCCCCTCTGTATAAGGGTCTCCATCATGGATGGTGGCAGCCTTGGTCAAGCCGAGCTCTTCCAGGGCGAAGAGCGCAGCAGCCCGGCCCTGGAATTCGTCATTATGGGCCGTCCGGAAGTAGCCCGGGCTAAAGGCGGTGGCCGATGACGGGCCTGCGTCAGAGAAGTAACCCACAGCCGTAAGAGATGGCGATGTGTTGGATCCCGATATCATGAGGACACCCGCTTCGGAGAACGCCTCCGATGCGGGAACCCCGGCACCTGAACAGCTTGTGCCAATCATGGCCACAACTTGCGGGTCGGCCAGGATCTTCTGAGAACCGGTCGTACCACCTTCGGCGCTGCACAGGTCATCCTCAGTTTGGAGGGTTATTGGATGACCCCTGAATTCATTATTCCTGTTGTCCAGTGCTATCTCGACAGCTCGATTCTGGTCGGTGCCAAGGTTAACGACCGGACCACTGATTGCCTGAAGGGTAGCCAGCTTGAGTGGATCTCCTGGGGCGATATCGACGCAGCCAATTGCGTCGCTGCAGACATAGGCTGCGGGCACTTCCACTGGTTCCTCGGTAGGTTCTTCAACCTCTGGGGCTGTGGTGGCTTGGGCGGTCGGCTCCTCTTCATCACCACCACAGGCTACGACGGTTAAAGACAGGATCAATAGTAATATTAAAAAAGGCAAAAAGCGTTTCATTTCTCTCCTCCGTACTTTGACAGATTCTTGCCAGTACCCAAATTTGGGCTGGTTCCTGTTTTCTCGAGTCGGCACTCATAAACAAGGTAACCGATTTCTACATTCTCTTACGCTACTTACCTATCCCTTGGCACCTCCTTCACAAAACGTCAGGATACATCCATCCACTCTGTCGCGCAAAACATATAAGGTAAGGTAAGATCAGGATTCTATGCACTTATGACCACTTGTCAACCCATAAGTGGGGATTATGAATATAAAAGTCTCGTGAAATCGATGAAAATTAGCTGCGGGGGAATGCGAATTACCTATGTCTAAGCTGCCGGAAGATGTGTCCTGGAGATCTCTCGTCGATTGGCTAAGGAGTAGTAATTAATCTTCCATGGTTAGAACGTTCTCGACGAATTGACCGGTAGTCATAAAGATAACCCGCTCGGCGATGTTTGTTGCCCGATCTCCTATTCGTTCCAGGTTGTGTCCTACCCATAGTAGATAGGTCGCACGCCGTAAATAGTCGTCGTCACGCATCTCTTGAAGAGCCTCCTGGAAAAGCTTATGATATTGCTTATCCATCTTCTCGTCGTGCTTAACCATGGCTATTGCTTTTTCCGCGTCGGCATCTAAATAAGCTTCAATGCCTTTTTGGACCATGCGTCGAGCCCGCTTAGCCATCTTAGGCAGTTTGTGCAAAGAGTCAATCTCAGCTTCGTTTTCCATGCGCTCTACCAGTCGGGCGATCCCTGCCGCGTGATCGCCGATCCGCTCTAGTTCGGTAGCCAGGAGCATGGCCGTGATCGTGGTTCGCAGGTCAGTGGCAAACGGTTGCTGGGTTGCCAGAATCCGCAGGCATTCCTCCTCGATCTCAAATCGAAGGACGTTGATCTGATCATCGCCAGAGATGACGGTCTGCGCCAAGGCCACGTTTCTCGTCGTCAAGGCTTCCATGGCCATTTCCACGGCATAATCGACCATACCGGCAAGTTGTAGAATGTGCGCCCGAAGGTCGGAGAGCTCTTTATTGAGAATTGTCCGGGTCTGCAAGGTCATTGCTGTTCCTCCTGTTGGTTTAAACCGCTACCAATCAGGTGCAAAGCTATGATGCGGTGCTTCTGTGTGCTAACTCTGCGAATTAGTGCCTAGATTCTAAGGGGTTTGGATTGCCGTGCAAGGGCCAATTACCAGGTCCATGATTTTGAACAGTTATCCGCCTAGTGCAATTTCGGCATGATCTGATCCTAGAAGTTCAGCGATAATGGCCATACCAAGCTCAGATCCATAGTCATTTGTGGATACTGACAAGATATTCCCATCCTTTACTACTCCTTCCACACGTTCTGTCTGAACAGCCGGATAGGCCTCGCTAAGTCCAGAGACATTAGCTACTTTCTGATTGTCCAAGAGGCGAGAGGCCGCGAGGATGAATGTTCCGCTACCTACCGCTGCGACCACCTTAGCTAGCCTAGCAGCGCGCTCGAGCCAGTTCATCAGACGGAGATTTCTCGTCGCCTCTAGGCAGCCAGGACCACCCGGGACAAGTAACACATTGTAGATGTGGGCGTCTGGATATATGTGCTGGGGTAGTATCTGGATGCCGCCTTGGCATGTGATCAGGTCCTTGTTGCGGCCGACGGCAAATTGCGCGAACAACTGTTGATCTCGATCGCCGGGATCGACAGCTCGACCAAGGATTTCATATGGCCCTGCCAGATCGAGAAGGCTGAATCCACCATAAATAACTATGCCTACAGAATATTCCATTTTTGGTCTCTTGCACCGCCAACTTTTGTTACCATCCAGGATAGCTATTGATCAAGCTCTCGAGACAGTGACATTAGCTCCCCCGCACTATGGTCATACATCGGAGGTCCATGACCGCAAGCGAAGACGGCCGGGCTTATACGTAGTAGCTTCTTCGCTGAAAGGCGGGCAGCTACCATATCAGCTGTGTTGCGGCTTGGCGAACACTGTAGACGCTCGCCTCTTGTCGATAGGGCATCGCCCGCGAATAGGACGCTGTGAATTGCGCACCAAAAGGATTGATGATCGGGTGAATGTCCGGGCGTGGTAATCAGTTGCCACGGGTTTTGATCAGTGATGGTCTCGCCGTCGTTTACGACATTAATAGCGCCGGCAGGAAGCGGTCGATAACGAAATAGGGTGTTTAGCATAAATTGAATCGGCCTTGGCATATGTTCGGGTGATTTTCCCTCGATCAAGAGCTCGGCCGACTGGTTGCCTGTGAAGACTGGGGCACCGCTTTGCTCATGCATGGTCGCGACGGCGCCGGCGTGATCGTAATCAGCATGGGTGATGAGAATAGCCACTATGTCGGATACATCGCAGCCTATCTCGCTCATGTATCTTGTTATCATTCGATCATCACCTGGCCTACCGGTATCAACCAGTGTCAACCCTTCCTCGCCATTCCATAAATAGACGTTGCTGATGAATCCCTTTATCCAATGTAGGTTGGTAATTATCTCCATAGCTACTCAGAAGGATCAGTACCACTTCAACTTATCGAAAAAACAGGGCCGTTTCAGGATACTGCAACTGTAAAATGATCGAAGCACTGTGGGTTCTTGGGAACTGTTCTCCTAGAGAATATCAACAGCGGCAGCGTCGAACGCCTCAAGGAGAGCATCGTAGTGGTTTTTGGGCAGCGATTTACTCAAGCCTTTCTGCTTTAGAAAACCCTTGACCTTCGAATAGTGCATAGCTGGAATTGAGGATCCCTTCACATCTAAGTTCTTAATATCCTTGCTGGTAAAGACAATCAAGGCTCCGATGGGAACCTCATCGACTTCTGGTGCGTGTTCGCGTATATAGCTAGCAAGGGCGGCGATCATTTTTTCTGTTTCACGGGCCGGATTTCCTAGACCTTCCTGTCCGAAGAATCGACGAAATCCAATTCCTTTCTGACTCCACTTATCATCGTATGCGGTGATATCACCCGACTGATACTTGAGATTGAAGACGATCGGACCGGCAGGGGCCAGGAGTACATGAGGCGCCGGCAATATATAATGGTACAGTCGGCCATCACGGCCTACCGGTTTCACGGCCTCATCAAGCACCTCGTCAGGTCGAGGTGAGCGGGCGTAGCGATGGGCTAGGTATAGGCCGATTTGGGACAATATCCAGCCGGCAAGTAAAGCCAGCAATTGAAAGATGAAAAGGTTTTGTATTTCAATAAACACGAGAACGAAGCCACCAATCAGGAACAGGAAACCTACAAGAGTAGCCTGTTGGCTTCGTTTTCTCATTTTTTCAATACGGTCTTCGTCGCGGATTATTTCCATGAGTCAGCTTTGTTCTATCATTAATGTGAAGGTTGCGGGTCAGTTAGTGACAGCACCATCAACGGCCAGGATATGGATGGTAATGTAATGGGAAGGTAGATGACGGCTCGCGTTTCAAAAAATCTCGCCTGCCTAACCTGGACTAATTGCCATCCTTCTCTTCATACTTGCCTAGCACGAGGCAAGCGTTTTGACCACCTAATCCAAAGGAGTTCGACATCGTGATTTTCAAGCTCGCTGGACGGGGCTCGTTAGGCACATAATCTAGATCACAATCCGGATCCGGAGTTTCGTAGTTCCAGGTTGGTGGAATGATCCCTTCTTGAAGCGCACGAGCGCAGAAAATCGCCTCGATAGCTCCGGCTGCACCCATCGCATGGCCCATTACCGACTTTGTGCTACTGATGGCGATATTGTAGGCCGCTTCTCCGAACAATTTCTTTATGGCATAGGTCTCTACGGCATCGTTCAGTGGCGTTGATGTGCCGTGGGCGTTGATGTAGTCAACCTCGCCTAGCGAAATACCTGCATCATCTACAGACCATTTCATAGCCCGGATTGCCCCTGCTCCCTCAGGATCAGGCGCCGCAACATGAAAAGCATCGGAGGATGAGGCATGGCCTAAAAACTCGGCGATGATTCGCGCCCCTCTTCTCAATGCATTTTCCAGGCTTTCTAGAATTACTATGCCGGCACCTTCGCTTATTATGAAACCATCACGATCCTGATCAAAAGGGCGGCAGGCCTTTTCTGGTGCGTCATTAAAACGCGTTGAGAGAGCACGCATCGCAGAGAAGCCAGCGATCGCTGCCTCGTGAATCAATCCTTCAACCCCCCCTGTTATCACCAAGTCAGCCGATCCGCGTCGAATCAGTTCCGCTCCTTCTCCTATTGCTTGTGTACCCGTCGCGCATGCAGCCACAACGGTATTGATGGGACCCTTGGCCTTGGAAATCAGACTTACATGATGGGATGGCATATTGACCAGTGAGCTCGTAAGTGCAAAGGGGTTGACCCGTGCAATGCCTTGAGTCCTGTATTTTTGTAGGTTCTCATCAGCTTTCTCAAAACCTCCAACGCCTGTGCCAACGACGACGCCGGCTCTCTCTTGATCTGGCACTTGTTCAGGCAGGTTCGCATCGGCAAGAGCCATCTTAGCGGCCGCGACAGCCAGCTGTGAAGCCCTTGACATCCGGCGTGCTTCTTTGAAGTCAATGTAATCTCTGGGATTAAAGTCTTTTATCTCCCCCGCGATTCGGCATGGCATTTCGCTTGCGTCAAATTGGGTGATGACATCAATTCCGGAGTTACCGGCCAGCGCATTTTCCCAGCTTTCATCTAGGTTATGTCCAACCGGAGTTATGGCTCCCATACCGGTAATTACGATACGCGGGCGACCCCGGCCGTCTTTCAGTCTATTCATCGGATTCTCCAATGACAGAGCGTGGTAGTAGATCTAGTCACTTTGATCTTGCGCACTGTCTAATTCAATTACGTTCCCAGACCATCTCGGATGGCGCCGACGATGTCGCGCTCGACGGCTAGACGCGCCTGACCGATAGCTTGTTTCACGGCGTAGGCGCTCGACTGGCCGTGGCCGACGATCACCACTCCATTAACACCCAAAAGAGGCGCTCCACCTACTTCGTCGGGATCAAGCCTTTGCCCAACACGTTTAAATGCCGGTCTAGCCAATAATCCCCCTGCCATCGTTATTACATTGGACCGAATTTCATCTCTAATTATGCAATTCATATAGCCGGCAACAGCTTCGGCCGTTTTCAGAATAATGTTCCCGGTAAAGCCATCGGTGACGCCAACATCGACCTTACCTTGAACAAACTCATTCGGTTCGATGTTTCCAATGAAGTTGAGTCCACTCTCCGCAAGTAATGGCATCGTCTCCTTAATGAGTTGGTTGCCTTTTCCCTCTTCTTCGCCATTCGAGATCAACCCGACACGGGGCTTCGTCAAACCGCGAACGCGCTCAACATACAGACTGCCCATTACGGCAAACTGTAGCATATAATCGGGCTTAGCATCGGTGTTAGCCCCATTATCAATAAGCAAGGGATTGTTCGACAGCGGAAATATAACCCCAAGAGCCGGTCTCTTGACACCGGGAATACGACGGAGGGTATGGAGCATTGCTACGGCAAGGATTCCGCCTGTATTTCCGACCGACACGAAGGCATCCGCCTCTCCATTTTTAACCAGATTCAAACCAACATGCATGGATGAATCCTTCTTCACCCGGGAAGCTTCACTCGGCTTATCGGTCATATTGATTACCTGACTGGCATGAATCACCCGAATAGGCAAATCGTCGATGGCTGTCTTGCCAAGTTCTGCATTAATCTGTTTCTCATCGCCTACGAGGAAGATCTCGTCCCCGAATTCGCGAGCAGCCAGTATGGCTCCAGCGACATCGGGCTCCGGGTGGGTATCACTACCCATGGCGTCAACAACAATCCTCATTCGCTTACGCCTTCCATTAGTGTCTTGCGCCAGGCAGGGCAATCATTACCCAACCTACTTCTCTTCACACGAGTCAAGCTCGATGATTCTACAGTTGGGTGTAGGTGTAGTCAAACGCAGGTCTCGAGATGTTTCTTTGGACCGACAGGACGGTTTTTAGGAAAATCTTAGAGCCTCCTTTCGACCTATTGCTCGCGAAATGCATGATCATCGGAGGTGGGTCCGATGGCCTCAGAATATCTGGAAGACAGGAGTTTGACAGACAGGGGTCAGTGGTATACCATCATTCACATTGATGAATATCGATGTGTAAAGATAGGTTTGTGAATGGATTCGGTCATTTTTGCTAAGGCCATAGCCGACGATACGAGACAACAGATCATGCGGTTGCTATGCTGCCAGTGGCTGTGCGTCTCCGACGTCGTCGATCGGACCGGGGTTACTCAACCCACGGTATCTCATCATCTTGCGATTTTACGAGAAGCTGATCTGGTACATGTTAGACGTGAAGGGAAGCAAGTTTTCTATACTCTGGATCAGGACAAGATGGCTGTCTGTTGTGGCGCCTTAATGCAGATTTTCGCTCCAGAACGCGTCGAAGAATCCGACTAAGAACCATCTTATCGCATTTACGGGGCGCCATTGGTATGACACCTAATTCTGACACCTCCGCTGTGTTAGGTTGAACCAACCCGCATGCGTGGGCGTTTCATTTCCGATTGTATATCCTGCAGGGAAGACAAACCGCCTCGGATTATAGCGATCGGTCAAGTCAACTTGGCACCCGAAACCGTCTCATGGTGATCTTGCGCTTAGATTACACCGGCTACCGGTCGCCGGTGTGAACCAGGGATTAGAACGGGATCTCGTCCTCTTCTTGAGCCGCCGGTCCCTCCGTAGGTTCTTCTGCCATCGGACCCGTCCCTTCGCGGCTACCGATGAAGCGGACATTATCAGCATTCAGATCAAATGATGCTCGCATGGATCCATCTTGGGCTGTCCAAAGACGGGGACCTCCGGATTGTGGGTCGGGTCGAAGTCGCCCTTCCACAAGTACTTGGCGCCCTTTATTCAGGTACTGGTTTGCTGCTTCAGCCTGCTGGCCCCACACCGATACTCGGAACCAGGTTGTCTCCGTTCGGGGCTCCCCAGAGGCCTTGTCCGTCCACTTACGGTTTGTAGCAACATTGAAATTGGTGACTGCTGTCCCGTTGGGCATATATCGCATTTCGGGGTCAGTGCCTAAATTACCAACGATAACGACTTTCTGATACATGATGAGCTCCTCCTCTCATTCGTAGAAACACCCACAGTAAGTTTGAAATATGGTACCATCTTTTGCCGCCTAGTCAAGAACATGCGTTCGATCCGCCCCATGCGACTTTTATTCGCTGGGCCGACACATAACCGGTCGAATTTCCAAGCGACTGGGATGGCGAAGCGGCTAATTATTCTAGTGACCTACTCGTCTTTACTCGTCATTCTGCCTTTCCCTATGGTAAACTTGCGCTCCAATGTTAGATTCGCACCCACCTCAGTCACCGGGTCGTGTTGTAGGCCTTGCCCTTTTCGCCATTCTTGTTCTGCTAGATATAGGCTTTTTCCTTTTGCTCCTTCTGGCCCCAATCGGCATCTTGACTGTTCTTCTTGGCTTACTGATCTTGGGCTCACTGCCTCTGATTGGCATCGTGATTTATGTGACCGCCGGTATTTCCAGCGGGCGATACCGTGTTGAGAATGGTTTGTTAATAATCGAGTGGGGAAGGCTCGTTCAGGCGGTCCCTATGCGGGAGATACTAGAGATCTTGCCGAGTGAGGAGATTGAAGACGCGGCCGAATTCCGGGGGGTTCGCTGGCCGGGGTGTATGATCGGCCAGGGCATGTTAAAAGTAGCGGACGGCCGGGAGTTGCGTACCGCGTTTTATGCGACTCGGACGCTCGAACAACAGGTTCTCATCGTTACTGATTCAATGGCCTATGGACTATCCCCGGCTGATCCTTTTGCCTTCATAGCAAGCCTTCGTGCCCTTTTGAAAAGTGATCTAGGGGGAGAAGAGGCTACCGCGTACTCGGAGATGGGTATTCTTGACTGGTCAATCTGGCCTGAGAGGCGGGCGTTGCTCCTCGTCGGTGCCGCGGTCGCTCTCAATTTGACGCTCTTCACTTTCCTGTCTGTAATCTATAGCCGTCTGCCGGCTGAGGTTCCCCTTCATTTCAGTCAAATTGGGGTAGTCGATCGCGCTGGATCTCCCTCAGTCCTCTTTATACTACCGTTTATTGGACTCGTAGCCTGGATTGCGGCCGTCATTTTGGGATGGTTTTTCTATTTTCTCCGGCATGAGAAGCCAGTCGCCTATATCGTCTGGGGAGTCACTGTGGTGATAGAGTTGGCAACCTGGATAGCTGTAGTGGGTCTGATTTTATAGAATGAGGGGTTGCCTGCCGCACCAGACTCATTATTGGGTCAAGAATTGAATTAGAATCCCTGTTCGGCAGCAGATTCGTCTTTTGCGCCAGTTGGCCCGGTCGCTGACAAAGGCGACTAAAGATTAACGAAGTATAGCTACTCAGAGAAAAACAGTGCCGCAAGAAATGTTACTCGCCTTCGCGATCAGCCTTGCCATAGTTGTCGTCGCCTTTTGGCGCGGATCTCTATCCACGTCGGGCGCGATTGGCGCTCTGGTTGTAGGCACCTTGATCTTCGGTTTCGGTGGCTGGGAGTGGGGAATATTACTGGGCGTCTTCTTTGTGAGTTCCAGTCTGCTGTCGCATTTCCGGGAAGAGGATAAGCGGATCGCTGCCGAGAAATTTGATAAAGGGCATAGGCGAGATATCGGGCAGGTATTCGCCAATGGGGGGCTTGGTAGCGTGATTGCGGTCCTTAGCTATTTAACGCTATGGGCTGGTTGGTTCCCAATGTTCGTTGGCGTCATGGCAACGGTAACTGCTGATACTTGGGCGACAGAATTAGGTACTTTAGCCAAGCGACCACCAAGATTGATCACAACCGGACAACAGGTTGAAGTAGGCAGCTCTGGGGGAGTCTCCCCCATGGGAACAGCGGCGTCGGCCACGGGTGGATTGATAGTCGGCCTTTTGGCTGGTTTGTTGGTCCCAGGGCTGTCAACAACGGGGGCTACCCTTATGGGCACCCTTGGCGGTCTTGCCGGCTCCGTAATCGACAGCCTGCTTGGAGCGACGATCCAACAGATCTACTATTGTGATAATTGCCAGAAGGATACGGAGCGTAAAGTCCACAAGTGCGGTCACGATACAAGGCCCCTGCGCGGGTGGTCGTGGCTAAACAACGATCTTGTGAACCTGCTTGCTTCGGCCGCAGGAGGGATTGTCGCTCTGGTTATCTGGCAGATGCTGCTTTGATCTCTACCACCTGGTGAGTTTCCATATCTCGGGACGTCACTGCTCCCTGTCACCTCCGATCTCCGCATAGATAGCGACCGATTGCTTCAAATGCTCCATGGCATCTTCCGAACGCCCCTGTGCATGGAGTAGATCCGCCAGGTTATTATGAAGGGCTGCCTCCCGGTGCCGGTCCCCCATTGATTGGCAGAGATTGAGCGCCTCCCTGACCAGCAACATGGCCTGATCCCTTTCACCGGCTGCGTTATAAGCTAAGGATAGATTATTCATTGCGGCAACTCTTGCAGATAAATCGGATGACTCCTCAGAAAGTGCCAGGCTCTCCTCGTAATGCTGTTTAGCCGTGTCCAAGTTTTTCTGACTGCTGGCCAGGATGCCGAGCAAGTTATGGGCCTGAGCAAGGGCACGCCTATCTCCGGCCGATTCTGCTAGGATCATCGCTTCTTCGGCGAGCTTCTGGGCCTGATTCGGGTCACCCCCGTGATGAGCCACTAGGCTCCAATCGGCAATTAGCCGCGCCCGCTCTCGCGCAGCGCCGGTTTTTGACAAGGCTGCGGCGAAGTGACTCGCTGCCAGGTCCCACTCCCCTCGGCGCTGATGTACAGATCCCAGCTTGTGTTCCATCCGCGAAAGCTCATCCTTACGATCAAGCGACTCAGCCATAGCGGCGGCCATCTCATAGCTGGCTAACGCCTCGTCGTATTCTGCTCGCAGTGTATATAGATCGCCGATTGCTTCGTGCAGATAATTTGTATCAGGGTGCCCAAGTGCAAGCGCAGTGTGGTAATGAGCTGAGGCCTCGGAATTGGCGTACAAGCTGCGGGCGGCGTCACGGTTCCTGTCGTATAGTCAGCCGTGGTAAGGTTGCGATCCCTAAAATGATAATCTAGCGTTATCGTGTAAGCGTCCTGGGGGATGGGCCAGATACCAAAATCATCTTGTCTTACAAAGAAATATTGGGGTAATGAACCGGCCTGAATGTCTATTGCATTTAATCGATTCCACTCTGATTGAGAATTGACAGGTTTCAGATTGTGGTCACGACTGCCGATTGTAATGTTGACTGCTTCTACATCTACGAGACCAGGCGGCTGGTGATAGTACTGCTGGTCTGCAACTGTAGATGCTGTCTGTGTTTGCTGTGTGGCGTAGTTTGAAAGTTTAGAGAGGACTAACTGATAACGAGAAGACAGATGTCTTTTAAAAAAGCTAACCAAGTTGGTATCAGAGGAATTGTTGAGATTCCCTGTGTTCTGAAGGAATGCGTTATAGAGATCTGTATATGTGAGCCTCATAAAAACAAAAAATCGGGTTTCCCCGAGCTAATATGCTCCTTGCTTATTATAGCATGTCTCCGCTTAGAATTGGTTGAGCCACATTTTTTCCAGCCAATTAGCAGTGCTCATTCCTTCAACAG
>JBARZW010000194.1:0-8175 GCA_049650305.1 Promineifilaceae bacterium (SeqCode)
TTTGGCCCCCGGGGCGTCATCCACTCCTTCGCCGACGGCCGGATCGAGGATACCGGTCCGCTGGACAAGAAGCGGATGGAGGGCATCGACCTCGATGTCACCGAGCGGGCCATCGAGTTCATCAAACAGGCTCACGCGGAGGATAAACCCTTCTTCGTCTGGTGGAATTCCACCCACATGCATGTCTGGACCCGCATACCCGAAGAAGCCGAGGGCCTCAGCGGTCAGGGTTTCTACAACGACGCCATGGTCCTGCACGATCAACACGTAGGCATGTTGCTCGACACGTTAGATGAGTTGGGCATAACTGAAGATACCATGGTGCTGTACTCGACCGATAATGGCCCCCATTACAACACCTGGCCAGATGCGGCCATCACGCCCTGGCGAAGCGAAAAGAACACCAATTGGGAAGGCGCTTACCGGGTGCCCTCCTTCGCCCGCTGGCCGGGCAAGTTCGAGGCCGGGAAGATCCTGAACGGCATCGTCACCCACCAGGAATGGTTACCCACATTGCTGGCGGCGGCCGGTGAGCCCGACATCGTCGAGAAGCTCCAGGGCGGGCACCAGGCAGGCGACAAGCATTTTAAGGTCAAAATTGACGGCTACAATACTCTACCCTATCTCACCGGCGAGACCGATGAGAGCCCGCGCAACTGGTTCTTTTACACCAACGACGACGGCAAGATCGTGGCCATTCGCTACGGGGATTGGAAGGCCGTCTTCTCCGAACAGCGGGCAAAGACCATGAAGCTTTGGGCCGAACCTTTTGTCGACTTGCGTATGCCGAAGATCTTCAACCTGCGGCGCGATCCTTTCGAGCGCGCCGACGAGAACGCCAATGGTTACTGGAATTGGTTCTTGGAACACGTATTCGTGATCTATCCCATGCAAGCTCTGGCGGCCGAACAGCTCCAATCGTTCAAGGAATTCCCCCCGCGGCAAAAGCCGGATGCCTTCAACCTGGACAGTGTGCTCGCAAAAATGGATGATGCCACCAACAGCGGATTGCGGTAATTGACCCTAACCGAAAGCAAGAAGCGGATTTATTGACATTCCGCGAAGCTGATGGCGCAGATCAAGAACGCAGATATTCGCTGATTATTTTCAATTTGCAACCATCAGCGAATATCTGCGTCATCAGCGTTCGTTATTAAAATATGCCGGTGTTAGATAAGAAGCTGATTGCGCTGAACTAGTTCAGAAGACAGCGCAGGAGCGCAATTGGACCACCATCAGTATAAAAAACGATTGGCGAGAAGTCTTTTAGGATCGTAATCTCTCCAATCGGTCCGGTTGCTCATTCGAGCTTGAAATGATGAACGTGACTTTGTCAGGAAACATGAATTATTATGAATAGCGTGGATACAGATAGATCAAGCCAACGTTGGTGGCTTTCGGATGGTTTGTTGGGCGCTATGGTGGTCATACTCACGGCCGCGACAGCCTTCGCCGCTTACCAGAGTGCCCTAACAGGAATCGAGGGTGATGACCTCGACCTTGAAACGCAGAAGACGCTGGTGGTGGCTACCGGCAGCTTCCTGAACGGGAACGCCGAGATCATTCAGGACCTGCAAGCCTACGATGCCTACCGTTTCTTCAGCACTGAGGATCCAGCCGAAGCGGCCGTGTACCTGGAACGCATGTCCGTGACTTTACGGGCCGGGCTGGAGCGGCCGGATGGTCCCTTTGACGACGACTATCTAGCAGCCACCTATGCCGACGCCAAGGCTCTGCTCGCTCAGGTAGACGAGCTTGAGACGCAAGCTAACCAGATTGATGATCAGAACCGGGTCTATGAGCGGGCTGGGTTCCTATTTGCCATCGGGCTGGCGGCTACCGCCTGGGCTTCTCTGGTCGATGCCGGCCGGCAGCTCCGGTTGATTTTTCTGATCATCGCTTTAATTTGCCTGTTCGGCGGTATCGGTGTCTTCGTATTCCAGCTTTAGTCAGGTGGCTATCATCGAACATTTCACAGCTTATAGTGGAGATGAATTTTGGTCCTCAGTTGGCGACTAGGATGAGAACGCGCCGGTTAATTGGCCTTACCATCATCGTTGGCATGATGATGGGCATAGCGGCCGTATGGCGCTACCGGAACTTGCTGTTCGCGGGCCGGGCGCCGGCAGCTACCGATCGGGCGATGCTTGATCGGGCTATACCCGATCTTGAGCAGTATACGGGATTAAGTGAGGCCGAAGCAGCCGCCCGCCGCCCGGAGGCTGGTAGTCTGGACGAAGCCGCAGCCGCTCGCCAGGTCCGGCGGGAGATCTGGCGGACCAGCACCTTCTCGATCTTCAACCTGGGAATGTTGGGTCTGGCCATCGCCCAAACCCTGTTGGGCGATCCTCTAAGCGCCCTATTGACGGTTGGGGTGTTGATCCTAAATATCGTCCTGACCGCCGGTCAACAACTCTTCGCTACCTCCCGGGTTGAAAAACTGTTGGGTCAAGGAAAACCGATGGCCACGGCCATGCGCGAAGGCCGGATTCGCAGTTTACCCAGCGATGAGATCGTGGTTGACGATGTGCTGGTCGCCGGGCCCGGGGATGAATTTTATGCCAGCGGTGTCTTGTTGGGCGGTTCGCCGGTTGTCCTGACAACTGTCACTGGTGAGGACCAAAGCCGGACCAACCGGAAAGATGTGGGTGATTCGATTATCGCCGGTAGTTTCTGCGTGCAGGACAGGGCAATATACCAGGTCACGGCGACGCAGACCCAGGTGACAAACCAGAAGTGGAGTCCCGTCCAGGGCAAAGCGGATTGGACGCCGCTGCAGCGCATCATGGCCCGCATCCTGCGTCTGCTGCTGGCCTTGATCGCCTTGTTTTTGGCCTTGTTGGTCCTGGATATGTCGAATTTACCGGTGATTGGTTGGCTCTTTGAAGCCGACTACCGGGAAACCGCCTCGATTTTCTTCAGTATCGCGCCCAGCAGTCTTTACTTCATGATCGTGGTCACCTATGCCCTCGGCAGCATGCGGCTGGGTGATTTTGGGGCTGTGGTTCGAGATTCGCGGGCCGTCGAGTCCCTGGCTCAAATATCTGTCTTGTGCCTCAGCAAGACCGGCGTTTTGACAGGCGCCAAGGTGAGCCTGGAAATGGCCCCGGTTCCCGATGGACAGACGCCGTTGGCCGAAACCCGCGTACGGCAGATTCTTGGCGATCTAGCCTTCAGCACTCCCGCTGATAATATCTTCTTCCAGGCTATCCGGGATAGTTTCAGCGGAGAACGCCGACCACTAACCGACCATGCTCCCTATCTTTCTGCCTATGGTTGGCGGGCGGTCACTTTTGCCGAACCGGATCTGCGCGGAACCTATGTCATTGGCGAGCCGGCCGTTTTGGCGCCGATGGTATTAACCTCTGAAACACCGGACGAGGACGATCCAGCCGAGACCGAATCTGAATCGAGACTCCGGTCAGGGTTCCAGAGCGGGATAGACCAAATTGGCGGCTTGTTCCGCCGCAACGACACAAACCCGCTGGCGAACGATAGCCAGGAACTTCCTGATTCCGAATCACTGTCTTCTGAATCGGGAACAGAACAGGTGCAAGCTGAGAGCACTGAAGGCCTGGCAAACGCCCTCAAAAACTTGGGCCGACGCCTGGGAAGGCCTGTCCAGATAAGCCAGGAAGAAGGGGAGCCGGAGGAACAAGAACACCCAGAGCTGTTATTCGCCTACTATCCCGATCCGCAACCGCTTTTTAGCTCGGCCGGGCAGCCATCATTACCATCCGGCCTGGTACCCCTGGGGACACTCCAATTTCAGGAACAGCTGCGCCCCGAAACACAATTGGCCATTCAATCATTTGTCGATTCTGGAGTTCAGGTAAAAATCCTGTCTTCTGATGCACCGGAACGAGTGCTAGCTACGGCCGCAGAGCTAGGTTTGGGGGATGCCGATTCCGATCTTCCACCGGCGATCTCGGGTTTTGAGCTAAGTCAGCTTCCCGATAATCAATTCGGACAGGCCGCGGCGCTGACTCCAGTTTTCGCCGACCTGACGCCTAACCAAAAGACCAAGATCATCCAGGGCTTGCAGGCTCAAGGCGAACGCGTGGCCATGGTGGGTGATAGTGTGGATGATATAGGAGCGATGGGGGCCGCCAACCTAAGCCTCACCCTTCACAGCAGCAGCCAGGCGACCTTGGGTTCGGCCGATATTGTCTTATTGGAGGATTCCTTTGAAGCCTTACCGACAGTGCTAGCCCAAGGCCAGCGGATCGTCAACGGCATGTTAGACATCTTGAAAATTAACCTGGCTCAGATCGGCTATGTATTACTATTGATCATCGCCATGATCCTGGCCGACCGGCGGATATTTTACTACCACCCAACCCAGGGCGGCATCGTGGCCTTTTTCACAGTCGTCATTCCGTCTCTCGGGTTGACCTTCTTTGCCACGTCGGGCGCGGTTCCGCGGCAGTATATGCGGTCGCGGCTGTTCCACTTCGTGGTGCCGGCCGCCCTCACCATGACCGCGGCCGCCTTGGTGATCAGCCGGATTTTCGGCCAGGGTGTAGTCGATATCACCTATTCGCAGCTGGCGGTCACCCATGGATTGATACTTATTGGCCTGCTGCTGGTGGTCTTCGTTCAGCCGCCGAGCCGTTTTTGGGTGGGCGGTGACGTGCTCAGCGATGACCGGCGAACGACCTACATGGCTGTCGTCCTTCTCGGCCTCTTCATTCTCGCTACCTACCTGCCATTAACCCAAGAGTTATTCCGCTTATTGCCGCTGGAAAGCTTATTAGATTATGCGACCACGATCTTGGTCGCCATCGTCTGGTTGTTCCTCATCCGGGCAATATGGCGGGCTCCCTGGCTGAGACGTTATGTAGGGATTGTATCCAAGCAACTAGAACGCGATTAGATTAAGGTTGGAGGTACCCCATGGTGGATGTCCTGACAAACCCGCAAATATGGCTGTTAATTTTGGTGCTGAGTGTCTTGGGGGCCTTCACTCGACTGGCCAATTACTATCTCGGGCAGCGCGGAAAGGACACGATCGAATCGATTTACCCGCGCATTAAACCGGAGACCTGGGACCGGGTGCTGCTATCATATAAGCGTTTGGGTAACCTGCCCTTGCTCGTGGCTTCGATCCCTTTCATAGGCAGCGTTCTCACGATTGGGGCGGGGATGGCGGGAGTGGGCCGGAACGGCTTTCTTGTATGGGTGACCATCAGCAAGATCATCAGGAACTGGATTCTGGTTTTATTGATTTGGTGGCTGCTCTGATCAGCACTGAGAATTACAGGCCAGGGTAAAGAATTCAGACTCATCCAGTGAATCGACGTGGATGGTGACGGCGCTGGGGACAATATCGCCCACCTAACCGGCTACGACCCGATTACTCATTCAGTTGTTGGGTTATCATCTCGGGTTCTTTATCCGGTCTCGGGGATTGCTCGGCCACCCACTTTTCGGCCGCATCCCAGGCCGCCATCACAGACTCGCCAATCTGCTCCGAATCTAGAAAGACGTTTTCCCTGCCAATCTTCCTGATCAGCCCGGTTTTCTCCAGCTGCGCCACAACACTGGGAACTACCCCAGAGAGCATCAGTTTGCTGTGATGTTTTTGTAGGTCGGCCGCGTAGCGCTCCAAAACAGTGAGAAAGGTGCTGCCCAGATCATCGTAGCCCCGTAAATTCAGGACTACGGCCGTGTTGTAGGTCTCCTCAGAGACATCCGGCAGTTGTTTTTCGAAGAGGGGTGCGGCGGCGAAGAATAGGCTGCCATAGGGCACCAGCAACACGGCTTCATTGGCCGGCAGGGTTAGGGGCGGTTCCTGTTCCATCGGATATGGACCATCTGTTGCCTTCCACTCCTTGATCGTGATCTTGTTCGACTGTTGGAGCACAAACATGAGCAACGACATGGCCACTCCGATCAATACGGCGTACTGCAGCGGTATGAGCATGCAGAAGAAGAAGGTGATCCCCATGACTATTTGCTGTACTGGGCCAGTCTTCCAAACCATGTCAACCTGGTTGGGCTTGAAGGTACGGAAGCCGATAACGATCAATAAACCGGCCATCGCAGGCATGGCGATATATCCGATCGCTTGACCAAACAAAACGATCACTACGGCCATAGTAATGGCGGCAAAAATGGCTGCGAACCGGGATCTGGCCCCGGCATTAGTGGCCAAGGATGTAGCCGACATCGATCCCCCGACGGGCATTCCTTGAAACAGACCGGACGCGAGGTTAGCCACACCCTGTCCTACAAAATCACCGGAGGCATCCGGGTATTTACCGTCGGGATTGACGTAGCTCTTGGTGATACTGGCCCCCTGCACCAGACCCACGAAGGCCAGGGAGAGGGCCGGGATTATCAGCGCGGGGAACAGAGAAAGGGAGGGCAATGCCAGGTTGGGCAACGAACTCGGTACCGTGGCGATGTCATTCAATTGGGTGACCGATTCCCAGCCAAAGAGTGGCACTAGCATCGAGGCGACAATCATGGCAACGACCAAGCCCAAGGCTTTAAGGCTGGTTTTTTCCAGGTTTATGATCAAAAAGATTGTAACCAGCCCCACCATCAGGGTCGGCAGATCTATCTGGTCCAGATTTCTCAGGTGATTGATGGCCTGGGAGATTTTGTTGGCGCCGCCAGGATTGTGGCCGGTCAGATCGTTTAATTGACCCAAAATAATCAACAGCGCCACGGCGTTCACGAAACCAGTCATGACCGCATGGGGGACGAAGCGGATCAGTGAGCCGAGTTTAAGCAGCCCCAGCGTGAGCATAACCATGCCGGTCAAGATGGACAGGGCGAACAAGGACTGCGTGCCGAGACCAGGATGGTGGATCTGGGGCACGCTGGCCACGACCAAGGACATGGCCCCGGTCGCCTGGACGACCATAAAAGTGGAGCTGGTGAAGAAAGCGCCCGTGAAGGTGCCCATCATGTAGCCATAGAGGCCGTAGATGGGATTGACGAAGGCCAGAAAGCCCTGGGCCAGGCCGTCAGGCACACTTTCGATGCCGAGGACCAACCCGGCCATGATATCTGCTCGAACAGTGCGTGGATTGAAGAATTGTCTTGCCATTAGTTGAGTTATACCTTCAGAATGATTTCGCCGTCATGACATTTAGGTGCTGTTTACCCCACCGCTTCGACCTGGCTAAAAGTCAGCGTTCCGCTGCCGGTTTCCAATGTGAGCGTGGCCTCTCTGATCGTGTAGCTTCTGGCTGAAGCCAAGCTTTCGAGAAAGCCTCCCTCCTGGGCCATGACTTCTGGCGTACATGTTTCGCTGCTCGTACTGATAGAGCTAACAGAGATATTTGCGGTAGAGCCATCAGCTGCTGTAATCACATAGCTCGCGTCGTAGCTGTTACATCCGGATGAGCCGGCAAGCGTTTCCTCGGCGAACACCAGTGTGATAGTTGTACCGCGCATGGCGTTGTTCATCTTCCAGCTAGTGCCGGACAGAGTGGACTCGCTCACAGCTGTGGGGGTTACCCCCTCCAACAGATCAACCACCTCAACCACTTTAGAGGTCGTGTGTGTCTCTCCGCCTACAGCGGTGATAGTCAATGTTACCGTGTAGAGGCCGGGCTCCGAGTAGGCATGCTCGACGGACAGGCCATGCAGGAATGTGCCATCCCCCATGTCCCATACGTATCCCTCGATAGTAAACCCGTTAATCTGAGACTGAGTGGCGTCGAAAGAGAAGGGCTTGCCGGTGCCGGTGGAATCTCCACTGACGATCACGGCCGTCATCTCTGAAGCCTGAGGCGTTTGCGTCCCCACATCCTCTTCCCCTACGGTAGCCTCTGCCTCAATTAACTCTTCTTCGGAAGTCATGGTTGGTGCAGGCTCCGTCTCATCGGTGACAGACGTCGTCTCAGCCAGCGGGGTACGAGTCGGTTCAAGAGCCGGTTGCGGCGTTGGCTCGGGATCTTCCCCACCGCAGGCGGTGAGCAGAATAGTAAGAGAGACTATCAACAGCGCCCAGATTGAGAACGATTTTGGTTTTTGCATGCTCCTAATCCTCGGCAGTGTAACCTTTATATCCATCACTTACCGTTCAGGTAGATATCTCGTTTGCGGTATTTTATCCTCTGTTACCCCAAGGCGCAGGAAGTGGGTTTGGCACACTTCTGCGGTGGTGATAGATTGATCGCCATTCTGGGTTTTTTGATCCCGCTCAGAGGACCGGCA
>JBARZW010000195.1:0-15962 GCA_049650305.1 Promineifilaceae bacterium (SeqCode)
TCATGAGGTCAAAACCGTTGCAGGCCACATAATCGCCGTATACAGTCTTGGGATCGCAAGTTAACAGCATCCGCTTTCCTAACTGCTTCAATCGATCCGGTGTGTTTTCTGACCATGCAAGTTCGGCTATGAGATCAGCAGTCCTCTCGAATTCACGGACAACACCTTCGAGAATCTCGGGCGCGACGCGTAAGCGGGCGCCACTGGCTACAAGCACAAGGCCTTCGACCCGCGAAGGTGGCCTTAGGCCAATGCTCTGGACGATCGCTCCTCCCATCGAGTGACCGATCAGGATGACTTTCGCGACATCGATGGCTTCAATAAATGCTGCGACAATATCGGCGTAGTCACTGATGGACGAACAACCTGGAAGAGCAGATCGGCCGTGGCCTGGAAGGTCCATCGCGTAAACATTAACTGCGACCATGTTCCTGATTTCTGGTGGCCAATCCAGGTGTGAACCCCCTGCGCCATGGATCAGCAGTAGCGACTGCTTCGACGCGGCGCGACCTTCTCGAAAGGCGAAGAATATCTGCTGACCCTTTATCGATAAGAACGGCATATACTCGAAAGTCTACAACAACTTTACGGCCCTGTCCTACAAATCCTGGACTCGTTCGGAGAGGCTCCGAATCGGTAACAGGCATGCCTGCCAACACAGGGCGCTTTCTTGGGAGTTATCTCTGAGGGTGAGGGCCACTGTATTGCCCAATAAGCAGGTTGGTTGACCAGCTAGATACCACTGGCTAGAATCCGCATATTCGGAAACAAGGAAGGTAGCAATGAGCCGATTAATCATCGAAGGGGGAAGCGAGTTGAGCGGTACGATCACCGCTGGCGGCAACAAAAATGCAGCGCTCAAGGTCCTCCCGGCATGTCTCTTGACCGACGAACCGGTAACCCTACACAATATTCCAGATATCGCGGATGTCCGTACGGCGATGGAGATAATGAAAGATTTGGGTGCCGAGGTTTTTGAATTAGGGAATGGGAGTTGGCGAATCCACGCACAAGAAATCTCCAAAACCAGGATATCGCCTGATCTGGCCAGCCGAATTCGAGCATCATTCGTGTTTTCAGGACCAATGCTGGCCCGAATGGGCAGCATAACCCTTCCTGGTCCAGGGGGTGATGTAATCGGTGGTCGACCACTGGATACAAACATTCAAGGACTCGTAGCCCTTGGGGTCGAAGTGGAACTAGACGCCCAGGGTACGTTTCAGATGAGGACACAGGCCTTAAAAGGAGCCGGTTATCTGCTTCAAGCAGAAGCGAGTGTTACGGCGACCGAAAATACACTAATGGCAGCAGTGTTAGCGAAGGGCAGCACTGTTATAGACAATGCCGCTCGAGAACCGCATACTGAGGATCTTTGCCGATTTCTGAGCGAGTTAGGCGCACAAATTGAGGGAATTGGAACAAGCAGGCTGTCTATTACTGGTGTCGATCGTCTACACGGCGGAGAGTTCAGGATAGGCTCTGATTATATGGAGGTCGGCAGTTTCATTGGAGCGGCGGCTCTTACAGAAGGCGAGGTTCGTATTAAGAATGCCAGTCCACGAAATCTGGGAATGATTGATCAGGTTTACCGGCGACTCGGCGTCCATTGGGATGTCGCGGGAGAAGACATCATTGTTCCTGATGGCCAGTCCCTGGAGGTTGCCACTGCACTCGGTGGGCGAATTCCGGAAATCAAATCCCATCCTTGGCCGGGATTTCCACCGGATCTAATGAGCATCGCCGTCGTCATCGCATCTCAAGCCCATGGTTCAGTTTTGCTTCATGACTGGATGTACGAAAGCCGATTCTTCTTCGTGGACAAGCTGATCTTTATGGGAGCTCGGATTGTCTTATGCGATCCGCACCGCGTGCTTGTTCTAGGACCAAGCCCACTATTTGCTAATCCCCAAGGGGTGACAAGCCCAGATATTAGGGCTGGAATGGCAATGGTATTAGCTGCACTCTGCGCACGCGGGCAGAGCACAATCTACAACATCCAGCAGATCGATCGCGGTTATGAGCGAATTGACCGGAAATTGCAGGCTCTGGGCGCTCAGGTAACGCGGATTGATGATTAACATAGAACTCAATAACATTTGACCGGCCCATACCGCTTTAGTATAATCCTCAGTCGGCTCTGTCGAGAAATAGATTAGGCTGGGCGGGCATAATCAATTTTGATTGAGTGAAGCGATCTTGATTCGTCGGGTGATCTTGTTTAATCAAGAAACCGTGCCAGCCATCAGCTAGCGAATTCAAATCCAGGGGCTATTGAGGCCCTTGTTTTTTTGGGAGAACGTAAAAATGCCGAAGCGCACTTATCAGCCGAAGATTCGCCGTAGATTACGAGTTCACGGATTTCGTAAACGAATGAAGTCGAAAGCTGGTCGACGGGTGGTAAAAAACCGAAGGCAAAAGGGACGGAAGAGTATCGGCGTCGCGATGAATAATCATGTTAAACGTGTTAATTGGAATGGAACGCGCGCAGCTAGTTACCGGGCCATGAAAGATGCCACCGGTGGCAAGCACCGATAGTTGATGCAGCGACGCCTCCGTCTGCGGCGCAGGGTAGATTTTGAACAACTGCGACATCGTGGGCAGCACTGGCATCATCCAATGATCCTCCTAATTGCCGGAGTGAATGATCTTGAGCATAGTCGATTCGGATTTTCAGCAAGTCGAGGCTTTGGTAAAGCTACCGCCCGTAATCGCATGAAAAGAATCTTACGTGAGGTCATTAGAAGTCGTTTATCTTTGATTGAGGACGGATGGGATTGCTTATTCGTCGCCCGGCGAGCAGCGAGTGGTGCGACTTTCGCAGAAGTGGAAGTAGCGATAACCCAGCTCTTGAAGCGCTCAAAATTGCTGAAATCGAGGTCCGACATGAGAGTACCCGAAGTGGTTAAATAAGGCACTCACTTGAAGCACGTCGCATTGATTCTCATACGCATATATCAAAATACTATTTCCCGGGTATTACCCTCGAGCTGTCGATTTACGCCGTCATGTTCTCATTTCGGCTACGAGGCTATAGAAAAGTACGGGACCCTCAAGGGGGGGTGGATGGCCATTAGACGCATCGGCCGCTGTCACCCATTGAATCCCGGCGGTTATGACCCGGTGCCTTGATGGAGGTACCTTGTTTAAAACAATAAGACTGTTCAATCGGTCGGCAATATTTCTGCTCATCGTTTTTTCACTATTTATTGCGGGTTGTGGAGTCAGAGTCGCTAATAGCAATTGGCCTGGAATGACCGCCAGCGGCGATATCGCCTACGTCGCCTTCGGCTCCAGCGTGATTGCGGTAGATATTGTCAACGAGGAGCATATCTGGTCGTTTCCGGCCGAGCCCCAGGCAGGGCAGCAATTTTATGCAGCTCCTTCGGTCGTGGAACAGGATGTTGTCGTTGGCGATTATGGACAGAGCGGCGGCATATTTTCCCCTGGCGTTAAGGTTAGCGTCTTTGGCCTAGAAGTGGGCGAGGGAAGCGTTCCTTCGGTGACATGGACATCGGCCGAATCGCTTATCAAGGACCGGATTATCGCTCCCCCGTTACAAGTTGGAGAACAGGTTTTTGTCGGTACCGCCGATAACTATGTCTATGCCCTTGACGCATCGAACAACGGGGCGCTTCAATGGCAATTCGAAACGGGCCATAGCATATGGGGACAGCCGACTTACGAAGACGGCATTCTCTATGTTAGTTCACTCGATAAGTCGGTTTACGCCCTTGACTCGACCACAGGCGATATGCTTTGGGAGAGTGCGACCGGTGGATCGATTTCCGATAAGGCCAGACTTAACAGCGATCTTGTCTACGTATCCAGCTTCGATAGCATGATTCACGCTGTGGACAAAGCCACCGGCGATGTTCAATGGACGGCCGAGTCGGAGGCAGGCATTTGGGGTGCACCGGCATTTGCTGACGGCGTCGTCTTCTACGGAGATCTCAACGGCAATGTGTTCGCCGTTGACGGAGATAGTGGCAGCAAGATATGGAACAAGAGTTTTGCCAGCTACATGGTCGCCGCCCCCGTGGTCAAAGATGGTGTCGTTTTCATTTCAACCGCAGGTCTATTAGATAGGGAACCGGCGGAAAGAGTGGGATCATTGATCGCCTTAGATGCCGAGACCGGTGATGAACTGTGGCGTGAATCGACGGTATCGCCCCTATTCACTACTCCGGTCTTTATACAAGATTCCATCGTTATCGCCTTTGTCAACCAGGATATATTGAATTTGGTTGTCTACGACACGGAAGACGGCAGCGATCTCTGGACATACCAACCAACGTCTGCATCAGAATAGTAATAACTTAGGTGACTTAAACGGCCGAAGATAATTAGATCAAGTGGATTAATCCTATGTGGGATACTATAGTAATCAACCCGATGGTCAACACGCTGTTGTTGTTCTATGACCTATTGTTCAACAACTTCGTCCTGGCTATCGCCGTCCTAACAATTCTTATTCGTCTGCTTACGCTTCCTCTCAACTTGCGCCAGCAGAAGACGAGCCTGAAGATGCAGAGCATGCAGCCTCAGATTCAAGCGATTCAGAAGAAGTACAAGGAAAACCCTTCCAAGATGCAGGAGGAATTTAAGAAGATCGGTTATAACCCTACCGAGAGTTTAACCGGTTGCCTTCCCCTCTTGATCCAGTTCCCCATCCTAATCGGCCTCTATAGGGCGATAATAACCATCCTGGGTTCCACGCCTCTCGCTCTTTTTGAACTAACCGACCGAGTTTATGATTGGGTTGATGGTTTAACAGATGTTGCGACTTTACTTCCGGTGGCGAACAAATTCCTCTGGTTAAATCTCGCCCAGCCGGACCCTTACTACATACTGCCGGTCCTCGTATTTGCGACCATGTTCATCCAGCAACGTTTGATGTCTCCGGCAAAAAAGAAGAACGAGGACAAGAAAGGAAAGAGTGAGTCGCCGATGGCAGGGATGACGCAGTCAATGCAATATACCATGCCATTGATGTTTGGTTTCTTCTCTCTCTCATTTCCGTCCGGTCTATCAATATACTTCATCCTTTCGAATCTGATTGGTATTGGACAGGGGTACCTCACCCGAGCTAACATGGCCAAAGAAGAAGCATTAGCTAATAAGGCCGGCGGTGATATTGGAAAAACTACTGGTATACCAGAGCCTGAGAGTGCATCAAAGAAGGTCACAAGTGGTTCCCCTGGGAGCTCGAGCTACCGGTCCACAAAACAGTCAAAGAGAAAAAAACGGTCAGCTAAAAGATAGAGTTACTTTGTGAGGATCTGACCAAAACCCAGCGATTGAATAAGAAACAGTAGCGACAGGAAAAACAATGGCGGCACAGGAACGTAAAATCGAAAGTAGTGGATCAGACGTCGATGAAGCGATCGCGATAGGCCTAAAAGAACTCGGTCTCGAACGTTCGGAAGTCGAAGTTGAAGTGCTGGATAGCGGTAGTTCCGGTTTCCTTGGGATAGGCAGTCGGGAGGCCGTGGTAAAATTGACGGCCCCACCTGAAAAGGTCAGCCTTGAAACGGCCAGCATTCCAAGCGCCGAAGACGATCGGCAGGCAGTGACCGCTAAAGAACTCGTTGGAGCGGCCGCCGATGACAGTCCGCTCGAAGGCGTCGATGAAGATCTTGAGGATGGACGAGGAGAGGAAGTAGTCGCCCTCGAGATTATTGAGAATCTACTGGAGAGGCTGCGGTTTGAAGTATCAACGTCCGTGTACCAAACAGAACCGGACGATCTCACCGGTGAGAGGCGTTGGGTAATTGAAATCACCGGTCAGGATTTGGGGATGCTGATTGGAAATCGAGGCGAGACCCTGAATGCGCTGCAACATGTCGCCAGAATGATGGTCGGAAACACCATGAGGCAACGTCCGAAATTCATCATCGATGTACAAGGTTATCGTTCCAGGAGGGAGGAGGCGTTAGCCCGGCTCGCGGAACGAATGGCAGATAAGGTTGTCAGTCGAGGAAATCCGATGACCTTAGAACCAATGCCACCCAATGAACGTCGGATAATACATTTGACCCTTCGAGACGACAACAGGGTTTACACCCAGAGTTTCGGCGACGGTAGACAGCGAAAAGTACGGATTTTTCCGGCAGAGTAATTGCTGTTCAGGCGAAGGGCAGGGGAGCTAATTCGACTTTCTACCCCGAACAATTTGGCTTAGCTGCCTGAACGCTTGTTTGGTCCGTAGATGAAGACGGTTGAAATACGACCTAATTGTTCCTCGCCGGTCGTCTGATTCAGCCGCGATAAACGTGCGGGGCGGGGCTGCCAACCGGGCTGCCATGGACATGCTATCTCTTGCTGAGTCCATTAATAAAAGTTCCAATATTCTGGGAAGAGGTCCTTGCTTGAGCGTCGCATTATTCGGAGCCAATGAATTCCAGCTTACAATGCGGTTCGCAATCCAAAGTCGAGTCGTATTGCATCCAAACTCTGGCAAATTCTCTATAGAAAACAACCTTCCAGCCCTTTTGATCGTGTATTCAAGGGCGCAGATTGCGCCAGCATCCTCTGCTAATACAGAAATGCTTGCCTGTGACTGATCCGCCAGATCCAGTGTATAGGCTAATAAGACGTTATCCAACATGAAGCTGAGTCGATTGAAAAGATTGTGACGGGCATGCAACGCCGAAAAGATGAGGGCATCTTCATTCGACAATAATCTAGTCGTTACTTCACCAAGCACCCCTGTCTTCGATCGGTTCCAGATCTCGTTTATTCCCCATCCTTGCCCTGCCCTTCTAATCAGGTCGAGGTGGATCTCGACCATTGTGCCTCGTTTCCGGTGAATGAAGGGGGTAAGGTGATGCCAATCGGCTCGGGGCGCATTCGGGTGTGCCTCGTAGCCCATTTTCTCGAGCACGGCTAGCGCATCCTGACCTGCATCAGCCTGCACCAGCAGGTCAAGATCATCAAAGTATCGCATGGACGGACTTGGATAGATTTGTTGCGAGAGGGCCACACCCTTGATTGGGATTACCTGAATTCCAGCCAAAGCGAATTCGGCATGGATATTCTGAAACTCCTCTATCATCACAGCAACGCGCATACGCTGCCTTCGCGCTGATCGCTCAAATCGACTCACCCACTCATCCGGCAATGAACCAGCCGGAAGGGTCGAATGCAAAATGGGTATCAGTCTGTTTGTCTCGCCTAGGACGAAGACCTGCTCCCAGTCAACGGAGGGCGGCTCACCCAATGGCACATCCATAATTACGCTGTGCACACAGCGAAGGACCAGTTGCTCTTCAAGCGACATGGCAAGATGTTCCATCAGAAGCCAGACCGCCTGCTATACTAACGCTGCGCCCGCAGCGCAGGACCAGTTGTTCCTCAGGCGACATTACTAGAGATTCTATCAGAAGCCAGATCGCATGCTATCATAATCGTGCAACACGTCGACGTTGATTACATTTCGGTAGTCAACACCTCTGAGCGCATCGATAACCTGGTCAACTATCTGGATAGCTACATCTCGCTGAGCCTCAACAGTAGAGGCACCCAAGTGGGGTGTGTGAAGTACATTGGGTAAGCCAATCAATGGGTTGTTTTGCGGTGGTTCGCTGCTGAACACATCGATTGCAGCTGCCCTCACCTTTCCTGAAGCCAGAGCTTCGCTTAATGCTACTTCGTCGACCAGACCTCCTCGAGCCGCATTAACCAGAACGACGCCCTGCTTCATCTTGCTGATAGCCTGCCGATCGATAATATTTGAAGTTTCTGGCGTTTTGATCGTATGAATGCTTATGAAATCGGAACGAGCTAGCAATTCGCTTAATTCCAGAGGTTCAACAGCCAGTTCGTCGAACACATTTCTTGAAACATAGGGATCATAAGCCGCGACCAGCATACCGAAACCTGACGCTCGTTCAGCGACGTGGCGGCCGATCCGCCCAAGACCAATAATACCCAGTCGCTTTCCGTGCAGCTGAATACCTTGAAAAGCTGCCCTGCGCCATTCACCGTCTCTTAAGGAAACGTGGGCGGGTACTAGCTGCCGGCTAGCGGCTAGGAGCAAGGCCATCGTGTGCTCCGCCGTGGCTATTGTACTAGCCTCAGGCGAGTTCATGACCAGAACGCCGTGCTCAGTCGCGGCCTCGATGTCGATATTATCGACGCCGATACCAGCTCGACCAACGACCCTTAGTTTGATGCCTGATTCAATCACGTCTCGGTCTACCACGGTGCCGCTGCGGATTATCAGGGCATCCTGACCTTGAATCGCAGAGAGCAATTCTTGTTTCGTGAGCTTGGTTCGCAGTTCGAATTCGACATCGTCGGCCTGCTCGAGGAGATCCAGTCCATCCTTGGCTAATTTGTCTGCGACCATTATGCGGAACATTAAGTGGTCACCTCTTGAAACTGGTTTTCACTGTCCGTCAGGCAACAATTTGATGAGCACCCGTAGCGAGACAATGAGAAAGCGCCTTCCACTATATCAACCCCGAAATATGAGCGTCGATCACCTCAAGTAATTCATCTAAATCGGACGGAGTAGTGTCGCCCATATGGGCGATGCGAAAACTCTTGCCCTTATTCGGCCCATAACCGTCAGAAATGATCATTTTCCGGGAGCGTAAATTGGCGATAAGCTCGCTAACATCAATAGTTGGTTTGCTTCGGATGCAACTGACAGTTGGCGACTCGTAACCAAGGGCAGCGAACATGTTAAATCCGCGACCACTTGCCCATTCGATCGTCTTATCTCGCATCGCGAGATGCCGGGCAAATCGTTGCTCCATGCCTTCGGCGAGCATATCGGTCAATTGCCTGTCCAGGGCAAACAACAACGAAACTGGAGGGGTGTTCGGAGTCTGATTACGCAGCAAATACTTATCCAACTCCAAGAAGTCGAAATAATAACCACGACCAGCCACTGATCGTGCTTTGTCCATGGCCCGGTCAGATACCGAACAGAATGCGAGTCCGGGTGGCAGGGCGAAAGCCTTCTGACTAGAAGTGATCACTACATCCATATCCCAGACATCCACCTCGATGCGTGCCCCACCCAGACCGCTGACTGAATCGACGAGGATCATGATATCTTCACCGCCGGGCATCTCGCGGATCGCCTGGGCTATCTCGCGAATAGGGCTCGTCACCCCTGTGCTTGTTTCGTTATGCACGATCGTTACCGCGTCAAATCCTCCGCCTCGTATCCGTTGGGTGACTTGTTCGGGGAGGATCGGTTGGCCCCAATCAACCTCAAGCAGTTCACAATTCTTATCATTGGCCAGGGTAACTCTGTGCCACCGGTCTGCAAAGGCACCATTGACGCAATTAAGGACCTTGGTATCGCTACAATTGCGAATGGCCGCTTCCTGAAGTCCTGTCCCAGAGGAGGCGCAGATGAAGACGCGTTTATCGGTGTAGAACACCTGCCTGATCTTATTTTGGATACTGGCGATAAGTTCGGCGCACTCAGGGGATCGATGTCCAATCATCCACTGAGTCTGGGCCTCCAATATCTCCGGGCGTACTTCGGTTGGTCCGGGAATAAATAACCTATTGTGATCCATAGTTTAAAGCTAAGAATAGTTCTACTGAAGAATAAACCGCTATCGAGAATTCTGGCTCCCGCTCTGTCAACTCTGACAAAAAGGCGAATCTCCTGCGGTGTGGTCGATGCCTCCAGGTTTCAAATTGATCCGGATGCGACATCGATAATGGTCTTCAAAATAGTCAGATGAATTCGGAGTGAGATCCGGTTTGAATTGAGTGAGGTACCAGAGATAGGATTGTACTTGGACCAGGAGTGATTGACAATCGGCCCGTTATGGAGAATCGTGTAAATCTCCGAGCAGGCTCGATTCCAAAAATATCTGGTGGACAATGCCATTGCTGGCGATACAAGATGATTTTCCTATCGACCAGAATCTCCCACGATGGTCCGTTAACAGTCCCCCCGCTTCACGAATGATCACACTTGCGGCAGCCACATCCCACGAGCCGATGCCAACGTTGAAATAGATGTCTAGTCTACCGCAGGCCACCCAGCCGAGAGCCAGAGCAGCAGAACCGATTGCCCGGATCGTATGTACCAGATGAGCGGTTCCTCCAAGCGCTTTGAGGATAGCCTGGCGCCTGTTTCGACCGCGACTCCAGTCCAGGCCGATGATCGATGTATCAAGCGTGTTAGTTGTACTAACCGCAATCAATTGACCATTCAATGTGCTACCATGGCCGTCCGCGGCGCTAAATAGCTCATCTCTAATGGGATCATAAATCGCCCCGGCAACGATATGGAGCGAGCCGTCGCTACATGTTGTTGCCGCAGCAATTGAAACGCAGAATATCGGGTGTTTGCGGCTGTAGTTACTGGTACCATCCAGGGGATCAATGATCCAGACCACGTCACCTGAAGAGGGTAGATCTGGCGCGTCCTCCTCAGTTATGAATCCATGTTGAGGAAACTGCCTCAGAATTCGGCTTGTGATTAGCTCCTGCGCTGCCAGGTCCGCATCTGTGACCCAGTCACGGAAACCTTTGCTTTTTATCTGCCGGGTTTCACCCCATTTGTTTATCAGCAGTTCGCCGGCTCTTGTCGCTACTTCTTCAGCCGTGATACGTAGCTCCGAGTTTTCGATACTCATAGTAACCTTAAACAGAAAAGACGGGTCAGGCTAGAATTCCTGACCCGCCCTTATACTCTTGTCTGCTCGAGATAGCTCGCTCAGATCTAATTAATGTCAGTTGATTTCCGCCATAAGCTCTTCCTGCACGTCATTTCCGAATTCGGACAAACCAGCGAGGAGTGCCATAATATCGTCCTGGGTCCAACCATCCTCAAGCTGCATTATTTCGTTGTAGACTTCGCTAGCTTGACGGCGGGTCTGGTCGTAGGAGATAAGTTGTGGCTCGAATGAACTATAAGGCAGCAGGGCCATGCCCTGTGCCCTTTGAGGGAACGCGGCGATGTAACCGTCAAGGTATTCGACGGCTCCCGCGCGGGTGGGGAAGTAACCGCTGATCTCTGCCCACCGAGCCTGAATCTCAGGAGAAGTAAACCACTTGAGGAAGATCCAAGAAGCCAGTTGCTGCTCCGGTGTCGTCTGTGTAATCATGATGTCGCCGCCGTAGATATTCTGGACAGGATCGGCGGTTGTGTGAGGAATGGCGGTGATACCCCAGACATCTTGTTCACGGCCTTGTTCTTCGGCGAAAGTGGCTGTACCGCTCTCGTAATAGGGGATGCCAGAGGTGGAGCCCTGGGAGAATATACCTCCACGAGTAGAGAACTCGGGATCTGGATAACCCTCGGTAAAGAAGTAAGAGCACCCTTCGTCAAACATCTCCTTCAACAGGGTAAATGCTCCTAAGGTAGCGTCGTTATCATAGACGTAACCGGTCCCTTCTTCGTTCTGGATGTCCCCGCCGAAGGCCAATGTCCAGGCGGCAACGGCCGAGGCATCGTCACGGATGATGTAGCCACCGGTGCCATCACCCTTTGATTCAGCAGCGGCGCAGGCCATCTCCTTGAATTCCTCGGGAGAGGTCGGTGGGCCTTCAAATCCAAGCTCCTCTAGCCAGGTCTGGTTGTAGAAAAGCACTTCCATCGAGCGATTCGGTGGGAATCCCAGACGTTGATTGTCAAAAGCGGGGTGGACGCTCTGGCCGAAGAAGCCACTATAGAAGTCCGCCTTATCCTCTTCAGTCAAGCCCCAGTACGAGTCATCTACATAGTCGTTCAAGTCAACCAAGGTTTCATTGAGTTGGTAGAATGCCTGATCGTTCTGGTAGCCAACGAGCAATGGGGCAGGGACGTCGCCCGCGGCCATAAAGTTGTTCACCTTGTCGCGGATATCATCGTAGCCACCCTGATTCTGGGGCTCGAGAGTTATTCCACATTCGTTGGTATTGCTGAATTCCTCAAGAAGAGGGATCATATTCTCTTCCCGGCTGCCGCTGTGATTGTGCCACCAGACGATATTCTGACCCCGGGGATCGACGCCGGACAGGCCTCCCTCCATTGAAGGAGCGCAAGGTTCCATCTCGGCTGGTTCTTCAGCTGGCTCTTCAGCCGGCGCTTCCGTGGGCTCTTCCGCCGGCGCTTCCGTGGGCTCTTCCGCCGGCGCTTCCGTGGGCGCTTCAACAACGGGAGCCGCCGGTTCCTCAGTGGCCTCTTCCGTGCCACATGCGGCAAGGATTAAGGCGAACACGGTAAAAACCGCTATTAGCATAAATAGTTTGCGTGACATTATTCCTCTCCTCTTATCTAAATGGCAACTAATCTCTGATTGTTGGAAATGGATTCATCATTAACACATGTCCAACCTCTCTGCGCTACATTAACGTAGCATCATTTCATTCGGTTTAGTCATATAGCTTATCCCACCTCCTTTTCTCTTTTATGATTATATAGCTAATTTACTCGAACAACAGATACGATTAGTTAGATCTTTGATAACTTGGTTTAGCTATCCTTTCAGACCCGATGTGGCGATGCTTTCAGTGAACTGTCTTTGAACGAAGAAGTAGAAAATCAGAACTGGCAACATCGATATGATCGAGCCAGCCATCTGCAAATTGAATTGAGCTCCTGCTTCTTCAATGAAGGCCAGAAATCCATAGGAAATGGGTCGCCAGCTTTCATCTGTGGTAACAAGCATCGGCCAGGCTAATGAGTTCCAGGCTCCTAAAAACGTAAATAAGGCCAATGTGACCAAAGGAGCTCGGGACAGAGGAATGATTACCGTAATCAAGTAGCGGACGTGACCGGCGCCGTCGATCTGGGCCGAGTCCCATAATTCATCAGGGATCTGCTGGAAAAACTGGCGAAGAAGAAAGATGCCAAAGGCCCCGGCCATAAAAGGTATGGTCAAAGCGGGCCAATTGTCTCTCCACGCGTATCCAAAATTCTCCAGCCACGATACCGTGATGAAGTTCGGAATCCACGTCACTGCTTCCGGAAGCATCAGAGTGGCCAATAACAATACGAATAGTAAGTTCTTTCCCGGGAAGCTCATTCGAGCAAAAGCATAGGCAGCAAGGGTGCAGAAAATGAGTTGGCCAGTAACCGTGATGAGAGTTATTCTGACACTGTTCCAAATATAAGTCGCGAATTTCGCTTCTTTCCAGGCATCTAGATAATTTTCGAACTGTGGTGTTGAAGGGATAAGCGAGCCACCTGTTGCCTCGGTCAAATTCATCAATGAGACGCTGACGGTGTAGAGGAAGGGAATTAGGGCTATGGTCGCTCCGAAGATCAGAATCGCATACGTGCTGATCTTTCCGATATTAATTCGACGGGCACCCGGGTGTATCTCGGCTTTCTTTTCCACAGGGGCAGTGGCCTCACTAGCCATAAAAGACTCTCCTGCTAGCGACACGGTTATTCACGACTGTCAAGACGAGGATTATCAGCAACAATAATATGGCCATGGCTGACGCATATCCATAACGCGCATTTTCGCGGAAAGACAGGAAAATGACGACGCTTGCTGTGTCCGTCGTACCAAGGGCGGCCGATGATCTAAGCACCCAAATATGATTAAAGGCCTTGAAAGTACCGATCGTCGACCAGAGAACGAGGAAGTATATCGTAGGCGATAACAACGGTAAGGTTACATTGCGAAATTGAGCCCACTTAGTCGCACCGTCGATAGCGGCCGCTTCGTAGAGTTCTCCGGGAATGCTGCCCAAGCCAGCTAAAAATACGACCGTGTTGAAGCCGAAAAACGTCCACGTACCGTAGAACATGATTGCCACCAGGGCCAGGCTCGGTCCAGTTAGACTTTCTGGCACGTCGAGGCTGGAACCTGCCAGAATCTTGAAAATACCGTCTGGTTCATTAAGCCACTGGAGAGGTTCAATCCCTAGAGTAGTTAGCAGGGTGTTCACCGGGGCGGTGGCCCGTCCCGAGAACAAGATGCGAAAGGCGGCCGCTGTTCCAATAAACGGGGCGATATAAGGTAAGAAATAAACGATCCGGAATGCTGTCCGGCCTTTAATTGCTTGAAACAGCAAGACAGCGAGAAGCAGGGCGATCCCTAGTTGGAAAGGTACCGTGCCCAGGGAATAAAAGATCGTCGCCTTCAAACCCGTCCACCAATCTTCGCTCCCGGCTCCGATAGCTGAAGGTAGCTCAGCGATAAGGACCCAAGCGCCCACCACCAGCATGGATGCTCCGGCTAATCGAAACGCAGTCGCCACAATTGATTGGCGATTACTGGCGCTGCGCCACAATAGCCAGGATAGAAGAAGTAGAACGAACCCGGCGCTGATCGTTACTATTTGGGTCCAGAGTTCGAGATCTACACCTTCCTCGATGGCAGCGGCGTATGCAGTTTCTATTTCTAGCCATACCAGCCGGGTGAGAACAAACGCCCCGATTACTAAAAGCGTTGCTTGGATGAAACTGCTGAAATACGTTCCGCTTCTCTGGCTTTGTTTAAAAAACCGGAAGACAAGATAAGTAAGAACAAGGCCTGAGACCGAGACCAATAAGGCAAGTAGAACCGCGTCCCGGATGGTTTCAGATCTAATGGCCTCACCGAAATATTGGCGGAACAATTCGGAAGTCCTCTCCTGACCTCGCATCTTTTCCGGGATTGCTAGGAGTTCGGGGAGTATCACGAAGATCAGCCTGGCAAAGAGGGCAATTCCAACGCCTGTGATGATTGCCGGCAAGGCGAGGATCCACGGTTTGTCTTCATTAAGTGAGGATTCTCGGCCGATA
Organism: Promineifilaceae bacterium (SeqCode); assembly: GCA_049650305.1. Classification (GTDB taxonomy): domain Bacteria; phylum Chloroflexota; class Anaerolineae; order Promineifilales; family Promineifilaceae; genus UBA11865. Next base: position 14,699 of record JBARZW010000195.1, read on the forward strand.
GCTACGATCGCCCGAATGGCGAGATACAGAAACAGGAGGGATAGCCAGAAACCCAGGATATAGGCCAGGCTGTCGAGGGCCCTTACATAGTTACCCAGCCCCGTATAGGTGCCGAGCACCTTGTTGAGTCCGCGTAATGTGCTTTCGAAGGCTGAGAAGGCGAGTGGGAAAAGACCAAAGGTAAAGACGATTAGGAATGCTGGAAACAGAAATAGGTAGGCTAGCAGCGCCTCGCGGAATTTGCGGCCCTTACGACCACTAAACAATCCTGGGCGTACTCTCGGAGCTGAATTGGCCTTTGTTCCAACGTCTCCGGTTACGACAGTGTTAGTCATAGCAGCACTCCGGCGACTTTTCGATCCATCATTAAACCGGTGAGGGGCAGGCAATCAGATAAAAACGCTTCATGTCTGTTTGGCTTAATTGAACATATCTGGCACGCGGTTATCAGTGAGGATACCGATTTGGAGCTACGCCTAATGCTAAAGGAGTTGTCGTCTCGCATTTGATAGCTTAACTCATTTGTGCATCCGCGAACTGACGCAGGCATTATATCACGGCCGATTCGATGGGCAAGCAACGAAATCGATCATTCAAATATATCGAAAGCGTCAAAAACCTGCTCTCCTGAACCATATGAGCGAACAAGCGTTGACCCTTTTGAAAGCCGTAGATCGGACTGATAACGCATCATATATATCTCTATTACTAATCTTACAATCCTCTTATAGAGCGAGGATAAAGTCTGGCTAGGTATTAACTTTTGATGGATTGAATTCGCAGTATGGCGGACGAAATCCACTTTGATGCATACGCATCAATCCGAATCGTGTAATTAAGAGACATTAACGAGAACGATAGTGGAGGTAAAGAACAATGCTGTGGCGAAATGGTTATGGTAGGAGAAATATGATGTGGCCTAGTACAGGCACAGGAATTGATATGCGCAGACTGCGCTGGGATATGGATTTTCAACTCGGTGGAACATCAGGTCCAGTTCAATCAAACTTCCCAGCAATGAATATGTGGGCCGGCGATGAGCGCGTAATCGTGACGGCCGAGATTCCAGGGATTCTTCCGGAGAATCTTGATATCACCGTAAGAGGCGACAGGCTAACGATCAGCGGTGACCGCAACCTTGATGAGCTGCCCGAAGGAGCGCGCTACAACCGCCGCGAGCGCGGTCAAGGACAGTTTTCCCGAACGCTTCAACTGCAATTTCAGGTGGATGCGGAAAATGTAGGAGCTACTTTCAAGAATGGGA
>JBARZW010000196.1:0-2686 GCA_049650305.1 Promineifilaceae bacterium (SeqCode)
ACTGTACTGAATTGAACCCGATCGAGCGCTTCTGGCGACACCTCAAGGATCAGGCCTGCGCGAATCAACTCTGGAGCAGCCAAGAAGAAATAATCGAGAAAGTTGAGCCAGTTCTGCATCAGCAGAACACTCCAGACTATGAACATCGATTCGTGCTTTCTAAAAACATATGACTACCTACTTAGGTATCTAGTTGTTAAAATGTGTAATGCGAATGATTGCTGAAATTGAACGCCGGCAGACAACCTTATCTACAACAGAAATCCTTGGCCGCCTGGGTAAAATCTCCTTCCCTATCCTTTTGTTCCTGGTTGCTTTCTTACCCAGGTCACTATACCTGGTCGCGCGCTCAACAATCTGGCATATACGGGCAGGGAGATTTGTCGAGGCAATACTAGGACAGGACTGGGAGGCAACCCTCGAGGCGCCCCATCCGGGGGTAACCACGATGTGGCTGGCGGGAATCGGCAGAGAGGTTGGAGGAAAGCTTTTTGCCAATTGGCCTGAACTGTCGCTGGTTGAGCGCATGTCGATTGAATTGGTTCCTCTGGTACTTGTCATCTCCCTTGGCAGTGTCCTTGCTTATTTTATTCTAGTCAGGTTATTCAATAGACAGATTGCAGTGGTCAGCACACTACTGTTAGCCTTGGATCCCTTTCACATTTATATCTCGAAGACGCTGCACGTGGATGGCCTAATGGCCACATTCATTATGTTATCTGTGCTCTTCCTGTGGATATATATCGTTCCCTCAGGTCAAGGTCGTCGAGCCTATGTTGTGCTTTCTGGCATCTTTGCTGGCTTGGCGATGTTGTCCAAAACGCCAGCGCTATTCGCAATTCCTTATTGCCTACTCACCCTGGCCTTCTGGCAACTTAACAGCCAATTAGCAGATGGACGCCGCCTGAAATCAGTCCTTGCTGATTGGCGTCAATGGTGGTCGCCGCTAAAGAAGATAGGGTTTACATTTGCGGTCTGGTTCTTGGCCCTTTCCGTCATCTATTTATTGTTGTGGCCTTCGATGTGGGTGCAGCCAATTGAGACTCTCCGTCAAGGTTTTGGTGAAACCTTTCGTTTTGTCGGATCACCCCATCCCACAAAAAACCTATTTTTGGGCCAAACGACAATCAAGGATCCTGGATGGCTATTTTATCCGGTTAACCTGTTAATCAGATCGACCGCCATAACACTCCCATTTTTCCTTTTCAGTGTGACTTTGCTATTCAACCGTAAAGTGGAGCGGTACCAAAAGTACCTGATCTTCTTGGCCTTTGTCTTCGTTGGTTTTTTTACGTTGCAAATGACTTTAGGCGAGAAAAAGGCGGATCGGTATTTGTTGGCGGCTTTTGAGTTTATGATTCTGTTGGCCGGCATTGGCGCGGTTTATTTTGCAAGATGGGTCGCCGGCGGCCGTCGCTGGCTATTGAACCTGCTTCTAATACTCGTCGTTTTTCTTCAGGCCCTGATCTCGGTGCCGCGAAATCCTTATTATGGCACCCATTTCAATCGTTTGCTCGGTGGGCCAAAAACGATCCTGGGAAAGGCGATTGTTGCCGGTCAAGGACAAGGCGAGGGACTCGATCAGGCCGGAGAGTTTTTGAGCAATTTACCCGACTCAGAAAACCTGACGGCCGGTGTGCTGATAGAAGAGGCATTTGGTCGTTATTTCGATGGGCTTACAGTTGTCATGATCGATGAATCAGTTGATTATCTGGTATTTGCCAGGAATTGGATGGCCCGCGAAACCCGTGCCCACCGGTGGGAAGTCCTTTGGGAGCGCTATCAAGACAAGGAGCCCGACTTTTCCGTCTCATTTGATGGAATCCCTTATGTTTGGGTGTACAAAGTGGATGATACGTCACAGGTTCTAGATTTTGAATATGCGGTCAACGCCGAGTTGGATGGGCAAATTCGCCTCTTGGGCTATGACCTTGCGCCTGATAAGGTGTTCCCTGGGGAGGAAGTCCGCCTACTGCTCTACTGGGAGGCCATCGAGCGGCCGAAAGAGCACTACACGGTTTTCACTCATTTACTCGACTCTGAAGAGCTTCTGTGGGGGCAAACCGATCATAGTCCTTTATATGGAGATTATTCGACCGGCAATTGGAATCCCGGCGACATCGTGCGCGACCAATATGACATCGAAGTATCGCCGGAGGCGCATCCGGGTCCTTATCAGATCGAATTAGGCATGTACCTTTTAGAGACTCTGGAGCGATTACCAATCAGCAGCGCAGACGGAGAACTTCTACCGCAAAGTCGAATATTGATCCCTGGACCAGAGGTTTTGCCCCGAGCCGAATAATGATTGGCGGCATTGCGCAACAGCCTGGAGTATGATCACGATTGATGTTGGTGAGACAGGGTAGACGTCATCTATCAGTTTTCGACCGAATTCTAGGATGGGGGTTTCTGCAAGACCCCCAACAGGGTTCAATCCACAAGATTTTGCTCGAGTTGGGCTAACCGAAAAATGCGTTAATGAAGCCTTGTAAATAACGAGTCGCTCTGGAGAGAAAAAGGCTGAAACGGTCTTTTTCGGGCGTTATGTAAAAACCCCCAACTCCTCTTTATGGACGAAACGACCTTGAGCCTGGACCCTGTCTTGAGAGCATGCTGGATGAAAATGGGTGAGCAGAAGCGCATCCCGTTGCCAGCAAATCAGCAGAAAAAGCGCTGCCACGTT
>JBARZW010000197.1:0-2747 GCA_049650305.1 Promineifilaceae bacterium (SeqCode)
GCACTCACCTCTTCGAGGTGCAAGAGTGGTATCGAACCGTCCTGGGGTTGTCCATTGGGCGAAAGCAAGGCCTCCCATGATTCCATCGGTCTTTCTACCGGACGGCGGAGCCCGAGTTTCTGAACCATCCGTAAATCATCGAAAACAGATTCTGCGTCTCCTTCGGCGACGAGCTGTCCACGGTTGAGCACAACCACCCGGTCCACGATTCGCGAGACTTCAGCGAGGCGGTGCTCGATCAACAAGATCGTGATACCAAGCTCCTCTCGGAGCCGTTCAAGCGCATTAACGACATGTGTGGAGCCCTGCACGTCCAGCGATGCGGTGGGCTCGTCGAGGACCAATACCGCGGGTCGCATAGCCAGTGCTGCCGCGATGACGACTAGCTGTTGCTGTCCACCAGAAAGCTCGGCCGGATGGCATTCTCGCAAGGATGTTGCCCCAACGGCTTCAAGCGCCCATTGTACGCGCTCTGATACTTCCCTCTCTGCAAATCCGAGATTTCGCGGACCGAAAGCCACGTCATCCTTGACCCGGAGATGGAAAAGCTGCGATGAAGGATTTTGAAAAACGGCGCCAATGTGTCCCGCGAGCGTCGAAATCGGACAATGCCTGACGTCCAGATCCGCCACCGTCAGGCTACCTTCCAGCGATGCCGGAATGGCATGGGGGATCAAACCTGTGACTACCCGAGCCAGCGTGCTCTTGCCGCATCCCGATGGACCAGTCACCAGAACACATTCACCTTCATCGACGTGGAGGTTTAATCCGCTGATAGCCTGGATGTCACCATATCGAACAGAGAGATTTTGGGCCGAGATCACGATGCCTCCCCAGGTGACTCAAGTTCGTCACTGACGAGGGGTATGTTTACTACCATGCCCCAAGGCCAGCGCAGTAATGCGGACGATGCCAATTCTTCCCGAACGACCACGAACGCCGGTGGTTGCTGCCGCCGGTCCAGGAGCGACATACCAGCCTGCAGGCCGCTCCCTTGTTTGAATTCGAGTGGTCCCAATTCGTCAATAATGAGGCACTGGCTTTCCGGAAGATGGCGAAGAATGGAATTTCCCCAGGCGAAGGTATCAGGATCAAAGCGCCACCTGCCATAATTGATGAATGCGTCCACATCTTCCTCGTGAGGTGCAGGGGAGTCCTCTCGAAGCATCGCCAACCGCAATCGGTCAGCGTTGTGGATCGCGATCAAGTCGACGGCGACTTTCCGATTGTCCTTGTAAACTGGGGAAGATATCAGTCCCGACGCGTTTATTCCAAAGCCGTTAAGAATCTCAACAAGCTCCAGGCAGGCGCGTGTTTTTCCGGATCCAGAAGGACCACTGACTATCACCAACTCTGGGGCTGGATCTTCGATTAAAAACAGATTCACCAGTAGAGAAACTGGCGAATCACTTTGGTGATGCACAGATTCTCCTTTCCAATTCCATCCAGACTACCACTGAGAACAATTAATCTCGGCTGACTGTTTTCCAGCCGGTAGAATGGATTTCGGGAGGCGTCGCGTTTCCGCGGACATCCCTCGTCTTACCCGGAAAAACCAGGCTTGACCCGGCCTGGCGGCCTTAGCGCCGGAAAGATTAAAACGTGCGCCTTAGATCGCTAGGCTCGGAGAACGAAATCGGTTGTTAATGGTTTGCTAAGCTCCTAATACAGTTGCCTGGCAAACGGTGCGATCAGACGTCAACGATCGGATCAAAGCGGTCGGGATACGTCAAGTCCACCTTCAATTCTCTCAGGTAGTCGCCGTCGGATCGTGTCTCTAGTGTACTGGTAGAAATGCCAACTTCGATGTCCATACCTGAGAGCGCCGGGATCTGGTTGACATGAAAATCGAGGTAGTCATGTTTCCGGTTGCGAACAAACGCCCGGTACCCGTTTTTTTGCAGTCGTCGCTTCACTCGCGAAATGTCCCGGCCGAATACTTTGGCCGACTTCAATAAGAAATCCCTCTCTGAGAAAAAAGCCGTCTCAGGCGCCGACTTATCGTGATTCTGCTGGTAATTCTGTTCCGTCAGCTTGTTTTCCAGCGAACAGTAATGTACGCCGAGTGTTAATCCCTCATCACTGGCAAACTCCAGCAGGTAGCGGCAGGTCAATTCACTCTGGGCGATTGGGATACCTCCAGCATACCAGTAGTTATACAGGGTTCGATACGGCCGTCTCCTGACCTTAAAGGAACGCCGGTCAAATTCGTCGGCGTTGATGAATGGATAACAAAATTCTAGAAGATTGATGCTGTGAATTTGCAGCTCATCCAGCTCCAGTAGTATCTTCTTCATTACGTCCAAGGTACCTGGCAGAATAGGCATTTCAACCATGACCGTTGGGATGTATTCTCTAACCATGGCGCTACGATCTAATGTGTGCTGGTGCCCCTTCTCCAGATCATGCATCCGAATGCTGAAACGGATCTCATCTAAACCAGCCGCGCTGAGTCGTTCCAGGATGGCTTCATCGGCCTGGTCACCACAGGTATAAAGTCTCTGGTAGGTATCGGGGAACTTCTCCCTGGCGTACTCGAAACAGTCGACGGTCTCGTCCTTGTGTAATAGAGGTTCGCCGCCAGTAATGGCCAGGTGGCTCATCCTCTGCCCGCTGATGTGAATCTGTTCCAATTCGCTCATTAGCTCGCGCTTAAGGTGCCTGTAGTAATCATAGTGCATCTGGTTCGGATTGAAGCAGTAGTAACAATCACGATGACAACGCAAGGATACAAAAAAAGTGGCGCT
>JBARZW010000198.1:0-2147 GCA_049650305.1 Promineifilaceae bacterium (SeqCode)
CGGTGGCTGCTCCATGGGGAATGGCTAAGCCTGGCGGCCTGGGGGGCATTCCTGAGGGGTTCAGCTTCGGCGAGATTTCGCCCGATTGGGATCGCATGATGCCCCACCTCGAAAATGCCATGAAACGGATCCCGGCAGCTAGAGAGGCCGGGGTGCACAGGTTTTTCTGCGGTCCGGAAAGTTTCACGCCTGATATGGGCACATTGATGGGCGAAGCGCCTGAGCTGAGAAATTTCTATGTGGCGGCCGGTTTCAACTCGCTGGGAATTCTATTAGGCGGGGGCGCAGGTCGGGTCATGGCCCAGTGGATTGTGGACGGCCATCCGCCGGTCGACGTCAGTGCTATCAACATCGAGCGCATGATGCCCTTTCAGAACAACGCGACCTATCTGTACGACCGCACGGCTGAATTATTGGGGTGGCAATATATAAGCTGGCCTAACCTGCAGCCGGAGACAGCGCGTAATGCTCGCAAATCAGCCATGTACGATCGCCTGGCCGAGGCCGGGGCCTATTATGGCGTATCCGTCGGCTGGGAGTACCCGGACTGGTTTGCGCCGGCGGGCGTTGAACCCAAGGTTGAATATTCATGGGGGCGGCAGAATTGGTTTGAGTATGTCGCCGCCGAGCATCGGGCGGCCCGCGAGGACGTTATTCTGATGGACTTGACCCATATGTCCAAATTACTCGTCCAGGGTCGCGATGCGGAGAAGGTCTTGAACAGGATCTGTGCCAATAATGTGGCTGTGCCGGTCGGCCGAATCGTCTACACCCAGTGGCTCAATGAACGGGGCACTATTGAAGCCGACCTGACGGTGACCCGCCTCGCGGATGATGTCTATCTTCTGATCCTGGTGGATGCGATCCAGATCCACCTTGAAACATGGCTGAAGCGAAACATCCCGCCTGATGCTCATGTAACAGTCTCCGACGTGACCTCTGGTTACAATATCATCAATGTCCAGGGGCCGAAATCTCGCCAGCTAATCAGCGGCCTGACAAGTGTGGATATGTCCAATGATGCCTTTCCCTATCTCACCATGCAGGAGATCGATATCGGCTATGCGCTGGTCAAGGCCCTGCGCGTTTCATATGTTGGCGAATTAGGTTGGGAGCTCTACATACCAACGGAATTCACCCTCCACGTCTTTGATAGACTGGTGGAAGCGGGCGATGCTGTGAACCTGAGGCACGCTGGGTTTAAGGCGCTGAATACGCTCCGTTCGGAGAAAGCCTATCGTGACTATGGCTATGACATCGACAATACGGATACGCCGTTGGAGGCGGGCCTGGGCTTTGCCGTAGATTTCGACAAGCCAGGAGGTTTCATCGGCCGCGAAGCGCTCCTAAAGCAAAAGGAGGAGGGCGTTCTAAAGACCCGTTTCGTGCAGTTCTTGCTGGAAGACCCAGAACCGCTGCTGTACGGCAGCGAGCCCATCTACCGGGATGGCGAACGGGTCGGTCATCTTGGGAGCGGTGGTTATGGGCATACCCTTGGAGGGGCGGTAGGCCTGGGTTACGTTAAGAATGATGAGGGAGTGACCGCTGATTTCATCAAGAGCGGCCGCTACGAGCTAGAGATAGCCGGCCTTCGCTATCCGGCGAAGGCTTCCTTACGCCCGATGTATGACCCAAAGGGCTTGAGAGTTCGTTCCTGAGAGGATGACGCTGACCTGGTAGAAGCTACCTGTTAGAAGTTACCTGGGATCTGCATTGCGCAAAGGCCGAAGTGTTAGTTAGGATGGACCTTGTTTCCTGAAGATTCTTATCGACGCGTTCTCGCCAACCGCAACTTCCTGGCCCTCTGGTTTGGGCAAGGGTTTGCCAGCCTGGGACAGGCGATCTTATATGTGAATATGGCCCTGTATGTGTACGATCTCACAGGTTCGGCGAAGGATGTATCTCTGGCGGTTGCCCTGGAACTACTTCCCTGGGTCCGGTGCCGGCCCTGGCTGCCATCGGCCTCGCCATGGCTCTCGGCGCTCTCATCTTGGCCTTGGTTACTCAAGGATATCGGCTGATCGCAGAGGCCGGCGCGGAGAAGTCATTTGATCATTGAGACAAGATTACCATTCAAAGCGTTCGTTGGTCGTTGGTCGTTGGTCGCTGGTTAAATAGGGCTGGCCTATGTGTATGCGACTAGCTTA
>JBARZW010000199.1:0-2406 GCA_049650305.1 Promineifilaceae bacterium (SeqCode)
TCTGGGGGGAACAGGTTGGTCGGTACCCCGTCTCCTTGAGGCGAGAGAGGAGCTGGCAGATGATGAAGTGATGGATATCGGAACGTCAATTAGGGCGACAATTGATGTCTCAGGCGAAATCCGGACCGATGATCCGGTGGTTAACGTGATTGGGCACTTGCCTGGCACATCCGATGCGATGGACCACGAGTTGGTAATCGTAGCTACCCAATATGACAGCCCACCCCTGGGACCGGATGGCGTCTACGCCAATGCCAACTCCTCGGCCAGTGGTGTGGCAGTTATGTTGGAAGCCATTCGAACCATGCAGAGCTCTGGTTACCAACCCTTCCGTACTTTCCTTTTCGTGGCCTACAGCGGCGAGGGAGTACCCGACCTGGCAAGCTCCCCCGAAGTACAGCGTTTTCTCGAAGCCCGTACCGGCTTCGCGGACAACTTCGACATTCAGGGTGTTATCTACGTGAGGGGATTAGGCGCTGGCGGGGACATGCTGTCGGCGTGGACCCCTGGAAAATCCGATCTGGCTAAATTGATGGAATCAACCGCCCACCTGGTGGGCATGGACACGGAGCGCATCGATGGATCGCCGGATATGAATGTATTTGTTCCCGGCGGCAGCGATTTTATCGAAAATGAAGAATTTCCTCAGGTCGGAATCAGCAGGCAGGGCTGGCAGAAAACAGCGCAGCTGCCGAACGACACGCTGACCTTCATTCCTTCCGATCAGCTTGAGGAAGCCGGGCGGGCTCTCACCCTGAGCTTGATGATCCTCGGCCGGGAACGTAGCTACTAGGTAACTAAAATCACAACCATTTCCCAAGTGACAGTCACTTTGGAAGTGACTGTCACTTTGGAAGTGACTGTCACATGATAATTTCGGCTCAGGTGAGCTATAATCCGCGTCACAGTCGGCCCGCTACAAAAGAGCTAGATTCATTGGATTACACAATATGATCAAGTTCCAGTGTTTAGCGACATGGGCGGCAAGGTCCAACTTGGGTAATAGGACAATCGATTAGTTCCCATATTCAAACCATAGCGAAAAATTCAAGTGTTGGTCAAGCGAGAATTCCGGGTCGAAAAAGAATACCACTACAACCGTAGTGATCCGGTCAAGTGGATAGCCTCCCACTTGATGCGTTACCCGGCGCTGCCAATAATCGCGCTCGCCGCGGCGATCATCAACAATTACGCCACCGCATATATCCAGATCATCATCGGCCGGACCTTCGATCTGATCAGTGAACCGGGCTGGGAGATCTCCGCCCTGGCACTACTTGCCCTGGGAGTCGTCATCGCCGCCCTGGTTCAGGGCATTTTGGGCCTGGTCCGTAATTACGCGACAGAGTTCATTGCCCAACGCATGGAGCGGGACAGCCGCGACGAGCTGTATATCAGTCTCTTAGGCAAGGACCAGACTTTCCACGGCAGGCAGCGGATCGGCGACGTTATGGCCCGGGCCACCAATGACGTCCGCCAGTTAAATTATATGTTCAGCCCTGGCGTGATGCTGATCATGGACTCGGCCATTGGAACGGTCATCCCGATCATTCTGATCGCTACCATCGATCTCAGGCTTCTCATTGTTCCACTCCTGTTTCTCATCCTTTTCGCCATCACTCTCTATAGCTACAACGAGCAGCTAAACCCGGTCAGCGAAGCGCAGCGGGAAGAATTCGGGAAGATGAACGCAGGGCTCGCCGAGACGGTTTCGGGCATCGGCGTGGTTAAAGGCAACGCCCAAGAACCCCAGGAAGAGGAGAAGTTCGACGGCGACGCCCGCTCGTTCCGAAATTACTATGTGAAGCAAGGGGAGATCCAGGCTCGCTATCTGCCTTTATTGATCTTCAGCGTGGCCTTGGCTGCTGCCTTTCTACTTGCCCTATTCATGTGGCGGGCGGGAGAACTCACCCTGGGTCAGGTCGTAACCTATATGGGCCTTATCGGTTTACTTCGCTTCCCAACTTTTATCTCCCTGTTCTCCTTTAACCTGGTTCAGCTTGGCATAGCCAGCGCTCGCCGTATCCTTGAAATGATCAATACCGAGACAGATCTGGACGAAAACGAGGCCGGTCAGGGCGCTTCCATCGGAGGCGAAGTCGTATTCGATCACATTAGCTTTGGCTACAACGGTTCTGCCGTTCTGAAGGACATATCTTTCACAGCAAAACCAGGTGAGACCGTTGCCATTGTTGGTCAGACTGGATCGGGAAAGACCACCCTGACCCGTCTGATCAACCGGATATTTGACGTCAACAGCGGCCGCGTCCTGGTTGACGGCGCTGACGTTCGGGATTGGAACCTGGAATCGCTCCGTTCTCAGATCTCGACCATCGAGCAAGACGTTTTCCTGTTTTCACGCACGATTGCCGAGAATATCGCCTTCGGATGCCCGGATGCCAGCCA
>JBARZW010000200.1:0-4745 GCA_049650305.1 Promineifilaceae bacterium (SeqCode)
CATTTCCGTAACCAGTTCCGAATGGATCTCGTAATGTTACTAGATTTCGTTAACAGTGCTGGAAAAGAGGTGCAGATGCAGTCCGAAAAGAAACAAGAGGCTCACGATGTCGGTTATTGAGATGCCCTCTACCAAGGTGAACAAGAGCGCATTAAACTCGCAGTTAGCGTCGGCGCCCAAGGTCGGAACTGAACCTTTTCCCTATCTGGGCTTGACCCAGAGCGAGGTGGACGATCGCCGGGCCCATGGTCTGGGCAACAATGTGGCTTTCAAGACCAGCCGAACTTTTGGCCAGATATTACGTGAAAACCTCTTTACTTTCTTCAATCTGGTACTGGCGATCCTGGGTATACTCCTGGTCTCTTTCGGCCTGGCCATCGAAGCCTTAATAACCTCAGGCGTGCTCCTGATCAACGTCGTCATCGCGGCAGCGCAGGAAATCAAATCTAAACAAAAATTAGATGATATCGCCTTGCTCACCAGGCCGAGGGCGACGGTCATTCGCCAGGGAATTGAGAAGGAAGTCGATCCCGACGAAATCGTACTCGACGACTTGTTAAGCTTAGGTCCCGGCGACCAGATCGTCGTCGACGGAACTGTCCTCAGCCAGGGTCGAATCGAAGTTGATGAATCGTTATTAACAGGCGAGTCCGGTCTTGTGGCCAAGTTCGAAGGCGACAAAGTCTTCTCGGGTAGTTTCTGTGTCACCGGAAATGGCGTCTACAAGGCGACCCGGGTCGGCATCAATAGTTTTGCCAACAAACTGACCCTAGAAGCCCGCATCTACACTCGCCAGTTCACACCCCTGCAACGGGAAGTAAATTTAAGCATCCGTATTCTTCTGGTGTTGGTTTTCTTCTTCGCCGTTCTGTTAATCATCAATAACGTCATGCATGAAGTACCGATGATTGAAAGCGTCCGCCAAGCTTCCGTCCTATTTGGCCTGGCTCCGAGCAGCCTCTTTTTGATGATCGTGGTTGCTTACGGCGTCGGCGCGGTTCGGATCTCGGGTAAGGGCGCACTGGTACAACAGGCCAATTCTGTTGAGTCTTTGTGCAATGTGAATGTACTGTGTCTGGACAAGACGGGCACTCTGACCACCAATCGCATCAACCTGGAAGAAATCTCCCCCCATGACAAGGGAGAAGACAACCCTACGGAAGAAGCGTTACGCTTCCTTTTAGGCGACTTCAGCGCCAGTACCACAGTTAAGAATCGGACCAGCGATGCCATTCTTAGGGCTTGTCCCGGCACGGAACAAACACTCAGTGATGAAATACCTTTTTCATCACACCAGGGTTGGAGTGCCCTGGTATTTAGTCGTCAGGAACATCCTGGCACTTACGTGCTCGGGGCGCCGGAGTTGGTTTTGCCCAGGCTCGTCGACGACCCTGACAAGCTAGAGAAGATGGAGTCCTGGCGTTCACAAGGTCGACGCGTTCTTCTATTCGCTTACCACTCACAAGCGCTAAAACTACGGGATCGAGACGATCAACCCCGGCTACCAAAAGATCTAAAACCTCTCTGTTTGCTTAACTTCAGCGATGAGCTACGGCCGAAAGTGCAAGAAACCTTAAAGGGTTTTGTCGACGCGGGCATCAGCTTGAAGTTCATCTCGGGTGATAATCCCGAAACGGTCGCCGCCCTGGTGGAGCAAGCGGGTTTCGTGGAAAAAGAGCAACCCTTATCCCTGGTATCCGGCCTGGAATTGGCCGAGATGGATGAGTCACTATTTGCCAGAACGGCCGACAAAGCGAATATCTTCGGCCGCATTACCCCACGCCAGAAGGAACAGCTGATAAAGGCTCTGCTGGATCAGGGCCACTATGTAGCCATGACCGGGGACGGCATCAACGATATCCTGGCCCTTAAGAGAGCTAATTTGGGCATAGCCATGCAGAGCGGCAGCGAGGCGACTCGCAATGTGGCCGATATCGTTTTGCTCGGCGATTCCTTTGCCGTATTGCCTGAGGCCTTTCAAGAGGGGCAACGGATTCTCAATGGCATGCAAGACATCTTACGACTGTACATGACCCGCATCTTGTGTTTGGCTATGTTGATCGCCGCCATCGGCTACGCAAGTGACGGCTTTCCGATTAGCCCACGCCAAAACGCTATCGTCGGCTTCATCACCATGAGCATTCCCGCCTTCGCTCTGGCTTTGTGGGCAAAGCCGGGCCAGTCACCAAAGGCAAGTCTGACCCGGAGGTTAGCCCATTTTGTGATACCGGCCGTACTAAGCATTGGCATCGTCGGCTTCGCCGTATATCTTTTCTCCCTGATACAGAGTAACGATGAGTCCTATGCCCGAACGATGCTTACCTATTTCACCGTCATCTGCGGCATTATTTTGCTCATCTTTGTCGAGCCGCCGACTAAATGGTGGGCTGGCGGTGATGTTCTGAGCGGCGACTGGCGGCCGACAAGGTTAGCCATCGGTCTGCTCATTCTTTTTGTCATTTGTGTGGTCATACCCAGCTTTCGCGAATTCTACGGTCTCACCCTTCTGCGGCAAACGAGCCATTATGTGATCATCGTTCTGGCGACCATCATCTGGGTCTTTGGTTTGCGCTTTATTTGGCGACGCCGGCTTGTCGAGCGCTATTTGAACATGGAACATTTTTAGTGAACAATTCGGCGCTTGAACTAACCTCCCAATATGTGGCCGCGCTGGCGGCCGGCGATACGGATAAGATGAATGCTCTCCGCTCGCCGGATTATGTGCTTGATTTCGTATACGGCGATGCCTCTGAATCAGGGCCACTCTCCCTGGAGGAGACGAGACAGTTTTGGCCATCCTGGTTGGCCGGCTTTCCGGAAATGGACTACGAGGTGACTCGCACCATCGCCGCCGAGGATGTTGTGGTGACCCAGTGGACATTCACCGGGACCCATAGCAAGCCGTTCGGCCCGGCGATCTTTGACCAGCCCTTCGAACCTACCGGCCGGACCGTCATGTTTCGCGGTGTGTCAATTTATGACATCGGCGATGGGCTCATTCAACACGAGACTTCTTACATGGATCTGGCCACGATCATGGTAGAGCTAGGTGTAGAACTATGAAGGGCGCTAACAGGGGCATGAATAGCGCCGCTGTTAGTGAACAACAACACCCCTCGAACCTGGGTGAAGTCGTAATAGTCGATGAAGTGATCGTCTCGGGTCCAAGCCCTCGTCGTGCCCGCAATGTGATCTTACTCTTGGCGGCCAGCGTCGGTCTGATGATGACCGGCTACGGCATCATTATGCCCATTTTTGCCCGGCGGCTGGGCGAGTTTGGATCGGGTGTGGAAGCGCTGGGGCTGATGACCATGTCGTTCGCGCTGGCCCAGTTGGTGGCAGCACCCTTCATGGGATCGCTGGCCGACAGATACGGACGGCGCCCCCTGGTGCTCGTTGCCCTGGCAGCTTTCGCGGCGGCCAACATCGGATTCTTGTTCGCCACTTCGACGACAGCCCTCGTCGTGATACGTGCCCTGGAGGGCGCCCTTACTGCCGGTCTGTTCCCAGCAGCGATGGGTGTCGTGGCCGACGTCGTTCCCGAGAAACAACGCGCTCAGTGGGTAGGGGTTGTCATGGGCAGTTATGGAGCTGGTTTCATCTTTGGGCCTGTTGTTGGTGGAGTACTCTACGACGGCTGGGGATATACTGCTCCCTTCATCGCATCGGCGATCATGGCTGTAATAGCCTTCATCGCTGCTGTCATAATGATGCCGGAAACACGCACTTCTACGGTGCGCTGGCGAGAAGAATTGCGCAGCCGGCGTTTTTTGGCCGTGGCGTCACAATCAGAAACGTCACTATGGGCCTCTCTTCCACGACCGCTTCATGTTTTTGGCACCTTGCTGATTCTCGATTTCATCGGCGTCTTCGTCTTTGCTTTCGTCGAGCCGCAGATGGTGTTCTACTTCTACGACGAGCTTGGTTGGACTACCATCCAGTTTGGTCTTGTGGTCGGCGCCTATGGATTGGCGATGGTCTTCGGCCAGCTGGTACTTGGCCGGTCGAGTGATAGGTTCGGCCGTAAACCTATTATCGTGCTTGGCATATTGGTATCCTCGTCGCTCTATGCCGGCCTGGTATTGGTGACGCGTTACCCACTGATGTTGCTGGTAGCCGCCGTGGCGGGGTTGGGGTCAGCTTTGATCGCTCCGGCGCTGAGTTCCTATTACCTTGATATCTCAGATGAACGATACCGGTCGCGAATCCTGGGTATAAAAGAGTCCTCGGCCGCGCTAGGTGGCGTCTTAGGGCCGTTGCTTCTGGTGGGGGTTAGCGCGGTGATGATGGCCCAGGGGGTTTTTATCATCGCTGGGGCAGTGATGTTGGCTGGTGTGGCGCTAGCCATAGTCGTTCTTCCGGCGCCGGGCAAGGTGTCCGAACAAACCAGAGATATTGCTTGGGAATTCAGCGATAAGCGGGCGTTGGCTGCCCAATCTGCCCTGCGGGGGATTGTCCTGAGTTCGTCCGCTAACCGCGAAGCGCGCTCCGCCGTTAATCCAACCGCCTACTCCCCTTCCTGACTCGCTCATTCCTACTTCGCATTCACAATAGCTAAGTGGAGTCGCCTTCGTGAATTGCTAGTAACAAGGTTGATTACACCACAGCGACTCCAAATAGAAAGCCACGATCCCCCCAGCCGATTCTGATAATTAAGCTGGACTTGCCCAAGCAAGGCGCGAACCACGACCCGTTTTCCAAAACTGAATCGGGCCTTGCGCAAGAAAGCCGCGAACAGGCTATCT
>JBARZW010000201.1:0-45710 GCA_049650305.1 Promineifilaceae bacterium (SeqCode)
CGCCCTCCAAGTACACGCCTACAAGCGATAACCGAGTGCCCTACTTCAGATCCCGATTGCGATCGACCCGCTGGAAGGATTTTGAGCCTATCAGATATATTCTTTGACCCCGGCGATCAGGGCGAGATCGATTCCGTCTATCGTGACTTGCTTCCAGAATCTGCCCGCTATGACTACACAATAGCCATTAAGCAAAAGGAAATTCTGGCGCCAGACCTGTCTATGCAATACGGATTACAGTCGGTTGACGGATTTGATGGGGGAGTGTTGCCGCTCGCCAATTACGCCAAACTCATGGATCTGATTCTGCCTGAAGACAAAGTCGCGGTTGATGGAAGACTACGAGAGTATCTCGAATCAGTGCCAGAAGCTAGATGGATGGATCTTTTCAACGCAAAGTATGTGATAACCGACAAGGTGGGGGATGAATGGCGTGAGGGCGTATTCTTTGATCGACAACATCAAGTCGTTCTGGATTTTGACAGCCCAACCATTAACGCGGGATTCTTACCCGAATTCTTATCTACCGAACTCTGGTTGATTTCTAACGCCGGAACGGGTGCTATTGATATCACATTCGTCGACGGCGAACAGGAGCGATTGGTCCCCGAGCGTATTGGTGAGGATCTATATCGCGTTAAATGGTCAAGTCCGTCCGTCGCCGCGGCTCTCACGCTCTTGGCCTGCGAATTCGCCCAAGATGAGCCATCACGATGCGACGGTCAATGGTTAATCGAAGCTGCCACTCTTGTTCACAAACAAGAGGGTGTTTTCATGCCAATCATCCTGGGAGATTACAGACTGATTCATTCAGGAGATGTAAAGATATATGAGAATCTTGATGTATTTCCCCGAGCGTTTCTGGTAAATCAATGGAGTGAACAGAGGGATGTCGGATCAAGTGTCGATGTCATGGCTGATCCACTCTTTGATCCGGAGAAATCAGCGGTGGTTATCGGTTTGGCTGATGGCTCAACTAAGAACGAAGGACGCGGAGCAGTTGAGGTTTTCGACTACGAACAGGAATCGGTCGGTCTATCAGTTGCTAGCGAGGGTGGCGGTCTTCTCGTTATGACGGATGCTTATTATCCTGGTTGGCGAGCTACGGTCGATGGGGAGCAATCCACGATCTATCAAACAGATGGTTACTTTCGCGGTGTGATGGTTCCCCCGGGTCAACACATAGTTGAATTTAGATACGAACCGGGGAGCCTGGTAGTTGGTGCTGCGATGACCGCTTTTGGAATCTTTTTCCTCCTCATATTACTTGTTGTTGGGTTAATGAATCGGAAAGTCAGCGCCATAGAAACACCTAATCTAGCCGGTTAATCCAGACGAGCTAACTTGTGCCTAATATGTGGGTGATAACCGTCGATGCCACACCTCCGACGCTCTGCATAAGCCCGATCTCAGCATTTTTCACCTGGTTAGGGCCAGCTTCACCCCTAAGTTGCTGAATAATCTCACAAGTTTGATAGATGGCGGAGGCGCCAATTGGATGACCACGTGCTTTCAAACCTCCCATTGTTGTGATCGGTAATCGTCCACCGATGTTCAAATCACCCTCCATGGCCATCCGCCACGCTTCCCCTTGCCGAGCAAACCCGGCTGCTTCAAGGGCGAGACAAGCCATAATAGAAAAGGCGTCGTGCACCTCGAAGAACGAGATGTCATCCCTGCTTAAGCCACACTGGGTGAACGCCTTTTCGACCGATAACCTGGCGCCTCGGATCATGAGCGGATCAGGGCGATCGTCGAATCGGAATCGATCGGTTGCGACGCTCGAGGCTAAGATCCGCACCGGGGATCCTTTGTAATCATTAGCCCGTTCGCTTGGCGCGAGGAGGACAGCGGCCGCCCCATCACAGATTGGCGAACAATCAAATAAGCGTATTGGTGGCGAGATGACTCTAGAGGAGAGGACGTCCTCAGTAGAGAATTGCACATCGCGAAATATTGCAAGAGGGTTATGGGCAGCGTTCTTGTGCGCCAAAACCGGAAAATGGGCGATGGCATCCAACGGAGGTTTATACGTCCTGCAATAAAGTTTCATTAATCGCGCATTTTGACTAATCAGGGTAGCGCCATCAGGCACTTCTTTTCGGCCATCCAATGCCTTGGCAATCAATGGTGTGGCGACGCCACCGCTCATTTTTTCAACACCTATGATGAGGGCAGAATCTACCTCTCCACTGGCGACGGCGAGGTATCCAACTCGTAGAGCCGCCGCACCTGATGCTGTTGCGGCGCGAATCTGCATAGCCTCGACACCGGCAACTCCGGAGTGATCTGCGAATAGAGCTCCCAAATGTTTTTGGCCCTGAAGTTCATCGCTCAACATGTTGCTGACATAGAGAGCATCAATATGATCAACTCCAGCACTCGACATCGCTCCGACAGCGACTTCCTTGGCCATTTCCCTTAACCCAGAGTTATTCTCTTTGCGGACAGTTATTTGATGTAATCCAACGATACTTACCTGTCTCACGTTTTTCTCCCTAGTTGACAATAAATCGCTTAATCTAGATAATCTTGTTGCGCTGTCCGCTATTATATCTTATACGTATACACCTCTTCCATAACCATCCGGCTGAGAGGAATCAATCTATGAAGCCAGCGCCCTTCAAGTACACATCTCCCCCCACACTAACTGCTGTGTTGGATTTACTCGCAGAGAATGCTTACGATGCCAAGTTGCTGGCTGGGGGACAGAGCTTAATCCCTGCTATGAACTTCAGACTAACCCAGCCTGCGATGCTGATAGATCTCAACCGGCTCGGTGAACTCGATTACGTTCGAATAAGGGATAACAATGCCGTTCAGATCGGATCCATGACTCGACAGAGGACTCTGGAGCGCGATCCGTTGATAAGAGACATGGTCCCGCTAATGAGCGAGACATTACCTTTCATCGCTCATTCTCAGATACGAAATAGGGGAACCATTGGTGGCAGTCTTGCCCATGCAGATCCGGCAGCTGAACTTCCGGCTATTCTCGTTGCTCTTCAAGGCCGTCTACGTTTGCGGAACAGAATGGGGGAACGGTGGGTGCCGGCAGAGGCGTTCTTCAAAGGTATATTCACGACGGACCTGGCCCAAGACGAGGTCATTGTCGAAGTAGAAATTCCATCCGTATCAAAGGGAGAAGGTTGGTCTTTCTTAGAGTTTTCGAGACGGAAGGGAGATTACGCCTTAATGGGTGTGGCTGCCCTTCTAACTGTTGATCACCAAGGTTTTTGCCGAAGTGTCAGGCTTGTATACTTGAACTCCGGAGAAGTACCTATTATCGCTTCACAGGCTACAGCGTCGTTGGAAGGTGAGAAACCATCGGATAGATTGTTTGAGGCAGCGGCGAGAGTGGCAGCACAAGACGTGATAGCGCCTACAGCCAACATCCACGCCTCGGTCCCATATTTGCGGCATCTAGCATATTCCCTGACCAAACGCGCATTGGATGTAGCCCTCAGCAGGGCTTTGGCTTCAGTAGAAGAATAATCTAGGCCAAGAGGTCGGCCGAGTTGACACTATTTAAGGTCACTCACGCCACTCCTTTATTCGCAGGAAACGCATTCAGGATAAGGACACATAGCTGGAAAAGTACTAGGCGAATTTTATACGAGTAATCAGGCTAGTAAGACCAATGAGCGAAGACCATCAAATTTTAGTCACCGTTAATGGACAAAAGTATCAGCGCCAAGTAGAGCCACGTCTGCTTCTCAGCGACTTTCTACGGCACCATCTCTTTCTCACCGGCACCCATGTAGGCTGTGAACAAGGAGTTTGTGGCTCTTGTACAATTCTCCTGGAGGGTGAACCGGTCCGCTCGTGTCTTCTTTTTGCCGTGCAGGCTGACGGGCGAAATCTGATGACTGTTGAAGGTCTGTCGGATCTAGAGGGAATAGAAGTCGGTGAGATGCATCCCTTGCAGGAAGCATTCTGGGAGGCGCATGGTCTGCAGTGCGGCTTTTGCACGCCTGGATTCTTAATGTCCCTCCTTCCTTTTCTCAAAGAAAACCCATCGCCTAACGAGCAGGAGGTTCGAGAGGCGATTTCGGGTAATCTGTGCCGGTGCACCGGCTACCAGCACATCGTCGATGCTGTACTGTTGGCGGCCGATAAAATGAAGGCCAAGGAATGGAGTGAGGATTCATGACTCGCGATCCAATCTCAATGCCCTTGGTTCAGCTTGTTCGTGAGCTCAGATCTGGCGAGCTTTCACCGGAGATTTACCTTGGACATCTAGAAGCTAATTTTCAAGCACGCGAACCGGCGATAATGGCTTTTTTACCAGAAGAGAATCGCTTCGACAGATTGCGTTCCGAAGCCGAGATACTAACCAGCTCTTATCCGGATCCACTGTCGAGGCCTCCTTTGTTCTGCGTTCCAATCGGAATCAAGGACATCTTTCATGTCGATCAATTTGATACAAGGGCGGGGAGCAGTCTGCCCGTCGATGTCCTAAAAGGGCGTGAAGCCGTATCGGTTCGAACACTTAAGGATGCGGGAGCTCTGATGATGGGCAAGACAGTGACGACTGAATTCGCCTATTTTGCGCCAGGGCCGACGCGTAATCCTCATAGCGAGGAGCATACTCCCGGCGGTTCGAGTAGCGGCTCCGCGGCAGCCGTGGCAACCGGGCTTTGTCCCGTTGCGACCGGCACTCAGACTATTGGATCGATAATCCGTCCCGCGGCTTTTTGCGGTATTGTCGGCTTCAAACCAAGCTATGACCGGGTTTCAAGATCTGGCATTGTGCCTCTATCACCTTCACTGGATCACTTCGGCCTGTTTACAGCCGATGTATCAGGTATCGACTTGGTCGCGAGCGTCCTGTGTCCGGATTGGCAGATAGCGGTTACCGATAAGTTGCCGGTACTCGGTATTCCCGAAGGTCCGTATTTGAGGAATGCTTCTAACGAAGGTCTGCAACACTTCCGCGAAACCTGCTCGCGGCTAGAAAACGCGGGTTACACCATCAAGTCCGTGGAGGTTCTCGTCGATTTCGAGGAAATCGCGGAGAGGCATCAAAGAATCCTGGCTGCAGAAGCAGCCCAGGTTCACGCGGATTGGTATAAAGAATTCGGACATCTCTACGATAAGCGCACGAGTGAGTTAATCGAGGAGGGCTTTGATATCACGGTCGGCGAATTAGCAGAAGCGCTCACAGGACGCCAGCGCTTGAGGCGTGATTTGATCGCCCGAATGGACCGATCAGGCGTGGATTTATGGATTGCACCGGCCGCTGCTGGACCGGCCGATCGTGGGTTACATGCCACCGGTGATCCGATAATGAATCTACCTTGGACTCACGGTGGCTTGCCTGTTGTTAATCTTCCGACTGGCTACAACCCAGATGGATTGCCGTTTGGTCTGCAGGTGATCGGACGCTGGTACGGTGATGAATTTCTGTTGGAATGGGCGGCGGACCTGGAGCGCATTCTGTCTCAATAATCACGGTAGCAAATCTGGCCGATTTGGCGTTATCTGACCTGTTAGGAATTAATATCCATTCAGTGGGAGGATATGAGCGCAACAATTAGTGAGGTCCGTCCTGGGGCATATTTCGATTCAGTCGTCCTGATGCAGCTTCAGCGAGAACTGGCGCTGCTACCAGGTGTCATCGACGCTGGTGTGGTTATGGCCACCCCTGCCAATTGCGATCTGCTGACCTCGAGCGGTTTTGCGTTTGACGAAGGTGCGAGATCAGATGACTTGCTTATTGTCATTAAGGCGGACGATGAGCAAAGTGCCGAGACAGCTCTGTCGCAGGTAGACCAGCTAATGTCACGAAAGCGCCAGACCCAATCAGAAGGTTATCTGCCGAAGAGCCTGCAGGCTGCAGCCGGGCAATTACCGCATTCTTCTTGGGTTCTAGTGTCGGTTCCCGGGCGATACGCGGCGAAAGTAGCCCGTGATGCACTTGACATAAATAAGAATGTCTTTCTCTATAGCGATAATGTATCTCTTAAGGATGAAGTAGAGCTGAAAAAAACCGCCAGAGAAAGAGGTTTGTTGGTAATGGGACCAGATTGCGGTACGGCGATAATAAATGGCGTGGGCTTTGGATTTGCAAATCACGTAAGGCGCGGGGCAATTGGATTGATTGGCGCTTCTGGAACTGGTCTGCAAGTAGTTACCTCAGAAATCCATCGTCTAGGTGAGGGAATCTCACACGCAATAGGCACAGGGGGTAGGGACCTTGACGAAGAAGTTGGAGCGATATCCGCTTTGGAAGGTTTGAAGCTGTTAGCCCGCGATGCTGAAACGGAGGTTATCGTCCTGGTATCCAAACCGCCCGCCCCAGAAGTTGCCTCGAGACTCCTTTCGGTCGCCTGGAGGTGCGGTAAGCCTGTTGTGGTTAATCTTATTGGACATCCTTCTCCCGCGCGACGGATTGGCGATCTTCATTTCGCCTCCAGTCTTTCGGACGCTGCTAGCGTGGCAGCTAGATTATGTCAAGTACACGATCAGTCAGAGACACTTCTCAGATTCAGCCCGGAAGAGTCATCTCAAAGACCGAAATATGCGAGGGGATTATTGGCCGGTGGGACAATAGCCTATGAGGTGACAATCGGGCTTCAAAGTGTGCTGGGTTCCGTGTTCTCAAATCTTCATGTCGACGGAGTGGAGCATCTTCCAGACATCTGGAAAAGTCAGGGACACACAATACTGGATCTAGGAGATGATACATTTACCCAGGGTCGGCTCCATCCGATGATGGATAATGACTACCGGATTCGCCGCCTGAGACAAGAGTCGGCCGATGACGAAGTTGGCCTAATACTGATGGATCTTGTTTTGGGAGAAGGAGCGCACCCGGATCCGGCATCGGAATTGGCTCCGGTCACCGCTGAATTAATCCAAAAGGCCCAACACAGCAACCAGCTGCTGGAGATTGTCTGCATTGTGATTGGTACCGACGAAGATCCCCAGGATCTCAACCTCCAAATCGAGCAGATGAACGAGGCAGGAGCTAAAGTTTTTCAGGACATCGGCGAAGCAATCTCCTATACCATAAACTCTGTTTTGCCGGTTCAAGCTGACCCACGGACCGAGCAGAATCCAGAGTTTTTTACAAAACCGGTGTCAGCAATCAATGTTGGATTAGAGATTTTCTCCGATAGTCTTCGATCTCAAGACGCAGAAGTCATCGGTGTGGATTGGCGCCCGCCCGCAGGTGGAGACGAGAGGCTCACGAGTCTTCTGGCGAGGATGAAGTGAAGCGAATATAGCTGCCAGGTGTTAGCTTGAAGCAGCGATGAGCCAACGAGCATTGTTATTCTGAATGGAAAGAGGACTGCGATAGATGAGCAATATGACGGACATTGAAACAGCCAACAAATCGGCCGTAGAAAGGATGATTGCCGCCCGTCCGATCCTTACCGGCGTCAGTACTGCGCGAGAGGTGATACCCGGCATGCGGGAGAACCTGCTCCTGCACGCTGGCCCTCCGATCGAATGGGAGAGGATGTCTGGACCACTTCGAGGTGCTGTAATCGGCGCACTTATCCTCGAAGGTCTCGTGAAGAGCGAAAAGGAGGCCATCGGTATGATCGAGGCGGGGGAAATCGATTTTGCCCCCTGTCATCATCACGACACCGTTGGGCCCATGGCGGGTGTTACCTCGGCCTCGATGAAAGTATATGTCATCAAGAACACGACTCACGGTAACTACGCCTATTCGACTCTAAATGAAGGCTATGGCAAGGTTCTGAGATATGGCGCTTATAGCGAGGATGTTATCTCGAAGCTTAGGTGGATGAATGATGAGATGGGGCCGCTCCTCGCTGATTGTCTGGGTAAATCTGACGGTATTGATATCCGGGCTCTGCTCGCCGAAGCCCTGCATATGGGGGATGAAGGCCATAATCGGAACAAAGCCGGATCGTTGCTCTATCTTAAGCAGCTGGCTCCACTGGTCTCTAAAGCTAAGGCTAGTGATGAGTTGAGATCCCGGGTCCTACAATTCCTAGGCGATAATGCGCTGAGCGTACTCAACCCAGTAATGGCAGCCTGCAAGGCAATGGCCGATGCCGCCCATGGCATCGAACGAAGTACTGTGGTTACAGCGATGGCGAGAAACGGCACCGATTTCGGGATCCGGATCAGCGGCCTGGCTGATGCTTGGTTTACGGCCCCGGCCGGGGTGCCGGTTGGGCTTTATTTTCCGGGATTTTCGAGCGAGGATGCCAACGCTGACATTGGTGACAGCACCATTACTGAAACGGCCGGCATCGGGGCGTTTGCCATGGCAGCGGCGCCGGCGATCGTAACCTTTGTGAGCGGAACGCCTCAGGATGCGCTAGACGCGACTTTGGAGATGTATGAGATTACGACTCTGGAACACGGTCACTTCACTATTCCATCGCTAGATTTCCGTGGAACGCCGACAGGAATTGACATAAGGAAAGTAGTTGAATTTGGTATCACTCCCCGGATCAATACCGGAATCGCGCACAAGGAAGCTGGCGTTGGACAGGTCGGGGCTGGGCTTGTTCGGCCGCCCATGTCAATATTTGAGGAAGCTCTGTTTGCTTATGCCGATTTCTACGGCATCACCTGATCTACAATAATTAAACGTGCCTGTCTACATCGACATATAGCACGATCAATATCGATTACGGAGGATAGTAATGAAGATCTACGATTTGTCACAACCCTTAAACCAAGATGCGCCTTTCTGGCCCTTTTACCCTCCCTTTGAGGTGAAGTATTTCAAGCGAAAATCCGAGCACGGGGTAAATGCTCAATACATTCAGACATCCAATCACATGGGTTGCCATCTTGATGCACCACGACACTTCGTCACCGGTGGGAAGACGATTGATCAGCTGCCCTTGGAATGGTTGTATGGTGAGGGGGTTATCGTCGATTTGAGTGATTCGCTGAGTGAACTCGATATATTCACTCCCGAGATGATCGAGGATCGGGTTGAGGTCCGTGAGGGTGATATCCTTTTTATCCACACGGGCTGGCACAATCACGCTCATTTCGGTTCAAAGCCAGATGAGGAGAAGTATATTCTAAGACACCCTGGCCCACATTTCGAAATCGTGGACTGGCTGCTCGATAAGAAGATCCACCTGTGGGGTGTTGACATGGTGTCAACTGATCACCCCATGAACTTACCGATCGGTCGGTTCCTGGGGAAGGGCGGGCTAGAACAATGGAAAAAGGTACGCGGCCAATGCGAAGAAAAATATGGAGCCGATAACATCGACGTCCTCTTTCCCGATCGCGCATACCAGCTTACCCACAATGCCTTATTCCCACATGACTGCGTGCACGTTGAAAATTTAGGAGGTCAGATTGGAGCACCCGAGTTGCAGAACAGGCGACTGACCTTAGGTTGTTTTCCGTGGCTTTTCAAGGGTGGCGAAGCCGCGTTCTGTCGTGCGGTAGCATTCCTGGAGGATTAGTTACGAAGAATTGGAGTTGCAGCGGATGGCTACCCAGTATTTCGGCGAACGAATAAAGCGAAACGAAGATCCTCGACTGCTTACCGGACGAGCCCTCTTCGTCGACGACGTCAATTTTCCAGATATGGTTCATGCGGCGTTTGTGCGAAGTCCCTACGCGCATGCCACAATTAAGAGCATCGACACGTCAGCCGTCGATGAAATGGATGGTGTGTTGGCGATCTATACGGCCGAGGATCTCGGAGATTATTGGAAACCAGGACCGCTTTTAGTGTCCCCACCGCCAATAAAGGACATCGAATTTAACGAAAAAACCCAGGTCCCTTTGGCAAAAGAGAAAGTCCTTCACGTGGGTGAACCGGTGGTGATGATAGTTGCCGAATCTCGTTACATTGCGGAGGATGCGGCCGAGTTGGTTTGGGTTGACTACGAGGGGTTGCCGGCCGTCGTCGATCTTGAGGAGGCGCTAAGGGATGGCAGCGCGGTCATCCATGACGACATCGGCTCTAACGTCGCGGCTCATGTCGTCCAAGAGAAAGGCAGCTATGACTCCATTCGCGACAGTGCTGATCTCCATATCTCGCGACGCTTCCTCTACGACCACGGCACCGCTGCGGCGATGGAAAATCGGGGCATAGTTGCCCAATGGGATGGACGTGGGCAACGCCTCACCGTTTGGGATACGACGCAGGCGCCAATCCCGATCCGGAATGGCCTAGCCGATATGCTTGGCTTATCAGAGAAACACGTAAGGGTGATCGCGCCTTTCATTGGCGGAGGATTCGGTCCAAAGATCATGATGTTTTATCCAGAAGAGGTGCTTGTACCCTGGGCAGCGATCAGGTTGAATCGTCCGGTGAAATGGATCGAGGATCGTGCAGAAAACTTTGTCGCTACGACACAAGAACGATCTCAGATTCATGAAGCCGAAATTTCTTTGTCGAAAGATGGGCTAATTCTAGGCGTGCATGATGTATTCCTTCACGACGCTGGAGCTTACATTCCCTACGGTTTGACCGTCCCGATCAATAGCCAATGCACATTACTCGGACCCTACCATATTCCAAACTACTATACAGAGTTTACGGCTGTCTATACCAACAAAACCATTGTCACACCCTATAGAGGCGCTGGCCGACAGCATGGAGTATTCGTGATCGAGAGATTGCTGGACATCGCCGCCCGAGAATTGGGGATAGATAGAAACGAGATAAGACGCCGTAATTACATCGCACCGGACGCGTTTCCTTACCACAACGAGATTATCTACCAAGACTTTCAGCCACTGATTTACGACAGCGGCAACTATGAGCCGATTCTGGACAGAGCGCTTGAAATGATCGGTTATCGAGAGTTCATCGAGGAGATTCAGCCGGCCGCTCGCGCCGCAGGTAAGTATCTGGGGATCGGCTTAGTCTCCTATGTCGAAGGCACAGGCATCGGTCCGTATGAAGGAGCGAAGGTTCAGATTCAGGCCAGTGGCAAAGTTAGCGTTGTCACTGGCATCGGAACTCAGGGGCAAGGTCATTTCACTAGTTTTGCCCAAATCGTCGCCGATCAACTCGGGGTCAAGGTTAGTGACGTTGAAGTAGTCACCGGTGACACGGACCAGTTTTATTGGGGAGCCGGTACCTTTGCCAGCCGTGGGGCGGTCGTTGCCGGCAACGCTATCAACGAAGCCGCGAAAGATGTTCGAAAGAAAGTCCTTAAGCTAGCTGGAGAATTGTTAGAAGCCGCGGAGGAAGATCTCGAAATCGTTGATGGTCAGGTTCGTGTGAAAGGCGTACCTAATCGGACTTTTCCCTTAGGAGATCTGGCAAATAAGGCAAATCCTCTACGCGGGGCTGTGAAACCTGGAACGGAGCCAGGGTTAGAAGCGACCAACTACTTCGGTCCTGAACGAGGAGCAACCGCCAGCGGCGTTCACGCTATGATTGTCGAGGTCGATCCTGATACGATGGATGTTGATATTCAGAAGTATGTCGTTGTGCACGACGCAGGGCGAGTGATAAACCCATTGATACTCGACGGCCAAGTACACGGAGGCGTTGCTCAGGGTATCGGAAATGCTTTCTACGAACAGCTTGTGTATGACAAGAATGGGCAAATGTTAAACGCATCGTTTATGGATTACTTATTGCCTACGTCTCTGGATGTACCAAGAATCGATGTGGGTCACTTGGAGACGCCATCCCCGCTGAACCCTCTGGGTGTAAAGGGCGCCGGAGAGGCCGGAGCAATACCGACCGGTCCGCTGTTTGCTCAAGCCGTCGAAGACGCGTTATATGATTGCGATCTAGAGATTCTTGAGATTCCGCTCAGTCCTAGTCGTTTATGGGAGTTGGTCGAGATGAGCAAGGAGAGCCGGTAGGACTCTGCGGCGATTTATGTAGGTATTATGTAAAGCTATGACTTTTAAGGGCAAGGTAGTACTAGTAACCGGAGCATCGCGCGGCATTGGCCGGGCAATCGCCCAGCAATTTGCCGGCTCGGGCGCGCGGGTGGCGATCCACTTTAATAGCAATCGTCATGAAGCCGAGATAACTCTCCAGGACCTGAGCGGTGATGATCATCGGATCTACAAAGCGGATGTATCGGATCCTGGTCAGGTCCGGCGGCTCGCGCGATCGGTCGTCGAAGACATGGGTAAAATAGACATCCTGGTTAACAATGCCGGCATCTATGTTGAGCACAAATTACCAGACATCGATTTCGAGGCCTGGCAAGGATCTTGGGATCAGACACTCGGCGTCAATCTTCTTGGCCCGGCAAACCTGATGTATTGGGTCAGCAGGCACATGATCGAGGTGGGTGGCGGTCGGATTGTCAATATCTCCTCCAGGGGAGCATTCCGAGGCGAGCCAGATGCGCCCGCCTACGGGGCGAGTAAGGCTGCCCTTAATGCCATGAGCCAATCCCTGGCGGTAGCACTGGCTCCTCACAATATTTTCATCGGTGTCGTCGCGCCAGGGTGGGTGGATACAGACATGGCTGCGGCGGTCTTGTCGAGCGAGCAAGGAGATGCGATCCGATCCCAAAGCCCACTGGGAAGGGTTGCCCACGCGGATGAGGTAGCTCGAGCGGTGTTGTTTTTAGCATCCGAGGGCACGGAGTTTATGACTGGATGCATAGTTGATATCAACGGCGCATCCTATCTCAGATCCTAAGTAGCTCGACGTGTTGGACTCCTGATGCCAGATCAATCCTACAAGATCCTACAGTGCGAAGAGCAGGGCTGCCGCTTCAGATTTCCCATGCTCGAAGATGCCCTGAATAACATTGATTGCCCGCGATGTGGAAAGCCATCCACAGTCGTAGTTGCTACTTTCTCAAACCAACCTCCTCGAAAAGTAAGCAACGATAAGGACAAGCATCAGATTTGTGGGCTCCTGGATAATGTTCGCAGTGCCTACAACGTTGGCTCTATGATCCGGACAGCCAGCGCAGCCGGCTTTGCACATCTTTATTTATGTGGCATAACGCCGACGCCGGAGCATCTGAAAGTGGCAAAAACAGCCCTCGGCGCGGAAGATTGTGTTTCCTGGTCTCATCACAATAACTCGATAGATATCGCCGCCAAGCTTCATGCAACAGGTCACCAGCTGATAGCCATTGAAGGAGGGAGCCAGTCCCAGTGGCTTTCTGAATTTTCAGCGACGGGACAAGCGATGCGGGTGACTATGATTGTAGGGAATGAGCTGAGCGGTGTTGACCCAGCATTACTCGAACTTTGCGACCAGGTTCTTGCTCTCCCAATGCTTGGCAATAAGACCTCGTTAAACGTCACGGTCGCTTTTGGCATCGCCGCTTATTACCTTCAGTATCTCCCCCTATTAAATACCAGCCTTCCATAGAATGTTCGCAAATGCAGGTACAAACGATTTGGAGAGAAGGTAGTCGACCCATGGAGTTGCAGATCTCGACAGCGACACCGACTGCAAGATTGTGGTTGAAATCCTCCCGCGACCGTGCCATGTACCATGTGTTCTCGGCTGCCTGTAATCTTGTTAATTCCGATGGTTCAGTACTCTCTCTAGTAACGCGACAGGATTCAATCAGTCCTTTTTCGATGCATGTTACCAACTCTGATGGGATCGAAGATGACTTTCGGTTTGATGAGTGGCTGGACGCCGATTCCCCCGTTGGCATCTCATCCGCTGAGCTGTGGATAGGAGATCTCAGGTTTTCCCATAATCAAGCCCGAGTTTGGAATCCAACAGTAGCCTGGGATAGCCTTCGCCCAGACAGAGTGATGTCTACTCTTCCGTTGATAGAAAATAATCTCAGATCCGTCGCGCCGATGGGATCGTTCATTGACATTCTGGACGGTGGCCATTTAACCGAATGGCAGCTCGTCGCCAAATCAGCCTGGCACAATCTCAGAACAGGGTTATTAAACTTCGACCGCTTTGTACTAGGCGAAAGTGTACATAGCCTAGCTGGGTTAGGTGAGGGACTGACTCCGGCAGGTGATGATTTTCTCTTAGGTGTTATCTACTCATTGTGGATCGTGGGAGGCGCGAAAGCCCAGGCAATCATTCGTTTAATAGTTACTGAGGCTATACCACGCACGACCCATTTATCGGCCGCCTGGTTGGACGCGGCTGGATCTGGCGAAGCCGGCCTCATGTGGCATTGGTTCTTGGAGGCCATTCAATCAGGAGATGAGGCGGACATTACATCGTTGACGAGACGGATTGCAGGAGTAGGCCATACTTCTGGTGCTGATGCCTTGGCGGGATTCATAGCAACATCAAAGCTATATGGCGAACAGAGCCGTTCGAGATGAGTCATCGCCCATATGTAGGTTCAAACCCATGGTGAATCAGGAAAAATAATGCTCCATCCAAAGCAGCAATACCGATTAAGCCTTTCAGGGATAAAGACATGGTGCTCGTAACAGGGGCGGCCGGGAAAACCGGGACGGCAATAATAGACGTAATGAAAACGGATAATCAGAGCGTCCGGGCTCTCGTACATCGAAAAGAACAGGTGAATAGGGTTACTGCTGCCGGCGCCAAGGAGGCGGTGATTGGAGATATGCGAGATCGGGCGCTTATGTACGAAGCCATGAGCGGTATGCGCAAGGTCTATCATATATGTCCGAATGTCAGCCCAGACGAGCTAACTATCGGAAAACTGGCTATTGATGCTGCCCGTGAGAATCGTCTCGACCATTTCGTCTATCATTCAGTCCTTCATCCACAGGTCGAGATGATGCCCCATCATTGGCTAAAAATGCGCGTGGAAGAGGCTATATTCGAATCGGGATTGTCCTTCACAATCTTACAGCCGGCGCCCTATATGCAGAATATTGTGGCCGGATGGGAGGCAATAGTCTCCAGTGGGATTTACGCCGTTCCCTACGATGAGGAAACACGTCTGGCACAGGTCGACCTCGGGGATGTGGCCCAGGTCGCCTTGAAGGTTCTAACCACCCCAGATCATGCAGGCGCTGTATACGAATTATGTGGTCCGGAGGCGCTGAGCCAAATAGAGATCGCGGCGATTATCGGCGATAGGTTGGGAATTCAGGTTAACACCCGGCAGATCGATCGTCTCGACTGGGAAGTTCAAGCTAAGGCGCGCGGATTGGGAAATTACCAAATAGAAACTCTGTTGCGGATGTTTGATTATTACGAACGATTTGGATTTATTGGTAATTCAAATGTCATAAACCTATTGTTGGGTCGACGAAGTACGAGCTTCGCCGCGTTTATCGATGGGCACGTTCAGGCTTAGATCGTCTGGGTTCTGATCACATAGCTATTGATTGTCACTGAATTTTATGGCAAAGGGCATTGGAGGTGATTACCTTGACCGAAGCATTAATCGAGCCGTCCGATATTCGATTCTTTAGTGGAAGCTCTCATCCACAGCTTGCTGCGGGAATTACCCAATATCTCCGCGTTCCCTTGGACGACACCATCATCCGTCGCTTTAGCAACGATAATCTCTATGTCCAGCTTGGTGCGAGCGTTCGCGGTCGCAGGGTTTATCTGGTCCAGTCACTATTTCCACCTGTGAACGATCATCTTGTCGAACTCCTCATGATGATCGACATAGCTCGCTCCGCGGCAGCCAAGGAGATCCATGCCATCATTCCTTACTTTTCCTTCGCTCGATCGGATAAGAAAGATGCTCCAAGAATATCAATAACAGCCAAGTTGGTCGCCAGCCTTCTAGAAACGGCGGGGGCGACGCATTTCATGACTATGATGTTGCACTCACCTCAAGTTCATGGGTTCTTCGGGATCCCGGCAGATCCTTTGACGGCTCGCCCGGTATTTGAGAATTACTTTCGAGAGCGGGATCTGTCTAGCACGATAGTCGTTGCTCCGGACGTAAGTCACGCCAAATCCGCCGGCCGGTTCGCCGGAAATCTAGAGTTGCCAGTCGCGGCCGGTAATAAGGAACGCCTGTCGGACACCTCGGTCAAGATCACAGGGCTGGTTGGTCGCCAGGTCCAAGGCTTCAAAAAAGCCATCATTTACGACGACGAGATTGCGACGGGCACATCAGTTATTGAAATGAGCGATTTGCTGGCTCGAACCGGGATCGAAGAAATAGCGGTAGTCTGCACTCATGGTGTATTTGTCCGAAATGCCCTCCAGCGCCTTTCTAAGATCACAGAAATAACTGAGATCGTGACGAGTGACACCGTCCGCATACCCTTGGATCGTCGAACGTCGAAACTCAAGGTACTAGCCGTAGCTCATATATTCGGTGAAGCGATCCGAAGAAATTATCGTCGTGAATCCATTGATGGTCTGTTCGTCTATGGCGAAGAGTGACAATCGATGGGCGCTTCTGTCTGTTAGCTTGGCAACCGGCCTGTCACTGCTGGGAGACAGCGCGATGTATACTGTCCTCCCATCTCACTATAGCGCTGTCGGAATAACTCTGGCTAGTGTCGGTGTATTGCTATCGGTAAACCGCTTCATTCGGGTTTTCCTGAACGGGCCTGTCGGGATCCTCACCGACAGATGGCCGAGAAGGTGGGTATTTGTACCCGCCGTATTCTTCGGGGGAATATCCACGGCTGTTTATGCTCTGTCAGGAAGCTTCTGGCCCTTGATGGCCGGACGCTTGATCTGGGGTTTGGCCTGGGCGGGCATCTGGGTTAGTGGGAATGCTATCGTCCTTGATATATCTAGCGATCAAAACAGGGGTATGTTCATAGGTCGTTATCAAATTGCGTTCTTTCTCGGTGCAGCAGCTGGCGCAGTCCTGGGAGGGTTTTTAACGGACATATTTGGCTATCGTTGGGCGATGGCAAGCGCCTCGGTCCTGACCTTGCTTGGGGCAACGATAGCCCTTTTGTTTCTTCCAGAGACAAGCCACTGGCGATCCCCTTCATCAGAGAAATCCAGGCAGACCAATCTAGAGGACAAGGCGCCTGATGTTCCTCAAATGATTTCGGCCACAGCGTTGCTGGGAGTAAACAGGCTAGTGGTAGCCGGTATCATGATCGCTACTCTCGGTAGATATCTGGCAGACATGCTTGGTTCTACGGTTAGTATCGGTCAACTGACAGTCGGCGTCGCAACCATTACCGGACTCGCATTAGGACTCAGCACGCTCCTAGGTATGGTTGCCGCGCCGGCAGCCGGCCGGCTTTCGGATAGATTCAGATCTAGATGGGGTGTCGTCAGCGGAGGATTGACCTGCGGACTGACTGGTTTCAGCTTGCTCGCCCTTGGAACGCCTCTAGCATTGATTTCGGGGCTGCCGTTAGTATCGATTTCTAGCGGCAGCAACCAAGGTCTATCGACGACTCTGATGGGCGACCTGTCTCCTCGGATTCACCACGGCAGGCGTTTAGGCATTCTGTTTACCGTGGGCGATCTGGCTAGCGCAGTTGGACCCCCGCTAGCCTATGCCCTGCTGCCAGTTATCGGCTTGAGTGCCATCTACGGCGCCAGTGCCGGACTTATTGGGGTCATGCTCCTAATAGCTCTTCTGTGGACTGGAAAGGCAAGAATGACGTTGGCTAGGGCTGGTTGAGAAGCTCCGTCAGACGATATACCTCTTCTCTGATCCGCCTTGATTCTCCGGGTGTAGCGTATCCTGGCTGTCCTCCCGGGCCGATCGTAATGGGTATGATCTCCAGATTGCTAACACCATCTTTGTCCAGCCAGACATTTAAAATCGCGCTATCGCGACTCCCCTCCATTTCAAATGCGAAATTGCTCAAGCCGTACACGATCACACCCCCCTGGTAGAACGCGACACCCTGCAAGAGGTGAGAATGGTGACCAATCACTAAGCTTGCACCGGCATCGATCGCTGCCTGAGCAGAACCGATCTGTGGCGGACTCGGCTGCTGCAGAAATTCATAACCACTGTGTAGGATGACCACGACGACATCAGCGATCGCTTTCGCCGACCTGACATCCTGGATGATTGTATCGGGGTGCGCCCACGCTAACCCTGGCGTCTCAACGCCGGCTTCCCAGGTTTGGGTGTCAAATCCACTAATTTCTACCGGGACATCTAC
Source organism: Promineifilaceae bacterium (SeqCode) (assembly GCA_049650305.1). Classification (GTDB taxonomy): domain Bacteria; phylum Chloroflexota; class Anaerolineae; order Promineifilales; family Promineifilaceae; genus UBA11865. The sequence goes on from JBARZW010000201.1 coordinate 17,920, forward strand.
ATATGCAAGGAAGGCGACTCGAACACCGTTCTCGTCAACAAGCACTGGTTGCCGGGCAAACGCAAGATTAGCCCCCGCACCCACAGATCGGATGCCGTTTTCTTCAAGGAGGTCGATCGCCTGAAGGAGCGCCGGTGGACCAAAATCCAACGCGTGGTTATTGGCCAGAGACATGACATCAAAACCGGCCAGTGCGAGACTCCGAGCAGCTTCAGGTGGGGCCTGAAAATTGTAGCTCTTCTCGACCGGCTCGCCCGTGTTCCCAAGAGAAGATTCCAAGTTGCCGACGGCAATGTCGGCCTTGCTCAGAGTGTCGGCTACATTGGAAAAAGGGTACTGGAGATCCCCGGTTTCGATAACGAAACCCAGTGATCGATCAAGCATTATATCTCCCACCGCGGCCAGATGAATTGACGCGCGACGCGAGAGTTGTTCAGCCAGGGCAGACCCGAGCGACAATGTCTCCATATCATACTCAACGCCAGGTCGTCTCAGTGACCAGTACTGTTTAAGAGCATAGCCATCGTCGTCCGGCAGCAGCCCACCAACACGGAGCGCTTTGAACCCGGTTGGGATATCATCCCAATCGGCGGCCAAAAACCCGCTACCAGGGACCATGAGATATTGCTGGGCCTCTTCAACAGTCAACTCCTCTATCGGATTTGTGAATGGAACAATCAAGGCGATCGGGCGCTCGCCGGCCCCAATTTCGCCAGGGCCTTCAGCCATAACAATGTCCGCCTCATTAGACTTATCTACGAGTTGCCAATCCCAGACATCGGTGATCAAGCTAGGTGAACGGAAGGCGGCGATAGCTGCTTCACGCCAGCGTTCCGGAACGTAGACAGCTATTTTGGGACTTGGCGTCGGAGTTGGGATAGAACTGGGGATTGATGTTGGCTCAATGGTTGGTGGCGGTAATGTTGAAAGAACACTGCCAGATGGGACGTTTGTAGGAGAAGGCGAAGAGGCTAGAATGACGCTATGTGTTTGGGCAGTTAAGGTTACGTTCTGGCTGCTTGCTGTTGGTTGGACTTGATCGGAATTACATCCGACAATCGAGAAGCAAACGAGAAGACCAACAATCATCCATTCTATCAATCTACCCACAGTGCTCGATTCCGATCGATTCATTAATCGCAAGGAGGAGGATAAATCTCGAGCAGGTGTTGAGTCAGCGAAATCCCCATTGTCTTAAGCTCGCTTGCAAGCTCAACGCCAATATAGCGATAGTGCCATGGCTCGTAGTAGAAGCCTGTGATCTCAAAGGCCTCCAGTGGATAACTCATAGTATAACCATATTCGTGGGCGCGGTTTTCTAACCATTCACCTTCTCTGGTCTTATAGAAGTAGGTATGAAACTCAACATCATCGCCGCCAACTATCGCGGCCAATTCGGGTGATCCGAAGTCTATCGTTGTCCCTAACTGGTGTTCGCTATACCCGGGTGGCACGCTAATGATGGAAGCCCGATCCGGTTCGCGTTCCAGCCACATACGCCAGGCGATAGCCTGGGCCGAGTAACTTCGATAACCCGAGATGATTTCCGGCGCCAGTCCATCTCTCTGCATGTCAGCAATCATCTGCAGCAGTGAGGGTATTACTACTCGTCTTAGCTGAGTATCATAGCCTCGCGTAACCTGAGTTGGGAGGTAGTTCGCTATACTAACCAAATCCCCGGGCACATAGTCGGCCGAGATCGCGTACTCGTTCGTAACCAGCGTGAGTAGGTCGTCCGATGGAATTCGATCGCTGCAATGCCCCGCTATTGTTGGCGAGGGCTTGACAGTTGCGGTGGCAGTGCTCGTGGGTGATGGGATTTGGGTTGAAGTTGGAATGGGGGTCGGAGTCGAGGGTGGTGGATCCGGTTTAAATGCGGGTATTGATTCCGGAGTGGGAAATGTTTCCGCATTAATCACGGTTCTCGCCGGCTCTGGGAAAACGGAAGGGTCTGCGGAGACAATGGCAGTGGTTTCCATTTCATGAACGAAAGTGACATTTCCACCAGACTCTTCAGGGGTAGTGCATCCGACGACGAAAAGGGTAAGTATAACAACAGCGATTACGGATCTGATGAGCAAAGTATCGATGGATGAGCGCTGGCGGTCGGAATCCCACTTCATACGCTGATTTTACCGGCGTGCCATACCTGAGACAATTCACATCTCATTCGATGATGTGCCCACTGCTGGTGTATAGTGTGGATAATGACCACAATCGCCTATAGACATAATGATAGTTTTGCGCTACAAACAGGTATCGATAAGATCAGGGTTTTAATAACCTAGTGCAAATGACATGTTCACTCCGCTTTTATTACGATAGCCCGGATATATAACCGATATGGACAGAATCTTGAGGTTTTTCGATCTGTAATTGAGATTATAGGTGCAAAATCCAGTGGCTGACTAATTTCTGATAGCCTGAAGCGAGAGCCATCGTGTCCATAACACAAGTGTAGTACCAGAACAAACCCATTTGCCGTGGAGACAATGCGAATTGTGTCGCGACCAGTCGTCATTTGCTAAAACCAGCAGACGCGAGCAGTTCAGCTTAATAATTATTTTCGTCCGCCGATGCCGGAAATTATGTCGGAATGGCGGAGCGTGCCCACACAGTTCATCAAGTTAGACGATGAAATCCGTTTTAGGCCAGATTAATCTCTACATCCATCGCCAGGCAACAAGTGTGGTTCGATATGTGCTTGAGCAAACGCTATTTCTTTTGATTGGTTGGATCCCTACTGTGCTTGGGATTGCAATCAGGGGTTTTTGTTACCGGCTGATTCTCCAAATGAACGGCTGGGCTGCCATCGAGAACGGCGTCAGGCTTCGATTCGCCAACTACATTCGACTCGATCACGGCAGCTATCTCGATTACGGCGTCTATCTGCACGCATGCCCTGGCGGCATTGTCATTGGCGAGCATTCTATTATTATGCACGGGGCAGTACTACATGTTTATAATTTCCGGAATCTGCCGCAATCTGAAATAAAGATAGGGAAGGATTGCCTCATTGGGGAGTTTTCCATCATTCGCGGGCAAGGTGGTGTCACAATCGGCGACAGGGTCTATACTTCTCCTCATTCTCAGCTTATCGCCGTTAACCACGTTTATTCGGATCCCGCACGCCCATTTATTGATCAAGGCATTACTGCCGAGGGGATAGTCATCGAGGATGATGTCTGGATCGGTTCAGGAGCGATCGTCACGGATGGCGTGCATGTCGGAAAGGGATCTGTCATTGCGGCAGGTGCCGTTGTAGTAGACGATGTCGAGCCCCATACTGTGGTAGCTGGAGTACCGGCGCGACTGATCACTTCCATCAAAGGAGATTGGGCACTGTCCGGCTTAGCTATTTATCATCATTCAAACGAGCAAGACGATCTCGCAGACTAATTATTATGATGACATTGTCTGTGGTAATCCCAGCATACAATGAGGAAAACGGCATTAAGGAGATAGCCGAGCGTGTCCTGGCAGTGCGTCCGGCACTGAGTGAAGTGGGCGTCGATCAGCTAGAACTCCTTATAGTCGATGATGGATCAACAGATAAGACAGCAAAGATCGCCGGAAACATTGAAGATGTTCGACTGGTTCGACATCAACAGAATCTCGGATACGGTGCCGCATTGAAAACTGGATTCGGATGTTCGACCGGCGAACTAATAGGTTTCCTTGACGCCGATGGCACTTATCCACCTGAGTTTTTTCCTGAGTTATGTAAAGTTACAATCGAAGGCGCCGAATTGGTGGTTGGTTCACGTTTCGCAGGCGGCTCCAGTGAAATGCCCGTAACCAGGAAGATCGGAAATCGTTTCTTCGCCACCCTGCTAAGTATAGTCGGGCGGCAGAAGGTTAGTGATAGCGCCAGCGGCATGCGAGTATTCCGTCGTGATGTTTTGGAGCGTATATATCCACTTCCCGATGGTCTTAATCTCACCCCAGTGATGAGCACACGCGCTATCCATGAGGGTGTACGCATCGCTGAAGTACCGATTCCGTATAGCGAACGCGTAGGCCATTCAAAACTAAGCGTCGTTCGTGATGGCTCGATTTTCCTTCATTCGATAATCTGGACCGCGCTTACATACAACCCTGTTCGCATTCTCGGGCTAATCGGTTTGGGAGGCATGCTATTGGCGCTGGTAGTCGGATTGGCTCTGGTTATCGCCAGACTTGGTGGGGTGACATCCATCGGCCCGTGGGGAGTCGCTGCTGTTTTTGCTGCGCTCGTCTCCGGCGTTACCGGGGTGAGTATTTTTCTCCTAGGTGTTACTTTTAACTATTTGGTCTCCTTATTTTACAAGAGACCAGTTCGTCAGGGTCTTTTTGGGCGCCCCCTGTTTAAGACGCCTCTGGATAGTCGATTCTGGTGGATGGGCCTTCTCGCGCTAGCCGCCGGAATTTTGCTAGGCCTTATAAGTCTTATTTTGGGTATGAATGGCTGGGATATCGCCCGCCTGTGGCTCTACTTGCTTGCCAGCGCTATGTTTATTCTGATCGGCGTACAGCTCATCATTTACTGGATCTTACTTCGGGTCCTCGACGAGATTAGCCAGAGAGAGATAAAAACCACGGCCGAATTCGGAGAAGATGTTGCTCCTTCAGCCAGAGTAGAGAATGTGGATGTCGGATAAATATCTTAAATCGGCAAGAAGGCAGATGTGACAAAGACTGAGACAGGCAATCCGAAGGGTGATAATCTGGGAACGAGGAGAATCCCCAAGTTGCGCATGGCGAATTTTCCGACCGCGGATGAGATCGTTCGGCAAGGGTTGCAGGAAGCGACTTCCTCGGATAGTGCCGTGGACGTCGTCTTGGCCAATCCACCAACCCCGGATGGGGGATTGTGGATAAGGACCCAACACCGGGTCGGCAGACGGAGTCGCGAGAACATGGTATGGCCTCAAGTTTCCTTAGCACAGATGGCTGCCCTTCTCCATCCCGTCTACTCCGTTAGCGTTATCGACGCCAACGCGGAACGAATGAGTTGGGCAGAGTACACAGAGATACTGGATGAGCTTAGTCCTAAGTATTATCTGACTCAGGTGACCGCCCCAACACTCGAAAATGATATGTACGGTTGTTTTTTGGCAAAGGCTCGAGGAGCAGCAACGATCGCCTTTGGCACCCATGTTACACCGATTCCAGTGGAGACTTTGCGGCATTATCCGGCGCTGGATTATGTACTGATCGGTGAACCTGACCTGACTTTACGGGACCTGATCGATCACCTCGAGGACAGATTTGAACTCCGCTCAGCCGATATCGAGCTGCTTTTCGAGAAGTCTGATCCCGGGTACCAACCTTCCGGTCAGGGGGAGAGATCTTCCATATTACCCGGAATAAAAGGCCTTGCCTGGAGAAAGGGAGAGGAGATCACCGTTAATCTCCCAAGACCATTCATATCCAACCTCGATGATCTACCCGAACCGATGCATGAGCTTCTACCATTGTCCAAGTATCGAATGCCCTTGATAAAAGGACCGTTCACCTTCATAGTAACCAGTCGCGGCTGCCCTGCCGGATGCACCTATTGCATCAAACATGTGAGTTACCAGTACACGACACGCCTAAGAGCTTCAGAGAAGCTCATGAAAGAAATGTGGAATCTCAAGGGGCTCGGCATTCACAATGTCCACATGTACGCTGACTTGTTTACGGTGAACCGAGACCAGGTTGTTGATCTATGTAGGCGAATGATCGATGAACAGATAAACATCAAATGGACCTGTAACAGCCGGGTCGACTACGTAGACGAGGAGATGCTCCAATTAATGGGGCAAGCCGGATGCCGGTTAATTTCCTGGGGAATTGAGAGCGGGAACGAGCAGATATTGCGAAATGTCAGGAAAGGGGCCTACCCTGAGAAGGCCGAACGAGCGCTTCGGTGGGCCAAGAAGGCCGGGATCATGAATTGGGGTTACTTCATTATTGGTTTGCCCGGCGAAACTGAGGAAACGATCCGGCAGACGATCGATTTCTCTAAGAAATTGCCCCTAGACATCGCCCTGTTTCACGTGGCTGCTCCCTATCCTGGAACCCCATTTTTCTTCGAAGTTGTCAAAAAAGGGTGGTTCCGGAAGGGAACCAGATGGGAGCAGGTCGATATGGATAGAGAAACCGTCCTGGATTACCCGGAGTTACCTGCTGAACGACTCCTTTACTGGCAGAAACGAGCTTTCCGGGAATGGGCGTTTCGACCTGGTCCAATGTGGACTTACACCAAGATGCTCTTCTCAGATTGGAGCACAATGAAGACCGCGCTGAATGTTGGAATTCAGCATCTTAGTTGGGCCTCGACCGAGACGGGGCTGCCGACCTAACTGCCATATTGATCATGGAGACTGAAGATCGCTAGAACACGCAAAAACGCGAAGACAATCCGGGTTCTTCCTCCTTGGTTTCCGTACATCGATGTAGCCTGCGTTTCGATAGCTTGCTTTCTATGGTTGGCCTTTCCTCAACTCGGGGCCCTGCCATTGGTCCTGGCTCTGGCGCCCTGGATGGTCCGTTGGTATTTCACCGGACGACCAGGAATCCATACACCGTTTGATTGGCCATTTCTGGCCTTTATCGTCACCGCAGGCGTAAGCGTCTGGGCGGCCTTCGATAGGCAGAGTGCATGGGGTAAGTTTTGGCTGATATGCGGGGCCGTCTTGCTTTACTACTCTTTTGCCAACTGGGCCGCTGACAAGGGAAGCAGGGCGCTCCAGAAGCAGGCGTGGATTCTAGCCGGACTGGCTCCTTTGATTGCCATATATTTTTTTCTCAGTCACGATTGGGACGAATATCCGTCAAAGATCGGTTTGATAAGCGAAACTGGTAAAACTATTCGCCACCTGTTGCCGGCTCTGTCTCTGGAGCGTTTTCATCCGAATATCTTGGCAGGAGCCATGGCGATGCTTCTCCCGTTCACCGTCGGCGTCACAATCATATCGTGGTACCGAAAACGACGCCGAGATTTTATTGCGGGTTTAGGCGCTGTTATCCTAACCCTATTTGGACTTGCCTTGTCGGGTTCCAGGGGAGCCTGGATCGCAGTAATAGTAGCTGCTCTCGTCGTGATCTGGTGGCTGGTTATACGATCCATTGTCCCGGGCCGGCGGCGTAGTCGTTCCTGGTTTCTCGGTTCGATCGCGGTAGTCCTATTGTTAGTTGCCGTTGTTGTTATCCTGGCACCTGATCTGGTGAATGACTCTCTTTCAGGCTTGCCATCGCTTGGGTCAGGTTTATTGAGAGCGGATATGTACCGGAATAGCCTGATCTTGGTGAACGACTACCCCTTTATAGGAGCGGGACTCGATAACTACATGATGCTCTACTCCTCTTATGCTCTCCTTCTGCATGTGGGATTCTCGACTCATGCGCACAACTTGTTCCTGGATCTCACGATTCAACAAGGAATCATCGCTGTCTTCATCTTCTTCTGGATGTTAGTGCTTATGGGTGAGGCCGTATGGCGAGTGCTGGGCGGCCGCCGGGTGCGGAACCAAACCGAGCCAGCTGCACCGGAAAAAGCAAGCAAGCAAATGAGCAAACAGGGGGTACTGCTCGGAGCGGCAGCGATGTCGATTCTCATCCTCGTTATCCATGGATTCGTTGACGATGCTATTTACGGCACGAGAATGGTTGTCCTGATGTTCGTGCCGTTCGCCTTTGCTGTACCTGAGCTACTTAGGGCAAGGACTCCGGATGCTCGACAGCAGTTTAGGGCGATATTTGTTGGCTTACTAATAGTAGGCATAATTCTTATCTTCAGTTGGCGGCCGGTTCTCTCGTTGTTTAATTCCAATTTGGCAGCCGTACGGCAGGGTCAGGCGGAATTGGGAGTCTATGAGTGGCCAGATTGGCCGGTGCAAGACGCCGTTAGAAGTGAAGTGGACCTGTCCTCGGCCGTCGACGGTTATGAGCGAGCGATATCGCTCAACCCAGGAAATGCTAGTGCTCGTCGTCGACTGGGACAGATACTCCTGTCGCTGGGTGAATATGGAGAGGCTGTCCGCCATTTAGAAGCCGCCTATGCCCAGGCTCCGTGGGATAACGCGACCAGACAATTACTTGGTGAAGCCTACCTTGTAAATGGGCGCGTTGATGACGGTGTATCGCTCTGGTCAAAAACAAACAATGATCAGGGACAGCTGCAGTTGCGAGCCGGATGGTACAGTTATATTGATGCCCGCGAGGAATCCGATATCGTAAGGGCGACGGCTAATATGTATAAGTAAGGCTCTTAGAATAAGGGGAATTTGAATTGACAGAGACAGTTCTTGTAACCGGCGGGGCGGGTTTTATCGGCTCCCATTTAGTGGACTCACTCGTTGAGCAGGGACATCGCGTACGAGTTTTCGACAACCTTGAACCCCAGGTCCATGGGGCGCTGCGAGAGTCTGGAAGCTGGCCTGAATACTCCAATCAAGGAGCCGAGTATGTTCTGGGTGATGTTCGTGATCGCGATGCATTAGAGAAGGCGATGTCTGGTATTGATGTGGTCTTTCACGAGGCGGCCATGGTTGGGGTTGGGCAATCCATGTACCAGATAGAGCGTTATATCGATGTCAACGCCCGGGGCACGGCTGTTTTGTTGGACATCATGGCCAACGAGAGCTCGATTCGCGATCGGATACGGAAACTCGTCGTCGCCTCATCGATGTCGATATATGGCGAGGGAAAGTACGAATGCACCGAACACGGCGAGGTGTATCCTAAACTCCGGTCAGAGGAACAGCTGGCTCGACGGGACTGGGAGATGCATTGCCCTCAATGTGATCGGCATGTAAAGCCGTTGCCAACGGATGAAGAGAAGCCGCTGTTTCCAACCTCTACCTATGCAATTAGCAAGGAGGATCAGGAAGAGATGTGTCTGGTGGTCGGCCGGGCGTATAACATTCCCGTTGTGGCGCTTCGTTATTTCAATACCTACGGCCCGCGCCAGTCATTATCTAATCCCTACACAGGGGTAGCGGCGATTTTCGCCTCTCGACTACTGAACAATAATTCCCCTGTAATATTTGAGGACGGCCAGCAAAGCCGGGATTTTGTCCATGTGTCCGACATTGTTCAGGCGAACCTGTTGGCGATGACGCGGCCGCAGATGGACTTCGGGACGTTTAATGTAGGCACCGGTGATCAAATCGCGATAGTTGATGTGGCGCTGGGACTGTCAGAACACTTAGGCAAATCTACTCAAGTTGATATCGTGCGTAAATATCGTGCAGGAGATATTCGACACTGCTTTGCAGAAATCGATGACTTGAGCCGGCACGGATACAAGCGACGCGTTAGCTTCAACGAGGGCTTATCTCAGTTGACAGAATGGGTCCGGATCACAATAGCTGTTGATAATTTCAACTTCGCGAGCGACGAACTTAGCGGTCGAGGTCTTACAGGATGACGAAAGACCTAGTTGTGACTTGCATGCAATCTTAACCAAGTTTTTCCAATATTATGCGATATATCAGACTTATCCTCCTATTCGTCTCAATTCTACTTTATGCAAGCATAATATTCGCAGCGAGCGCCCAGGATGAAACCAAATGGACGATTCCCGAGAAATTGTCCGAGACTGTCCTGAACGAGGCAGGTCTACCAGCGTCAACGATGTCTCCTGTACTGGTCGCAGATCTATGGGGGAATGTTCATGCGATATTTGCCGCAAAGACAGGTATAGGAGAAGGTGCAAGTTTTGATACGCTCTACTATTCTAAGTTTGATGGGTACAACTGGACGCAACCAATTGATGTGCTTTATAAAAGTGGCAGCAACTTTTGGTCACCTCAGTTGACCGTTGATAGCGATGGATGGCTTCATCTGGTATGGATAGACGGTCCCATGGCTATGTATAGCCAAGCATCAGCTCATGCGGCAGACTTAGCTGATTCATGGTCTGAGCCCATAAGGGTCAGCCAAGGCACCGTAAGAAATGCCAGTATAGTCGCGGGACTCGATGGTTACGTTCACATGGTCTATTGTTCTAGTGAAGAGCTTGGTTATCTAGCTCATGCAAGGACGGCGAATGGATCCGATTGGAGCCGACCGGTTGAAATCGCAATGGTTGGAGGTTGTTGGACAAGGGCTGCGGAAGACGAGAATGGAGGTCTCCATGTGGTCTATAGCGAGCAACCTGGCGCTGGCGTTGGAAGCGCCGTTTATTATACTCGTTCCGCCGATGGTGGTGCTAGTTGGTCTATTCCATTACTGGTGGATAGTAAGGACGAGGGCTATCTTGAGAATTATGGGCCATCTTGGGTAAACCTTGCGACCGTAGGAACTGACGAAATCCATATCATCTGGGATGGTACGCCTGCCGGTCAACGCTGGCATCAGTGGTCTGCTGATAGGGGAGAAACTTGGAGCAAACCAAGCCAGATAAGCTCTATTCATAGAGGGCTAACGGAGCCGAATGCGTTAGCAGTAGATAGCTCTGGCCGAGTACATATGGTCTCTTTGGGCTGGTTAGGTGCAAAAGATAAACCTATAGGACCATTCTATACATCCTGGCGTGATGGTCTTTGGTCTCCTTTGGCTTTCATTGGTGAAAGAGGCGATTGGGAACCAGAGGGTGGATCAGCAGCAATCCTTGGTGGAAACCACTTGGTTGCAGGATGGAGGCACGAGACAGGAGAAGGCAATGAAGTGTGGGTGTCAGATATGGCGATAGACTCACCAAGTATTCCTCCGGCAATCATGCCAACTCCATCTCCGTCAGTCAATCTATTGGAAGCCTCGGTTTTACCAGAGATTGATTCGGTTTCGCCAACAATTGTGTCGACGGCTGCTTCGTTCCCCGAGGATCAACCCCCTACCTCAAGAAGTAGCTCAGACTCGATTCTTGCAGTATCGGCTCTAGTATTCTTCCTATTGGGAATAATCGTTCTTATACGACTGAAGCGCCATTCGCGTCGTTTCTAAAGACGACTTAACGACATGAATCACGTAACAAACCTTTTCAACTACCGCGATCTCCTTTGGATGTGGACACTTCGCGAAGTGCGGATTCGATACAAGCAGTCGGCAATTGGAGGTTTATGGGCGATCCTGCAGCCACTTTCGTTGATGCTCATTTTCACTTTCGTCTTCTCCCTGATTGCTCGGGTACCTAGTGTAGAGGTTCCCTACCCAGTATTTTCCTATGTTGCGCTAGTGCCCTGGACGTTTCTGACAACTTCGCTGTCTTTTGCCGTACCTAGTCTTGTTAGTAATATGAATCTGGTTACAAAAATATATTTCCCGCGGGAGATCCTGCCGATAGCAAGCGTAAGCGCGGCTTTCCTCGATGCCATGATTGCATCGCTACTCCTCTTTGTGATGATGGTCGTTTATAAAATCTCGCTATCTGTGACTCTTATATGGGTACCGCTAATAGTTCTTATTCAGGTCTTACTGATCCTGGGTATCGCTTTCCTTTTATCTGCCCTTAATGTGTTTTACCGGGATATTCGGTTTGTGATTCCATTAGCCACACAACTCTGGCTGTATGCATCCCCAGTTATTTATCCAATCAGTTTGGTTCCGGAGCAGTTCCTGCCAATTTATATGCTCAACCCAATGGCCGGCATTATCGAATCCTATCGCAGGGTCATTCTACTGGGAGTTAATCCGGTATGGAGTCATCTTGGAATAAGTGCCGCCATTTCCGCAGTACTGTTCGTCAGCGGATACGCGTACTTCAAGCGATCTGAGAACCTATTTGCAGATCTGATCTAGCTAATGACATCAATCGCACTGGAATTCTCTAACGTTTCTAAGCGTTACATGTTGGGTGAAGCTCACCGTGGACTTCGATACGCAGTTCCAAATGCTTTGCGGTATCTGATCGGCCGTCACAGCAATGATCAAGTAGAGGAGCTATGGGCATTAGCCGACGTATCGTTCAGCATTAAGCAGGGGGAAGCGGTCGGGATAATTGGACCAAATGGTGCGGGTAAGACAACATCGCTCAAACTAGCTACTTCTGTTACCAAGCCAACTGTTGGAGATATTGTGGTCAATGGGCGTTTATCATCTCTAATTGAACTTGGCGCAGGTTTCCATCCAGAGCTTACAGGGCGAGAGAATATCTATCTGAACGGCACCATCTTGGGACTTAAACGCTCAGAAATAAACAAACGTTTTGACAGAATCGTTGATTTCTCCGAGCTCGAGGATTTTCTTGACACACCTGTTAAGCGATATTCGTCTGGGATGTATGCTCGTTTAGGATTCTCAGTAGCAGCTCATGTAGAGCCAGATATCCTGATTATCGACGAAGTACTAGCTGTGGGCGACAGGATATTCGTTCCGAAGTGTTATAAACGGATGGCCGATCTAAAGGAATCAGGAACCACTGTCATCCTTGTCACTCATTCAATGGATATGATGCAGCGATTGTGTGACCGTGCGATATTGCTTCATAGAGGGAGCGTTATCGCAGATGGGTTGCCACCTGAAGTTGTTTCGATCTATGTTGACAATCCTCACTACGCTTCCAACTTCGGTGATGAGACTCAATCCCGGGAGTCCTTGGTCAGTGAAATAGAGACCTCGAAAGAAGACGGCCCTGTCCAGATAACCGACGTGAGATTCGTCGACGGGAGCGGTAATTCTGTATCCAGCTGTCGTTCTGGAGATCCGCTGATTATCCGCATGGACTACAATGCCCGGCAAATGATAGATGAGCCAAGTTTTGAGTTCAAAATTCATGCTGCTGACGGAGAGAAATACGCCGATCACAATACCTCGCGAGACGGTGTGCAAGTTGGCGAGATTGTTGGGGAGGGCCGGGTGGAAATCTATATCAAGGACGTTGGATTACGCCCCGGTCTCTACGAAATCAGTCTTGCGATATCTGATTCTGCCGCCCTGTCCAAATACGCCGATCACAGGCGGATTTACAGACTCCGGGTACTATCTGGCAGGCCTGGTTCAGGTCTGATCAGGCTACCACACAGATGGGAGTTAAAAACGCTCTAAACACAGCTACCCAGTGGCTGCTTGATATGATCTTCGATGGCGTATCGATAAACAAACAAAACCAATTGAATCCAATCAACCAGCACCAAGTCCCTAGTTATGCTGCAAAAATAGCAATGCATTCAGGTGGTTCTAAAGTAGGTTTGCTTCACTTGCCAAGAGAAGAGATGCTTGACCGTTTATTCGGCCCTTCAGGAGCGTGAATTGGGGTCTATAGAAGTTGACGCTAATAATGTTCCGGTTGTTAGTGTTGTCATGTCGGTATACAACGGAGAAAGATATCTACGTGAGGCCATCGATAGCATCCTGGAGCAGTCATTCAGGAAATTTGAGTTTATCATCGTTGATGATGGTTCAATGGATGCCAGTGCTGCCATTGTCAATGGTTATGAGGATCCTCGGATAGTTCGCATAACCAATCCGGCCAATCGTGGACTTGCCTACTCACTGAATCGGGGTCTGAAGCTAGCGAGAGGGGAGTTCGTCGCTCGTCAAGATGCAGACGATATATCCCTGCCAGATCGTCTATACAGGCAAGTAAGCTTACTCCAGCTAAACGAGACAGTCGGGCTTATCGGGACAGGAAGCAAGTGGATAGATGATCGTGGTGGCTTAGTCAGAGTGTGGAATCCACCGACGAATCCAAAGGAAATTCAGCAAAAGATTCTGCGAGCACTACCTGTTCTACACGCAACCATAATGTTTAGGCTTAATTGCTTGAAGGTTATCGATGGGTTCTATGATGAATCCTATCCAGTGGCTCAAGATACAGATTTCCTTTTAAGATTCTCTGAGGCCTGGGACATATCAAATATCAGCGATACTCTGTATGTTGTCAGACAACACATGGAGACGACTTCTAGCAAAAGGGGTGGGGATCAACAAAAATACCTGAACCGAGCGCAGCTAAGTGCGATCAATAGAAGAATATCCTTTGGATGGAGCAGGTTAGGCGTGTCGCGTTCAAAAGGACCGGATTGGGTCCAAAACGCAGAACGCCGTTGGCTGGCAGAGCGATATGTATGGTGGTCTGCTTGTTCTCGGACTCATAGCAAATCTGCGGCACTGCAACTACTCTTGATCGCTCAACTTCTTGACCCGACGACACCTGATATCTGGATATATTTGAAAGGAATTGCAGGTCGTAAGTTAGGGATTCGCGGACGCGCTTCGGATCAGACTTGGTTCGCTTAGCAACTTGCACATCCCGTAATCACATAAAACATCATGACCAATGACTCGTCTGCGAGAACCGTGATCACCATCTGTCCAGGAAGACCACCTTTTGATTTGATTCCATGATAGTTATCTCCCTATATGGAAACAAACCTCATTGATGATTCGAGATCGGTCAAAATCAGATATCCGAGTCAGACCAAGATTATCGCACAACAGCCTCTATCTAAATCCAGATTTGTTCCGGGCTAATTGATCGAAAAGACTCGATTCCCGTCGTGAAGATTCTATTTATTTCTCCCACCTTCCCGGTACCAATTAGCGGTGGACGAACTCGCCTCTATAACATAATCAAGCAGCTTTCTATCCGACACGAGGTTTCGTTAATCTCATTTCTGCAACCGTCGGACCAGGATTATATCGGCCAAATCGAACCCTTCTGTGAAAACCTTGAACTGGTTCAAATCGAGGATTATGCATCTGCTGGAAAGTGGCGAAATCGAGTCCGTGGTTGGGGCCAAATTCTTTTATCTAATCGCCCGAAGTATGTTCAAACATTTCCTGTCGAGGAAATGCGCCATCCGCTTCGTCGTATGCTGGAAGACAGAGCATACGATGTAGTCGGATTCGAGCAACTATTCCTCGTTGAGCTGAAGTCGGAACTCCATAATATTCCTTCACTACTGATCGAACAGAATATAGAAAGCGATATCTCCGCGAGGAGAATGCAGCAGGCTGATAATCCAGTCCATAAACTGCGCGACAGGCTGATTTGGCAAAGGTTGGTGCAATTCGAGCGTCACTGGCTGAGGCAATTCCCAGTGTGCGTGGCGGTATCGCCGCACGATGCAGATAGGATCGGCGAGTTGGCCCCTGCGCAATCGGTGATCGTTGTGCCCAATGGCGTAGATTGCGAATACTTCGATGCTGAAAGTAATGATAGAAGTTTAAATACGGTCCTATTTTTCGGGAGCCTAAGTTATCAGCCGAACATAGATGCCGTGATATGGTTCTGTCACGAAGTTTGGCCTCACGTCCATTCCGCCTTACCGGACATAGAGTTCGAGATAGTTGGATTGCAACCGGGACCTAGAATAGCTCGTTTGGCCGACTTACCCGGCGTTCATTTGACAGGTTTCGTTCCAGATATCAGGCAGAAGCTTTGGTCCTCTTCGCTCTCTGTTGTTCCATTGCGTATTGGAGGGGGCACACGTATCAAAATACTGGAAGCGATGGCTGCGAGTTGCCCTGTCGTATCGACTGCAATTGGTGCCGAAGGTCTTGAGGTCGAAGATGGTAAACACCTGCAGATCGCCAATTCAGGAAAGGAATTCATAGACAAGACAGTAGAGTTGCTCAAGTCTCCTGATAAGCGCGCGAAATTAGCTCAGGCAGGACGTGAGCTGACCGTCGAAAAATACGATTGGCAAGTCCTGGCACCTCGTCTCGAATACGCATTAGCGAAGACTATAGAAATCTATGCAACCACGACAAACTGAGAGTATTAAAGATATCAAAGGTTAGTGGGCTCTGACGAACGCGAATAACTCGAAAAAGATCATACTTATCGGCCTCGATGGGGCCACATTTGACCTGATTGAACCGTGGGCTGCGGAGGGAAAACTCCCGACATTGGCGCGATTTTTCGCTGATGGTGCGACAGCTCCCCTTCGCTCAACGATGCCGCCTGTTACGCCGCTTGCTTGGTCTTCTCTTATCACTGGTACCAATCCAGGCAGGCACGGGATCTTCGGATTTCTACAGAGGCGTTCTGGTACCTATGATTGGTATCCAACATCGGCGGCTGGGCGTCAAGGTCTAGCATTCTGGGAATGGGCGGGTAGGCATGATCGTCAAGTAGGCGTCTACAACATGCCAATGACTTATCCACCCCAGTCAATTCCGAACGGTTATTTGATAAGTGGCATGGGAGTACCGGATATCGATGTGCGATTCACGAATCCGAATGCACTTCAGGATGAGATGCTCATCCATTTTTCTCCTGAACAATTAGTTGAACAACCGATCTCGCTCTTCAACCAGGAAACGTATATCGACTATTTGCTCCAAACGGTCGACGATAATCTTAAGATCACCAAGTACTTGCTAGAGAAGCATCCAAACACTGATCTTCTTTGCTCAGTGTTTACGGCAACGGATCGTGTCCAACATTTTTATTGGCAACAGATGCTCGACTCGACGTCGCCCATAAACCAGCGATCGGCAATAGAGTCCGTATATCGTCGTATTGATAGCGTCCTAGCCGATCTCATGGATTCGTATCCATCTTACACTTTCGTGATTCTCTCTGATCATGGCGCTGGATCCTACAGTCACCTCGTGAATATCAACCGCTGGCTAGCAGAAAGAGGCTGGCTCGCCTGGCAAAATGATCTAATCGCTGCAGACACTAGGTCGAATCCCTTATGGAAATCCCTTTACCGGAGGCTAGGACGTAGTGCCCCACCATCTTTGCGAAGGCGGTTGAAAGCGCTGGTACCGGCGATCGCGATGGCGCGAATTAGAGACCAGATGAAGCACTGGAACCCGGCCATCGATTGGTCTGCTACATCTGCATACAGCGCATCGTTTGGCGGAAATATCTACCTTAATCTTGATGGACGTGAGCCGCAGGGGTTCGTACATCCAGGTCAAGAAGCGGAATCGCACTTGGCAGAAATTGAGTCTGCGCTCTTGGAAATGCGAGATCCTGACAATGGTGAGAGGATTGTACGTCACGTGCACTACGGAAGGGACATCTACCATGGCCCGTATGTCTCCGTAGCGCCGGACCTGATAGTCGAATGGAATGATGGATATTACAGTATGGCCGGTTTCGGCGAAGCCAGTTCAGGTGTATTTCAGGGGCAATTGCGGTGGCCTGATAGCGACGCAATCCACTCAGCCGAACATCATCTCTTCGGGATTTTACTGGCTCAAGGTCCTGGAATCGAGCGAAATACTCAGTTGAAAGAGGCGAGTATTATAGATATCGCGCCGACTTTGCTCCATTTGCTGAATCTTCCTATTCCAAGTTCGATGGAAGGGGATGTCCTCATCGGACTTATTGAGAAAGGCATGTTGCCTGAACCCTTATACGCCGAGGCTAGTGAACAAGAAACAGGGCAAGAACAATCTATTTACTCTGAAGCCGAGGAGGAGGAGATCATGCGCCAGTTGAAAGATTTAGGTTATCTCGACTGAGCTATTTCATGCGTATTTTGTTTGTTTCCGGCTGGTACCCGTATCCACCAGATAATGGAGCGCGAATTCGTATATTCAACCTCCTGAAGGAACTAGGAAAGTATCACTCTGTTCACCTTGCAACCTTTTGTGAAGAATCCTCCCCACCAGGTGCATCTCGAATCAATCCTCTCTTAAATTTGTGTTCGACGGTTGACGTCGTACCTCGACGAAATTACAGACGGCAACCTATCTCCGTGATGCGGTCGTTTCTAACGCGCAAACCACCGTGGATCACTCGTCGCTACAACCCTGCCATGACTCGTATTGTTGAAGACAGATTGGCGACTGAGAATCCAGATATTATCGTAATCTCGCAGGTGCAGAATTTTCCATTACTTGAGGATGTGACCTTCAAGGAGCCAGTAATTCTAGAGCAATTTGAGGTCGGTACGATCTGGAATCGTGTAGTTAGACCTCGTGGATATCAGAAGATAACGCGAGCTATGACTAGAAGCATATGGTCGCACTACCTGTCTGAGCGTCTTGGCGATATTGACGGAATTTCGGTGCCTTCCGAGCGTGAAAGGGACATATTGCTCGGTCTCCTCTCTAGAGGTGACCATACGGGGAAGTGTGTTGCCTTGATTCCGAACGGGATAGATGCGGAGTACACCGTGGGCCCTTCGGTGATGAAAGATCCCGCAACGCTTGTTTACCAGGGATCCTTGAAGTTTGCTGCAAATCTGGATGCTATGGAATTCTTTCTATCCGAGATCATGCCGCTCATCCAACAACACTCACCACATATAGTGCTGCGAATCACGGGTAGGTTTGATGGCGTTGATCTATCAAGGATTAGAGGCAACGCGAGTGTTGAACTAACGGGGTACATCAGTGATGTGTCTGACACGGTTTCTGCGGCGACCGTCTGCGTTATTCCCTTGAGGTTTGGATCAGGGACTCGGATCAAAGCTCTTGAGTCTATGGCTCTAGGTACACCAGTAGTAAGTACTGCCAAAGGAGTCGAAGGTATAGACGTCGAAGACGGAGTACACTTATTGATCGCAGACGAGCCAGATTTGTTTGCCAGCCATGTAATACGTTTGCTAGTAGATGCCGACCTTGGACGGGAATTGGCAAAGAAAGCTCGTCAGCTAGTACTAGAAAAATACACTTGGTCTCAATTGGGGAAACAGTTTAGCGATTTTTGCGAATCATTTTCCCTGAGTAAGAAGTAATAATGTGATCGATCTTTCTATCGCCCTGGTCAGTTGGAATAATCGAGACTTTCTATACCAATGTCTGCGATCAATCAAAGAGGCAATCGCTATCCTGGAGTATGAGATAATAGTTGCCGATCATGGATCTTTAGATGGCACACTCGAGATGCTGGACGAGTACTTTCCAGAAGTTGTAGTCATCAGGAATGATGAGAACTTAGGTGTTGCCCGAGGCAATAACCAGTGTATTCGGAAGAGCCAAGGCCGATACATACTTATCCTGAACAATGATACGGTTGTTGACAACGAGTCCATCGGGGCCATGGTAGACTTCCTTGATGAACATCCTGATTCAGGAGCCGTAGGCGGCAGTCTCCTGAATCCCGATGGTTCGTTACAGTCTAGTTTCTGCTTCTTCCCAACGCTCAAGGAGGAATTTCTAATCGTGTCGCATCTGGGCAAACGGCTGAATCCAATACACCCAAGCTATCGCAGTGTTTGGCCAGAGGTCAGGGAGGTGGACTGGATGAGTTCGGCTAGCATCCTGATCAGGAGAGAAGCGATGGAAGAAATCGGCCTGATCGATGAAGAGTATTTCATCTACTCCGACGAAACCGATTGGCAATATAGACTGTGGCAGGCTGGCTGGAAAGTGTATTATCTGCCCCAGGTCACGACAGTCCACTATGGCGGGGGTAGTTTTGAGCCCGGCAGTAAGCGATTTACGCTCGTATATCGCGGCCGTATGCTGTTTGCCCGCAAGCATTACAGCTTTTTGTATGGCGCCATCCAACGAACCATGTTTGCCGTCGCGGCCCTACTGAGGGAATTTGTTTGGGCGATTCTGTATATTTTACCTGGCTGGCGCAAGAGAGCGCGAGCCCAACTTCACATTAATCTAGAGACGTTGAGACTGTGTATTCGATTAAAGTAATCACCATAGCGATAGAGAATGCTGGACAACATTCGACCTAGCAGATTAGACGCAGATCGTCGTCGACTCGCAATCCATTCGATTACGGCAATCGGGGTTCTCCTTCTGGCGGTTAGTATCGGATTGATTCTACCGAGTTTGAATACAGTCTGGTCGCTATTTCTATTGGCGGGGATCATCGGCCTGGGCATAACCTTTTATCTGGTTGAGAAACCGGAGTTGAGCCTGGTCTTCTTGTTACTGGGCGCTTTTTTCGTCCCCCTCGAAATTTCGGCAACAGCTTCGGTTTCAGTTAATGTCGTCATATTTATTTTGCTGATGATAACCGGTTTGTGGGTGGTACGGGGGCTAAGACAACGTCATCTTCAGATTATCCATTCTAGGACGATGGTGCCGATGATCGTATTTCTCATCGCCGCCTTTATATCTTGGATGTATGGAAATGCCAATTGGGATATACGCTTTCCGCGCCCTTCGAATCTCATCCTTATCCAGGCTGGTCAATATGCTATCTTCCTCCTTTCGTTTGTTGCCTATTTTATTACGGCACAGCAGTCTCTGAAGGTTCTAAGGTGGGTAACCTTTGGATTTCTCGGAATAGGAACGATCGTGATCTTTGCTCGATATGCTGGAGTTTTCGGCCGTCCGCTCCAGCTCCTTTTATCTAATGCCAGCGGAAGCGGTGTATTCTATGTTTGGTTTACGGCCCTCGCAGCCAGCCAGGCACTATTCAATCGTCAATTAAAGAGTCAATGGCGTGCGGGATTGTTTGGGGCAGCTGTGATAGCTCCCTTACTCGGTTTCCTATTCAACGCCGCTTGGACTTCCAGTTGGTTACCTCCTGTTATTGTTCTTATGATTCTGCTCTGGCTTCGCTCGCGGTTTAGCGCCGGAGTTCTTTTTGGCCTTATACTTCTGTTTGTCATATCTGGCCTTGTTTTCCGATTTTTCGACTGGGAGTTTGAACGCGAACTTAGCGTAGGTGGACGGTTCACGCTATGGGAATCGGTTTGGAATCTGGCCAAAGCTCAGCCCATCCTTGGATTGGGATTGACCACATACCGTCAATATCACACCTTTATTCCACTGCTAACTGAGCATGGAGTCTGGTACCAGCCAAACGTCAACTCCCACAATGTTTATATTGATGTCTTCGCCCAAATGGGGGTCGTGGGACTTGCAGCATTCCTCTGGTTATCGGCCGAGATAGGCACACAAGCCTGGAGACTCAAGCAGCGTTTTTCAGATGATTTCAATGCCGCCTACGTCTTCGGCGCTATAGCTGGATTGATTGGCATTCTAATTGCTAGTGGTATCGTGGAATGGATGCTGCCATTCGTCTATAACGTAGGATTAAGAGGATTTAGATTCTCGGTGTTTATTTGGATCTTCCTCGGTGGGCTTGTCATTCTAGATCAGTTGCCTATCGATGTTCAAGAGAAGAAAAATGACTGAGAATGGCGGTGGCGTTTGAGTCGCGTGGGGGTCCAAACAGCATCTAATAGTCCTAGACCTATTCGCGCATGGTAACCAGACGAAACGTTCAGAAGTACGTTAGATACATTTTCGACAGCGAGAGCTTCGAACCCCATCCCAGCGGCTCAATTAGTCGAGTAGCCCTTGAAGCAGCTTCAGTTATTCGGGATGTAACACGGGGGCCGGCTATCATGTTGCATGGAATAATGCCCAGGTCTGGGACCGTATACGTGGGTGAATTGCTAAGACATCACCCGGACTTATATGCGTATCCGCACGATATCTGGGAGCTGCCATTTCTCGAGCGCACCGGTGACATAGAGAAGATCCAAGATGCCTTTATTTGGTCATACGATCAAAATAGAAACCAGATAGCAAGCGATGACTTCCTACCCCTATTTGGCGCATCGATTATAGCCTATCTTCACAATTCAACGCCTGATGGAAAACGTATATTGCTAAAGATCCCGGGCGTCCAGTATTTGCACCGTTTCTATGATGTCTTTCCCTATGAGAATCTCCTATTGCTGGTGCGAGATGGACGAGACGTAGTCCATTCAACGGTAAGAACTTGGCCACAAATTCGGTTCTGGATGGCCTGCCTACGCTGGAGACGGGCTGCAAATATGAGTCTTTATGTTAACTCTAAACATAATCAAGTTGACAAAGGCTTTTGGTTGGGGCGATTCGAAGATGCGGTTGAGGATCCAGAAGCGTTTGTGACGAATGCCTGCCACCATTTTGGTCTTGATGTGGAAAAATATCCATGGGAGATTATTGGGAATATTCCCGTTCAAGGTTCTTCGTCGATAGACGAATCTGGAGAGGTCAATTGGGATCCAGTCGAGAAGCCAGACGGATTTCAACCTTTCCGGCACTGGCGAGATTGGTCACCTCTGCGAAAACTGGTTTTTAAACGACTAGCCGGCGAAGCACTTCGAAAACTGGGCTACGGGGACGAAGAGGAGTGGTAAGAAGCGGCCGAGGCTGGTTTTCACCGCTCATATTGATCATCGGAGTGTCGGTATTGCTCCGATTCGGAACCGCTCTATTCCTGGGAAACGATATCGAGGAGCTGCGTGGAGGCACCTACGATCAGATTTCATACGATGCCCTGGCTATTAGAGTCTCGGAAGGATACGGCTTCACCTTCGAACAAGACTGGTGGCCGGCAACGAGGGGGGGGGAGCCTACGGCTCATTGGTCATATCCCTACGTCCTGATGATGGCAAGCATCTACCGCCTCATCGGCCATTTTCCGGTTGTAGCTCGCCTTTTGCAGGCGGTACTGGTTGGAGTACTCACACCCTGGCTTATCTTTAGGATCGGCCGGCGGACGTTTAGCAAGAACGCAGGATTGATCGCGGCCGCGATTTCGGCGGTCTATGCCTACTTCATTATGTATGGCGCCTCCTTGATGACTGAGGCCCTCTATATCGTGAGTATCCTCTGGTCACTTGACATAACTATGCGACTGGCTGCCAAGATTACGGGTCTCGCACCTGAAGCAGCCCCGGTTATGAATCGCTGGTGGCTTTTGCTGGGTCTCGAGCTAGGTCTGGCGATCACCCTAGCCCTCTTGCTGCGGCAAGTGATCATGGCTTTCGTCGCCGTGCTGTTGTTGTGGCTGCTCTGGGTTACCTGGCGGCGGGCATCGGTTCGTTCTGTGATGGCGCCACTAGCTGTTGCTTTCGTAACTGTCGCTCTACTACTCACCCCGGTAATCGTTCGAAACCAGCGTGCTTTTGGTCGCATCATGGCCCTAAACTCCAACGCCGGTTTTGCGTTTTTCTGGAGCAATCACCCAATTTATGGGACTCGTTTTGAGTCTGTACTTTCGCCATCACACGGCGTCACATACCAGGAGTTGATACCACCTGATTTGCTTGATCTGGACGAGGCGTCGCTCGATAGAGCATTGCTTTATCGAGGACTTGATTTCGTGCGTGAAGAGCCGGGTCGCTACTTCTTGCTTTCGCTAAGCAGAATCCCGGTTTATTTCCTATTCTGGCCAAAAAGTGATTCCACATTACTCAGCAATATGGCCCGACTCTTGAGTTTTGCTTTATTCTTACCCGCGATGATTTATGGTGTGGCTCTGTCAGTCAGGCGAATATTGTTATCCAAAGAGGAGAAGCTACCTATACGGCGAGGAGCTTCAAATAATGAGAGATCCAGTCTCAGCTTCGAGTATGTTCTGCTCTTGCTTGCATTTGTGCTGCTTTATTCGTTCATTCACATCGTTTCTTGGGCAAATGTTCGCTACCGATTGCCGGTTGATGCCGTGCTTATTGTTTTCGCCGGATACGGCTTGTGGGATATTTACCTGCGATTGTGGCAAACACGATTGAATTCCATGTCCGTCAAGGCTCCCAACAGCAGCCCTCCAGCTAATCCAGACAGCTGATGGAGTTCCAGGCCACATGGAGCATCGATGACTATCAGGATCCGCTGATTCGAGAAGTTCGAGGAACTCTGCACCAGGGTCGAGTCTGCAAAGTTGTTTCATAGCTGGGCCATTCCTCTCGCCCTAATTCCCAGATGTTCGTTCATAATTCCTTATGAGACTCGTATATCTATTACTTTCCCCGACTTTCGGAATGCATCAGTATACGGCCGATCTAGCCAACCGTTTGGTTGAAAAGAATGATGTTTTTCTTGTAACGACGGTCGACTATCCTCGGGACCGTTACTCGCCGGCAATATCTGTTCGCACACCACTCGTAACAAGCGATACGGGGCTATCTCTCAAGAGTTTCAGAAATATCCGACTGGCGGCAGTGATGCGTGCATTGGAGGACCTCCAGCCTGATGTCGTACATATCACAGGACCCTATTTGTGGAATGTTCTCATCGTCTGGCGGCTCAGGCGCCGGGGAATACCGGTCATCCATACACTGCACGATCTGGATCCCCATAAAGGAGTCGGGTACGGAAAACTTCTTCATATCTGGAATCGACTAATAACTCAGTCTGCGGATAAGATATTGGTCCACGGCGAGGTATATCGCCAGAGATTGATTCTGAAGGGCTTATCGGCCGATTCCGTCGTTTCCACCCCACTTCTTCACTTATTTGTAGGCTTCACTAATCAGCTTGCCGCACGTGATGCCGCTTTGGAGGTATCCTTCGACAACAAGATTTTGTTTTTCGGTCGAATTGAAGAATACAAGGGTGTTGAAGTCCTAATCGAGGCGTATCGGCTCTTGAGGTCGCAGCTCGATCCAGAACGAATCCCTCCTGTGTTGGTTTTAGCAGGTACTGGAACCTTACGTGACGGTTGGACAGCCCAATTGCCCCCAGGGATCGAATGGCGCGATCATTTCATCAATGATTGTGAAGCACTTGAATTGTTTAGCGCGTGTAGTCTTGTTGTCCTTCCCTATGTGGATGGTACGCAATCGGCCATCATCGCATCGGCATACTACTTCAAAAAGCCCGTTATCACCACCAATGTGGGGGCCTTCCCTGAATACGTTGACCAAGGAAAAACTGGACTGATCGTCGATCCAGGTGACCCGGAGGCGATCTGTGGGGCATTCATTAAGATGTTTGCCGACGAATCCATATTACGTACCATGGGCAGTGCAGGAAGGCAATGGTATGATAACCAGCGAGAAATGGAGATAATTTCGCTGATTAATCTGTACGGCTAGCCCCTTGCGAATTCCTCGATTAGGAGCATTAGGAAATCGATCTCCGTTATGGATGCTTCATTTCTACGTAGTGTTGTTTAGTTAGGTGAGTCAGATTTCTACTAGTCGTTATAACGCAACAAGGTAACCGGAATGACTTCATTTGATGATCGACATGAAGGGCAAGAACAGCCCTCGGTCTCAACAAATCGACGTCGGATTTGGTTGCCATCTCTTGGATTACGCGTATCCGAGCGCAGGCTCTTGCTCGTTGTTGCCGACATTTTCATTCTGTCGACCAGTTTGATTATCTCACTTGTGTTGCGAACTGACTTGTTACAGAACGCTTCTGCAATCTGGTTGAACGTTAAATGGTTCGTAACATTGGCCGTTCTTTGGGGCGTCATCGCCACGCTTTTTCGACTTTACGATCTCTCGCGAGCGGCAGATCCCGCCATGGGAGTTATCATCGCTGCTGGCGCCGCCGGTCTGACGAGCTTGATCTACTTGACAATACCATGGCTGACACCTCCAATTGAAAATCGCAGCCAGGGTTTTATCTTCGTAATCGTCTCGGTGGTACTGATTGCGTTATGGCGTCTAGTTTACGCCCAGTTATTTGTACAGCCAGCTTTTCAACGTCGCGCCATCGTCGTGGGCGCCGGGAACAGTGGAAAAGCTCTGGCGCAGGCCCTGGAAGGCAACGGGCTGAAAAGGAAAGGCAACCGCCAGTACAGCACTGGGCATGAATTGATAGGCTTTGTCGACGATGATCCAGGAAAATCGGGAACGGCGATTCTCGGAATTCCGGTGCTCGGAGACAGCAGCCGGCTATTGCGCTTGGTTCGAGAGCTTGACGTTGATGAGGTAGTTGTATCAATTACCGATACAGAAGGAATTAAGCCTGAGCTATTCGAGGCCATTCTTGATTGCCGCGAAATTGGAATACCAATAGCAACGATGACTACGGTGTATGAGCGGTTGACCGGGAGAGTGGCCTTTGAGCACGCCAGCCGAAATGTCGCTCTGGCTACCGGGCAGGAAGAGTTGCCATACCTGCGTTTCTATGGCGCAGCTAAGCGCATCGTCGACATTATAGGTGCCTTGATAGGACTAGTATTTCTGATAATCCTCTGCCCCTTAGTGGCCCTTGGAAACGGGATTACATCGCCTGGTCCGTTGTTCTTCAGACAAAGGCGCGTCGGTCGGGGTGGTAAGGAGATAGATATCATAAAATTCCGCTCTATGATTCCAGATGCGGAGACCGAGAGCGGTGCAGTATGGGCATCCATTGACGACAGCCGGATCACTTTTGCCGGGCGGTTACTGCGCCAGACCCACCTAGACGAACTGCCTCAACTGCTCAACGTCCTTCGGGGTGATATGAGCCTCGTCGGTCCTAGACCAGAACGACCGGAATTTGTTGAAAACCTCTCTAGAGATATCCCCTTTTACCGGGCTCGTCATTCAGTGAGACCTGGTATCACGGGCTGGGCACAAATCCATCAAGATTATGGCGATTCAGTGGAGGGAGCCCGCGAGAAACTTGAATACGATCTATATTATATTAAAAACGGTGGTCCGATTCTCGATACTCTTATTATGCTTCGAACTATAACCAAGGTTCTTGCATTTCGGGGGCGATAGCAGTCCTTTGCATATACTCACAGTAATCGGGACTCGACCCGAAGCAATCAAACTTGCACCAGTAATTAAGCAATTTAAGAGGGGTGGGGCAAGCACTGACGTCCACGTTTGCGTTACAGGCCAGCACCGCGAAATGTTAGACCAGATGCTTCGAATGTTCGAAATCGAACCCGATATTGATCTCGACATCATGAGACCTAGACAGACTCCTTCCCAGGTGGCTGCGTTGGTGCTCGAACGACTGGATCCTGTCCTTGCCGATTTGGAGCCTGATTGGGTTGTTGTGCAAGGCGATACGACAACTGTGATGGCGTCTGCCATTGCGGCTCATTACAGGCGGATAAAAGTAGCTCATGTGGAAGCCGGGTTGCGGAGCTACGATCGAGAAAATCCCTTCCCGGAAGAGATGAATCGGGTTGTCGCAGATCATGTTAGCGATGTTCACTTCGCTCCAACCACTCGCGCGAAACGAAATTTGCTTCAAGAAGCCATTGGTCCAGAGTCGATATTTGTTACAGGTAATACCGTGATCGATGCGCTGGAGGATATCAAGGATTCCCCGCCGACGAGCGAGTACTTAAACCTCCCAATACCGGATACGGAAAACTTAATCCTTGTCACTGCTCACAGACGCGAAAATCACGGCAAACCATTGCTAAGTATATGCGATGCATTGTCTGAGATTGCCGTCAGAGATGATGTACATATTGTCTATATAGTACATAAAAATCCGGACGTCTGGTATCCGGTTCAAAATAGACTAGATGGAGATGATAATATTACGTTATTGTCACCGGTCGATTACCCAACGATGATTAAATTGATGGATAGGAGCAAGATAATCCTAACGGATTCGGGGGGAATTCAAGAAGAAGCCCCAACGTTAGGAACACCAGTACTCGTTCTCCGGGCTGTTACCGAACGGCCAGAGGCCGTCGAAGCCGGAGTAGCTCGTGTAGTCGGGACAGATTCGATGAATATTGTCAAAGAAGTATACAGTCTTCTTGACAATGCTGAATCCTATCGGGACATGGCTAAGGCTCGAAATCCCTACGGGGATGGGCGAGCAGCGGAGCGTATTGCGGGTATCCTTGCTGCCGGTGGAACGCTACCGGTGGGTATGAGCGAGTGGACATAATTATGGTTCCTAGTTGCCAATACGGGAGCCATTAGCCCTCCTTCGTTATGTCAATTATCCATATTTTTTTGGCGATTGTTCTATTCGCGTTGGTCTTGGCGGTCATTTACTACTACCTCCTATTGGCAGCTAGTATCGTTGCGGTTAGACAAGTCGATGAGCGTGAAGCCGAGAGTGTCGAAATCAAATTCAAAGTGATAATCCCGGCTCACAATGAGGAGCTTGTTATCGGTCGAACTGTCTCCAATCTTCTCAAGATGAACTATCGTCAGGAGATGATTGATATCGTTGTTATAGCCGACAACTGCGATGATAATACAGCGCAAGTGGCACGAGAGGCGGGAGCGATCTGTCTAGAAAGAGAGGCTGAACCAAGGGGGCGCAAAGGTTATGCCCTTGCCTGGTACTTGGAAAGAGTCTTGCCG
>JBARZW010000202.1:0-17678 GCA_049650305.1 Promineifilaceae bacterium (SeqCode)
GGGTCAGGAGAAGCCATACAATGAAGAAGCTCATCCTCTACACCGCAGGAATCACAATACTCGTTCTGGCATCGCTTGCCGCTCTGATATACAGGTGGACCATCACCCCATTCGGCCGGTTGCATCCAGTGATGGGTGTAATTAATCGCCTGCTGAACCTGGTATCTACTCACGGTTTATTCGACCGGAATAACCTCCCCAAAGTTCGCCAGATGATGAGCATGGTCAAGCCGAGAATACCGGTTGCCAGCGTAATCGATCACTCAATAGATAGCCTTGGCGGCTCGATCCCGATTCGAGTCTACGTTCCGGATGGGAAAGGTCCCTTCCCTGTGATCGTATTCTTCCACGGTGGCGGGTTTTCGATTGGTAGCATCGAATCCCACGAGAACGTAACCCGGAGTATTGCCAAGAAATCGTCCTCACTGGTTGTCTCCGTCGGCTACCGGCTGGCTCCTGAGAACCCCTTTCCCGCCGCCTTTGATGATGCTTATGCGGCCGTACAATGGGCGCAAGCAAATGCGGCGGAATACAACGGTGATCCCGCCCGGCTGGGTGTCGCTGGAGATAGCGCTGGTGGTAATCTAGCCGCCGCCGTATCCTTGAAAGCCAGGGATGAAGAGGGTCCTTCGATCGGTTTGCAGATCTTACTCTATCCCACCACCGTCTTGACCGATATGGACTTCACCTCCCGCCGGAATTTCAGTGGCTACGTACTTACCGAGGAGTCTGGAAAGAACGCCTTGGATCATTATCTGCCTGACATAGCCGACCGGTCTAATCCCTACGCTTCTCCCCTACTCGCGGAGGATCACAGCCGGCTTCCGCCAGCATATGTGATGACAGCGACCTTCGATCCGTTGCTCGACGAGGGCCTGTTGTACGCTGAGCGACTTAGGGAAGCCGGTGTGCCGGTGACTTATCGCAACTATAAAGGAATGCTCCATGGCTTCCTGTCTTTCGAAGATATCGTTTCGTTTTTCCCACCGCTAACCCGGCTGCTTAAGGAACCGGACTACGTTTATTCTGATGTCGCAGAAGCTATCCGCCAATGGTTATAGAATCTAGGCCAAGGAGATGCTCACCGGCCGGTAGCGTCGATGATACGCTCGCGAACCTTCCGGTATTTAGGTTCGACCATTCCCGGAGATACTGAGATAGCGAACCCCTGTCAATTGCTCTGAGACATCCCACAACCTGGTCGCGACATCCCTGTCGTGCGATCGGCTGTTAGATTTGACCCTTTTGGGATGGCCTCGGGCCTGCATAAAACCACCCGGTCCGTAGTAAGCACCCCCCTCTACGTCTTCAGCAGTAGCGGCGTAGAGCGTCGGCAGTGCGCCTGTTTCACAACCCTGACCGACGACTGGATTGCATGCCCGTAAAAAGGCGCTGTGTGATTGTAGATTCGTAGCGGTCCAACCGGGATGGGTTGCGGCCGACATGGCATCGAGGCCTGATGCCTCGAATCTGCGTTGAAGCTCATAAGTGAAAAGGAGGTTGGCGATTTTGCTCTGTCCGTAGGCTGACCACCGGTTATATGAATTCCTGGCGTTGAGATCGTCGAAATTGATCCGTCCGATCATTTCAGCGACACTGCTAACATTGATGACTCGTGACCCCTCCGTTCCCTTTATGCGCTCGATCAGCAAACCAGTTAATGCAAAATGCCCTAAGTGGTTGGTCCCAAATTGCATTTCGAAGCCGTCGACCGTTTCCAATCTTTTCGGCAGAGCCATCACACCCGCGTTGTTGACCAGAATATCTAACCGTTCATAGCGCTCCTTAAATACTTCGGAGAAGCTGCAGACGGAAGCGAGATCGGCCAGGTTTAATCCTATCAGTCTGACCACTCCGCGAGGATTTTCCGTCCGAAGTTGGGCCAAGGCTTCACGCCCCTTCTCTAAGTTTCGGCAAGCCAATACAACTTCGGCGCCTGCTCCAGCCAAAGCTCGGGCGGTCTCATACCCGATACCGCTATTAGCCCCGGTAACGATAACGATTCTTTCAGTCATATCGGTGATATTTTCTTTGGTCCATTTCCCATTAGCTGTCATTTCGCTATCCTGATGACTTTATTCCTCACATCGATTTTGAAAGCGTGTTCATCCAGAATTATTCAAAATTCTGATAGATTGTCGAGAACCACTCCGTGATAGAAAACTCGCCTTTCCTAGTTTTTCAGAATCACACTAGACCATTATTCAGTTTTCAGGGAATCATGGCTCGTAAGAGAGCTATTTCGCCGTCCGCACTGTAGTCGGATTATTTCTTTCACTTTCGCGAAGGACTCTTTCGCAAAAAAGTCAAGAGGACTAAATTGAGCGTCTTGACATTTTTATGGAATTCAACTATATTGAGTTCAATATAGTTGTCATATTATGAATAAACGAGGTCACGGCAAGCAGAGCAAGCATCGCCACCATGGTGGTAAGGACTTCTGGCATGCCTGGAGGGATCAATGGCATTTACCCGTCGATGAACAAGAACGACGAGGCCATCGGCCGCCGATCCATCCAGGGATGAAGGGCAGCCGCTGGAGGCAATTCTTTCACGATTTCATGGGTACCTGGCCAGAACAGCATTGGGCGGTTGGCGGCCGCCGATTTAGTCCATGGGTGCAAGGAGATGTCGAATTTAACCCCTTCTTGGCCAGCGTACTCAGCAAGGGAGGGGGATTGCTGCCAATCATCATCCTCAACTTCCTCGCATTGAGGCCCTTGTATGGGAACGAGATTATGGATCTCATCATCCAACGCACGGGTGGGCAATGGCTGGCCAATCCTGGAGCCGTCTATCCTCTTTTAACAGTATTGGAAGGGCATGGATTGGTCCAAGGACAGTGGGAGGATCCATTTAAACGCACTAAACGTATCTACAACCTCACCGACAGCGGTAGAAATGAACTGGCAAGACTCAAATCCATAATGCGACCCAAATTGGCGGAAGCCATTGGCTCTTTGACTGCCTTGTTAGGTGACCTGAGCGACGAATAGGAGAAACATGTACTCATGATGCCGAGGTGTGACGGCGTCAAGATGATCTGTTCAAGAAGATATGCTTTATCTGGCGCAAATATATGCGCAATCTGGCGCAAAAATATACTTGTACGGCGCATCATTACCACTATTAAGTAGTATTAATCTATTGACATACTGGCTTCGGTTATTACTCAAAGGAGTTGACAACGAAATGGACGAGAAAATACTAGGCGAAATAAGATTTATCGAGACCGAAGATGGTTTTCGAATGGAAATCAAGGGTGACAAGGAGAAGCTGCGGAAGATGGGATTCGGGTCAGGTTGGCCCGGTGGTGGATTCGGGCCTGGACCTGAATTTAACCGTGGCCCGCACGGCCGGCGCCGGGATTGGCATCGTGGTCCCTGGAAACATGGCCACTTCGGCGGGTTCGGACCCTGGATGTGGGGCTGGAATTGTTGGACCGGTGAGCGTGAGGACGAAGCCGGTGATGAGCCCCCGAAGGAAGCGTAAGGCGATATTTCGCAGCTTGAAAAGTCTGAAATAGAATAGTAGAACTCGTTTTCTTCGCATCAGGCGCCTACTGAACCTGGAATAATCTAAAGAGGATGGGCCCGTGGCAACCGTTGTCATGCGCTGGTTAGAGACTACGCCGTCCGATTACGATCGGGGAATTGAGCTGCTAACCCTCGGCCGCTTGCAGCCCATCAAAGAGCGGATCGCCGCAGATTATATCTGGTCTCAGGCCGGGGAAGGGATCCGAGTTCTTGAAATTGGCTGCGGAACCGGCTCGCTTGCGCTATTAATGGCCCAACAGGGAGCAAATGTTGTGGGTATTGACGCCTCAGCGGAAATGTTGGGTGAGGCTCGTCGAAAGGCGGATGAGGCTGGTACTGACGGGCAGGTCATCTTCCACCACATGGATGTGACCGAATTGGGGGGCCGCTTCGATCCTGGCAGCTTTGATGTGATCGTCAGCACGCTCGTCTTTAGCGAGCTGGGGTCTGAGGTCCAACGGTACGTCTTGAAAGAAGTGAGCCAGCTACTCAGTGAAAATGGACGTCTCTTGATCGTCGACGAAATTGTACCGGCCGGGTATTGGAACCGGCTTGCCTATTGGACGGTACGGCTTCCCCTGGTGATTTTAACCTGGCTGCTGACAAGGACGACGACATCTCCACTCCGCGATTTCAATCGCGACCTTGAGCTGGCCGGATTTCTGCCCACACCTCTGGAATCCCACCTCTTTGGGAGCTTACAGCTGGTCGGCGCCAGTATCGTGACCACGGCCGATAGGGCGAGTGTTCCTGATCTAGAAGACTATACACGACTGCGCCATCGAATATCCCTGAGAACCGTATTTCTTGACCTGCTGAGTCTGGTCTATCGAATATTCCCACCTTATCCAAAGAGAGCACCAGGTCTTTACCGGATTGGCGACCCGGATAGGGAATCTCCAGTGCTTCTTACGGGAAATTACGAACTAACAGTCCGTAGATTGGTGCGCGCGCTGGATGGGACTGTGGATTGTTGGCTTCTGATTGCCGATAGCCGCGGCATAAATGTCTGGTGTGCCGCCGGAGGTGGCCACTTCACCGCCGATGATGTAATTGCCGCGATCAACAGCAGTGGCGTATCTTCAGTTGTCAACCACCATGCCTTGATCCTGCCCCAACTGGGCGCCAATGGAATCGATGGATGGCGAATCCGTGAATCAACGAACTGGGGTGTACACTGGGGACCAGTGCGCGCCTCTGATATTCCTGCGTATCTGTTCGCTGGACGTAAGAAAAACGAGAACATGCGTCAGGTAAAATTCCCACAAATGGACCGGCTCGAAATGACAACGGTCATGCTTGCTCTATACGCCCTGCTCTTGTCGATTCCATTTCTCATATTCTGGCGTTATCAGGCTCTCTTACTGCTAGGAATAACCGCTGCATTGAGCTATTTTTATGGATTGTTTCTGCCCTGGATACCAGGTAAAGATGGGCTGGAAAAGGGCGTATCTTTAAGCGTGCTCGCGCTGATTATTCTGTGGACATGGTCCTTGGGCTGGGGGAACCTTTCATTGACTTCGATGTTTGGATGGTCGCTTGGATTGGCGTTCCTCGCCTTTTTTATCGGGGCTGAGTTTCAGGGTATGAGCCCAAAAATGCGGGGCGAACAAGCGAATTGGACCATCGAGGGATTGGTTGGCCTTGGAACTCTAGCTCTCTACGCCGCTGGCACATTAGCATTGGGAGCTATTTCGTGAGTTTCAAGGATATGCTGGCCGGTGAGTGGCAAACTGTAAGGCATCTTCGCCATTTACAGATCCACTTCGATCCCCAGCTGTGCACGGGAACCTGGCAGTGTTACGAGGTTTGTCCAATCGGCTGTTGGACGCCTGATTTCGAGAGTCATGTTGCCGTCTTTGATGACGGCTGCCAATGCGTCGCATGCGGCGCATGCGTCCTCCAATGTAAGCCGAAGGCGATCAGGTTAGAAGTAAGCTAGGCGGGAGGTTGGTCGCCGGTTGCCGGTCACTGGTCGCTGGTTGGTCGCTGGTTGCTGGTCGCCAGTCGCTGGTTGGCGGTCGCTGGTCGACCGTCGCTGGTTGCTGGTTGCTGGTCTGTTCAGCTTCGCTGAACTTGGGTCGTTGGTTGCTGGTTGCTGGTCTGTTCAGCTTCGCTGAACTTGGGTCGCTGGTTGCTGGTTGCTGGTCTGTTCAGCTTCGCTGAACTTGGGTCGTTGGTCGCTGGTCGCCGGCGTCCCTGACGAATTGTCTCTGATCCTCCGTATTTCGTCCTTCGTCTTTCGTCAGTTCCATCACATCGGTAAAAAGAAAAATGCCAGGCCTATGATCACGTAGACGGCGAGTAGCTGGATGCCTTCTAGCCAGTTGCTTTCTCCATCCAGGGCGATGAGGGCGGCGATCAACGACGCGCCGATCATGGCCACTATCTCGAATTGATCAAAAACGAGCTGGAGCGGATTGCCGAGAAGAAGGCTAACGAAGACCAGGATAGGTGTGACGAATAGGGCTATCTGCAGGCTGGAACCGATTGAAATAGCCAGCGATAGATCCATCTTGTTCTTGATCGCCATTTGAACACCGACCACGTGTTCAGCGACATTGCCAACAAGTGGAATGAGGATGATTCCCAAGAAAAACTCGCTGATACCGAATTCTTCGACGACTGGCTCGACGGCTCCGACCAGTATCTCGCTCAATCCGGCGATCGCCACTGTTGCGGCGGCTAACACGGCGATTGACAATCCTCGACTCCAGGTGGGCGTGTGGTCATGCGCTTCCGCTAGTTCATCCTGGGTGCTGGTTCCCCGAAAGGAAAATAGGATGCTCAAGGCGTAGACGATCAACATGACCGCGGCCGTGCTCAAGCTGAGATATTCCACTCCTTCCTGATTCACATCGGCGATGCGGAAGTTAAAGAAGGATGGTATTGCCAGGGCGATCACGGCCAGGATGAGCATTGTCGAATTAACCCCTGCCTGGGTGCGATCAAAGCGCTGAGCTCCATGCTTCTTTCCCCCTACTAGAAAACTCAGACCCAGTATAAGGAGTATATTGCCCAGGATAGAGCCCGTGATCGAAGCGAGCACCAGGGTGAGCAGGCCTTCGCGAATGGCGACAATGGCGATGATCAACTCGGCCGCGTTGCCCAGCGTGGCATTCAGGAGACCTCCCAGTTTAGGGCCCGTGTAGATGGCCAGCTCCTCGGTAGCTCTTCCCATGAAGCTGGCCATGGGTACGACACCAATAGCCGCGAAGAGGAATATTGCCAACGGGGGCCAATGAAGTAGCTCGCCGATGACTGCCAGGGCAGCGAACAAGAGTAAGATGTAGTTTACGTATTTCACAACACAATTCTCCTGGTGGTCGAATGAGCGACTGCCTATCGGCTGGGGAATTCTTTCAGCGATACGATTGTCGGGGACGATTTTACCACTAACTCGATTTTTAGTAGTGGTGATCTGATAGCTGGGATGGTCACCCTGCTCTTGAAGGATGGAGAGAGGATAATGCGTACAAATAATACACGGCTCTCATCACCGAAGTCGTCCTTCAAGATGAATATTTGTTTTTCCCTCTAATCGGCTACTGAGGGTGGCGTGAGCCATTACACCTGCATAATTATCGACATTCCTCGTAGGTGTCGACCAGAGATCGAATCGAGATAGCGTTCTTAATGTCTGAAAGCTCACTTCCTGTCGACTTGGCGGTTAAGATCACCTTTCGGGAATAACCTGGACGTAGATGAAAGAAGTTGTCCGACATCTGTAAGTCGTCATCAGTCGATTCTAACCAGACCCAAAGGGCCGGATTGGAAGCGGATAGGCTGACGCTGTAACGACCGTCATCTAGCTCCTGCACATCCAAATCGAATACTGGTTCCGCCAATGAAAGATGTTTAGGCCGGGCAAAAAGAGCCAGGTTTTCGGAAACCATGACCTCACCCACGCGAAGTTCCATCCAGACAAGAAGATTACGAGCGCCATATTCGTTCACAGCCGCCTCTAAATCCAGGGTCATAAGTGAGGTGTTTCCATTGGCCGGGAAAATAGCCGTTTGGGCACCGCCATCAACCCTTGCCCCCTGGACGGTCGCCAGTTCCCAACGCACCTCCGCGGTTACATCCTCACGCATATCACTAGTGACGTGAATCGCTACCGTCCCATCTTCCAGATTGGGCACGGCAGAGACGAGCATGGGAGCGTAGAAGTGGCGGGCCATATAGTGCAACGCCTTCCACCGGCCGTCATAGTCGAGAGATGACCAGCTGGCCGCAGGCCAGCAATCATTAAGTTGCCAGTAGAGGGTGCCCATGCCGCGGGGCATGGTGCGCCGCCAGTGTTCCACAGCATGTTTTACCGCCATCCCCTGCAAGATCTGGCTTAACCACAAGGTCATCTCAAAGGAAGTGGGCAGTCGAAACCAGTCGAGCAGATAGTGCATTATCTTGCTGTTGCCACTTGGGCTACGCTGGTGATATTCCATAATATAGCTGGTGATATTTTTATCTTCCGGCTGGGCGAATGCCTGTACGGCCAACGGTTCCGGGAATGATTGAAAGCCAAATTCGCTGTTAAAGCGATGGAAGCAGGTGTAATAATATTCAAATGGTTTCATACCATGCCACACATCCCAGATATGGGCATCACCAGAACGGGGATCGTTAAAATTATGACGATCTCCTCGGGGTGTGTGGGGGCTACAGGGCCAATAATCGGTTTCCGGGTCTAATTCGGCAACCAGTCCGGGCAGCAAGCGGTCGAATAACTTTCCGTAGTCATCCCAGCTCATGGCATAATTGGTCCACTTGTCGGCCACCAGACCCTGCTCCAATTCATTGTTGCCGCACCAGAGGGCGAGGCAGGCGTGATGGCGCAGACGGCGAATATTATCCGTCGCTTCTTGGGCAACATTCTGCATAAAATCATCGCTGTAGGTGGGGTAGGTAGCACAGGAAAACATGAAATCCTGCCAGATGCAGATGCCTAATTGGTCGCACAATTCGTAAAAAACGGACTGCTCATAGATGCCGCCACCCCAGACGCGCAACATATTCATGTGGGTATCGGCCGCTGCACCGAGCAACTTGGCGTAGCGGTCGTCATTCAGCCGGGTTATGAAGGAATCGGCCGGAATCCAGTTAGCTCCTTTGGCAAAAAAGGCCTCTCCGTTGCAGTTGAAGTGAAAACTCTCACCCCATTCATCAGATTGGCGGACGAGACGCAACGTCCGCAGGCCGATCTTTTTGCGCCAGGTGTCGAGGGGACGATCATTTTCATCAGTCAATGTAACTGAGACTGTATATAGTGGCTGGTCGCCTAGGCCGTTAGGCCACCAAAGCCTCGGTCTAGAAACGATCAACTTGGCAGAGGCCGTTTCGCCGTCCAGCGTCACCATCTGGCGATCTATTTCTTCTTCGTCAAAGATGAGGCGGCATGATGCTCTTAGGGGTAAATCGGTTATACGCTCAGCGCCTAGATGGCATGTGACGGTCACTCGCCCCGGTTCGGAGTGGTCCTGGCGGACATGGACATCCACTAGCCGGGCATCGTCGAAAGCTAACAACGATATGTCTCGCCAAATCCCGCAGGTTACCAGTTTCGGTCCCCAGTCCCATCCAAAGTGGCATTGGGCTTTTCGCACGTAATTACCGCCAGGTAATTTGTGGGTGTCGGTACTCCAATTGTGGATGTAGTGCTGGGCTAATTGTTCTTGTCCATATAGCAATGCTGAGTCAAAACGTACCATGATCTCATTTTCGCCCGGCCGCAATAACGATCCCACATCAAATTTCCAGGAACGAAACATATTATCCGTCCGGCCGAGTTCCTCTCCGTTTAGCCAAATAGTCGCCAAAGTATCCAGACCCTCGCAGCACAACAGAACCAGACCATGATCAAGTAGTTCGGCCGATACCGAAAAGGCACGGCGATATAGCCAATCGGTCTCGCCAACCCACATCACCAATTGCTCATTATCGCGATAAAAAGGATCAGGGATAAGACCGGCCGCCAGTAAATCGGTGTGAATACAGCCAGGTACTGTTGCTGGCAACCAGTCCGTATCTGACAGCTCAATCTGTTTCGCCTGCCAATGACCGTTTAAAGATACAACTTCCATCTTGTCACCTCATCCTAAAACGACTTCCACCTGGTTATACTCTTCGAGCTTGTCCCCGGGAACCAGGTTGCCGGTAAGCGTCTCGCCATTGAGAATCAGGGAGCTGACGCCGCGGCAGACGCCATGGGGATTCTTGACCTCGATCAGGATCGTCCGGCCACGAAAACGGCGCGTAGC
Organism: Promineifilaceae bacterium (SeqCode); assembly: GCA_049650305.1. Lineage (GTDB taxonomy): Bacteria > Chloroflexota > Anaerolineae > Promineifilales > Promineifilaceae > UBA11865. Next base: position 9,794 of record JBARZW010000202.1, read on the forward strand.
CTTGAAACCAAGCCAAGATTTGGGGATGCAGGGATCTAAACGCAAACCTGCCAAACTGGGTCGCAGTCCCAGGATGTATTGGGTAGCGCTAAAATAGGACCAGGCCGCCGCGCCGGTCAACCAGGAGGTTCGAGTGTTACCGGGCCGTGGCGAATAGATTGAGTAAGTGGTTTGCCCTTGCACATAAGGCTCACTCTGGCGAATTTCGGCTCGATCATTGTAGGCTGCCGGCATGGATGCGCGATAGTATTCGAACGCTCGGTCTCCATTACCCAACATGCATTCGGCCATCACCCCCCACCCCTGAGTGTGGTTGAAGATGCCGGCATTCTCTTTGATGCCTGGATTGAATACCACGGCACGCATCACCTCGATGGGTGTCTTGATCAATGGCGGTGCGGCAAGCATCAACCCGTAAGGCGTGGCCAGGCGCTCTTGAACTGTTTGCATACAGCGAGAAGCCTGTTCGGGAGTTGCTGCCCCGCTGATCACCGACCACAGCTGGGTATTTAAATAGACCTGTCCTTCCTCATATTCATGGGTGCCGTAGACGGTGCCATCCTCGCCGATGGCCCAGATAAACCAGTCACCGTCCCAAGCCGAACCCTGGATATTGTTATCCAGGGTCTGGCGATGAGTTAGAGCCCAGGTAGCTTCGTCTGGTTCGTCCAACCTTTCGGCGATATCGGCGTAGACCGTCAGACCCAATCGCAGTTGGAAGGCGACGAACAAGCTTTCGCCGTAGTAACCGAGGCGCAGGGTGTCGTTCCAATCGGCCGAGAGACCACATGGTAGGCCATGCTTTCCGGTTCGCTCCAGGTTGAATTCCAAGGCACGGCGCAGGTGGCCAAATACGGTGGCTTCTCCCTGATCGGCGTAAGGGAGGCGTTTGTTGTAGAAGTCGAGATTTCCTATCTCACCCACCAGGGCCGGTATGGCGTTAAAGAACCACAGACAGTCATCGGAGCGGTATTCTTCAGGATCTGGCGGAGTCTCATGACCTGGACGATGTTCAAATGGTTTGACGATGGGCATGGCCCCGCCGTTGGATAATTGGCCTGTGAGCATCAGTTCCAGGCGAGTTAGTGCTTCCTCGGGGATGGCGGCCGAAACGCCCAGTATGTCCTGTACCGAATCGCGAAAACCCAGGCCATCACGCGCGCCATTATAAACGAGGCTGGCAGACCGCGACCAGGCGAAGTTGACGAGAGAATTATAAAGACCCCATACATTGATGGTGTGATTTAGCGCTTCATCCGGCGTTTCTACCACCAGGCTGTCCAGCTTGGCATGCCAGTTGTCTCTTAATTTCTGCAGTTCGGTACCTGCTCGTGCCAAGAAGCCGAATTCAGCCACTGTCCGTTTGCCCACCGAACGGGCATCGCCGATCCCCAACATAATTAGCAATTCGCGACTCTCACTAGGCTGGAGGATTAAATCTGTTTGTATAGCTCCACAGGCATTGTCACCATAAGCGTCACTGTTGGTACACTGACCTTGCTCGACTACTTGCGGGTTGTGGTAGCCTCTGTATGGCCCGAGGAAAGCTTCACGACTGGTGTCATAGCCGTCAATAGAAGCCCCAATCAAAGCCATCCACGAGTGGCGGGCGATATCATGGATAGAGAATCCATCTGACTCAGGTGTCAAGTTATCGTGAATGGCGATTCGCAGTAATCCCTCTGCCAATTCTCCGCGCACGATAAAAAGGGAGTATTGGAGGTTGACCCGATCCTGAAAGGTATCCCATTGGTTGGTAAATTCACAGAAGGAAAAGAGTGAGAGGTGGCGCGGGTGATCGCTCTTGTTGGTAACTTTCAATCGCCAATATTCAAAGTTCTGACCTAAAGGGACGAAATAGGTGGTTTCGGTGGCGATTCCGTAGTAGTTGGAAAGGATAGTAGTGTAAGCCGTTCCGTGGCGGCAGGTAGATTGGTACTGATCAAGTGGTTTGCCCACCGGCTGCCACGAAGCGGACCAATAGTCACCGCTATCCCCATCGCGCAAATAGAAATAACGGCCCGGCTGATCCAGAGGGACGCTGTTGAAGCGCAAGCGCAAGAAACGACCGCGAGCGGCCGATTGAAAAAAGCTATAGCCCCCGGCGTTGTTATTGATGATGGCCCCATACTCGGTGGAGCCCAGGTAGTTGCTCCACGACTGGGGCGTATCGGGCCGGGTAATGACATATTCTTTTGCCTGGTCGTCGAAGTATCCATATCGCATGGGACTCCTCAAGAGAAAGCAACGAGCGGTTAGTTAAGTGTATAGAGGTGCAGGAGATAGGTAGCAAGCAGCAGGATCCTGATAATTGGTGGGTGGTCGTTTATCAAGAATGGCTGCGATTCAACATATCGACCTGACCAGTTCGCCTTTACAAGGAATTACAGGAAGAACTTTCACTGATAGCATCATCTGGTTAGCAATTCGCTAGGGTAATCGGCCGATTGCCCTTCACTGAAATATAATAAGGATTCCGCCATTTGCTACCTCTGGCACCATAGATTTTTATCATGGTCAAGCGAAAAAATCGAACGATTCTCACTTGACAACCGATGAAATATTCGTTATTCTATCAATGCATGGGAGCGCTCCCATGCAAATATCGTCGAACTATCCTGTGAGCATTATTATATCATTATCCTCCTGAAAGTTGATATCAAATGGCGAATTCAGAGTCATTACTCCTCCTGTTTGGGAGCGCTCCTTAGGAGTAATGCTTGGTGGATGAGATCTCCAATTCCTCGAGCCTTACCCTAGAAGATATTGCTGATTTGGCGGGCGTTTCCCGTTCGACTGTATCCCGCGTTATTAATAATCATCCCTCAGTGAGTGAAGTGGTTCGACACCGGGTATGGGAGATTGTCGAGGAGACCGGCTATCGCCCGCACCCAGCCGCTCGCTCTCTCGCTTCCCAACGTACGTCCATCATCGGACTGGTAATTCCCAGACGGGTACATACATTCTTCACCGATCCCTATTTCCCCAGGCTTACCGAGGGAATCGCCCAGGCCTGCAACGAGCACAGATACATGCTCTCTCTTTTCCTATTTTATACCGAGGAGGATGAGCGTAATCTGTTTCCCACTATCAGCCGTCCAGGTCTGGTTGACGGGCTCATCATCCAATCCACTCACGCCGCAGATGAAATGTTCGTCCAACTCAACGAAAGCGTAGTGCCTACCATTGTAGTCGGTCGACCGATGCAGGTTTCCGATCTCAGTTATGTCGATGTCGACAACGTATCTGGGGCGTTTACGGCGGTTAGACATCTGTTCCACTTGGGAAGGCGGCGCATAAGCACCATCACAGGTCCTCTAGACACTACCGTAGGTCTGGATCGTTATGAGGGTTACCAGAAAGCACTCAGCGAAAGTCGTCTGCCCTTTGACAGGCGTTTGTGCTCCGAGGGTGACCTGTCAGAGAGCAGCGGCTATTACAGCGCCCAACGCTTGTTACCCTTGAAGCCCGATGCTCTGTTTGTCGCCTCAGATATCATGGCTGTGGGCGCACTGCGGGCCATCCGCGAGAAAGGGCTCAATATCCCGGAGGATATCGCCATCGTCTCCTTCGACGATCTGCCGCCCGCGACTCGTACCACGCCACCATTGACCACAGTTCGCCAGCCAATCCGCCGTCTGGGCATTGAACTGGTAAATAGTTTATTGGACATCATCCAAAATGGTCCCCTCCCCCCGCGCCGTGTCGTCTTTGGCACCGAACTGGTTATCCGCGAGTCATGTGGGGCCAATCTGGCCACGCGCTAAGCGATGCGAGCGCGTATTATGACGTTTCGATAGTAGATGATTGTAACGAGTGTTTACCGATAGCTGATTACTGACGACTGACAGCTGACGGCTGACCGGCTACTAAGGAGGTGATTTTTCAAACTAAGAGATTTCTTTATGACCAACTTTACCGGGAAAATGACAAGGTTTTTGTTCGTTTTTGTTGTTGGTTTATTGATTGAGCCCTCTGGGGTAAAAGGAGATTGAAATGCATAAGAGATTGTACCTTCTAATTTGCCTGTTGCTGGTGGCCGTTGTTGCCCTGGCTGCCTGCACTTCGGAGACCGTTGAGGTCACCCGCGTGGTTACGGAGACGGAGACAGTCACCGAAGAGGTTGAAGTGACCCGCGTGGTTACGGAAGTGGAAACCGTGACTGAAGAAGTGCCTGTTGAAGTCACCCGCGTGGTGGCTGAAGAAGTGATCGTTGAGGTCCCTGCTGATGTATCCGGGGTAGTGCTTCCCCGCAATGAAACGCTGTACTCCAATGGTCAACAATGGGGTTCGATTGTGTGTTGGAATCCTTATTCTTCCAACTGCAATAATGCGATGGCTATCGCCCAACAGGACAGCGCCCGGGTCATCATGTTCGAATCACCGTACCTGTATAACATGATCGATGGTAAGCAATACCCTCTGCTGGCTGATGGCGATTATACCTGGAACGAAGATCAGACCGAGATCACCTTCAAGATCAAACCTGCCGCGATGTGGAGCGATGGCACCCCGGTGACCGCCGATGACGTTGCCTATACCTGGGACTCGAACATCAAGTACGAAACCAATGCTGGCGTCAACAACAGAGATTACATCGAATCCATCACAGCGGTTGATCCCCAGACGGTTCTGGTCAAAGCTAAATTGGATGCGGATGGCAAAGCTGTCAACCCCCTGCTAGTTTCTGCTTACCTGAGCGGCAACTATGTCATCCAGAAAGCCTGGACCCAAAAATTGGAAGAACGTGCGGGTGGCGATGCTGCGGCATTTAAAGCTGATGGCGCACCAGACGTCGTTTGGTCCGGTCCTTACACCAGGTTCTTCGATGACGATACGAAGGTTGTCTACGTGCGTGATGACAGCTACTGGGGCCAGGATGCCAGTATGTGGGGCAAGCTGCCAGTTCCGAAGTACCTGGGGCATCAGATCTTTAAGGATAACGCAGCCGGTTTTGTCGCTCTGCAAGCCCTTGAGGTTGATGTCAGCCAGCAGTTCAATGCCAATATTCAGGACCTGTGGTTGGATCAGGGACTGCCCATCTCCACTTACCTGCCCGAGGCGCCTTATGGCATTGGCGCCAGCCTGCCAACCGCCTTCTACAACTCAGCGTCCTACGGTTTGGACGAGCTTGCGGTCCGCAAGGCTATTGCCATGGCGGTTGACTATGACACGATCATTGCCAACGCAATGACCAACCAATCGGCTACTTTCACCCAGGTGCCGCGCTCGCTCATGAACCCAACTGATGGCGAACAGGCCCTGTACGACCACGCCGCCGTCGCGGACCTGCAATGGGCCGGCAACGATATCGAAGGCGCCAATGCACTCCTGGATGAAGCCGGGATTGTCGATACCGATGGCGATGGTTGGAGAGAACTTGATGGGCAGAAACTTAGCTACATTGCCACCTGCCCCAATGGCTGGTCTGACTGGCAGGCTGCCATTGAGATTGTCGCTGCCGCTGGAGAGAAGATCGGTATTGAGATCACGACCAGCTACCCTGAATGGGCAGTTTATCAGACCGTCGTCACCAATTGGCCTCTCCCTGAGGAGGGCTACGATATCTTGATGATGTGGAGCGACGGCGCTGGCCCGACCCAACCTTGGGGAAGGATCCGCCATTTGCTAAGCTCTGAATTCGCTGAGACGACGGGTAACTGGAATGGCAACTGGGGTGGCTACAGCAATCCTGAGGTTGATGCAATGATCCAGGCGCTGCCCAGCGAAACCGATCCCGCGGTGCTGGAGGAACTCTACACCGGTTTGGTCGAGGCCTATCTGACTGATATTCCCTCCTTCACCCTCATGTACCGTCCTCAAAACTTCCATGCTGTGAATGAAAGTGTATGGACAAACTTCCCTCACGATGGTGATGGCACCACCCCGCCCGTCCCACCGCTCAACCTGACTGACGGTTGGAGTGTGGCTGGCCTGTATAACCTCACACTGGTTGAACCATAAACAACAATCAAATATAAACAGCCATGTTTCGCGAAATGCGGAACATGGCTGTTTACTATCATTAGCTTGTCGTCCTTATTTCCCAAGTGTCACTCTAAGATTAGAAGGAGGTGCCGGGTTGAAAGGGTACTTCAGGTACTTCGGCGGAAAGGTGGTATGGATAGTAATCACCTTCATATTCGCATTCTTGCTGAATTTTACCCTGCCCCGCCTGATGCCCGGCGATCCGGTGGCGGTCATCACCCAAAGGGTTACCACGGGTATGCAAAGTCAGAGCGGGATCCAGGCGGTTTATGAGGAATACCAGGAACTGTTTGGCACCAACAAGCCCATGCTCACCCAATTTTTCCTCTATGTAAAAAACATAGCCAAAGGTGATTTTGGCACTTCGTTCAGCCAATATCCGAGACCGGTGGCAGACATTCTCAGAACTTCGATCTGGTGGACGGTGATGCTGCAGCTCCCGGCGATCATCGTCGGTTGGCTGATTGGGAACCTACTCGGCGTGTTAGCGGCGTATCTCAGGGGGGGTTATGATAAAGTCGCCATGCCTGCTAGTATTTTTGTTAGTAGTTTGCCGGCATTTGGCATGGCAATCATTTTACTGGTTATCTTTGGTGTCCAATTAAAATGGCTCCCAACCTCAGGTGGGTATGATGTCAGCATGTTTCCCAACTTGAGCTGGGCATTCATCTGGTCTGTGTTCGTCCATTATCAATTGCCATTCTGGTCGATCGTGTTGATCATCATCGGCGGTCAGGCGATTGGCATGCGCTCCATGGCTATCTATGAGTTGAATGCGGATTATGTAAAATTCAGCCGTTTCATGGGAATCAAAGACCGCAAGATCATCCGCTATGTATTTAGAAATGCCATGCTTCCGCAGATAACCGGTCTGGCGTTAGCGATCGGCACCATAGTCGGCGGTGCACTGGTGGCGGAGATCATCTTTAGTTATCCGGGGCTTGGTACAACGATCTTATCCGCTGTAAGGAACCAGGATTATCCGTTGATCTCGGCAACCACATTGATCATCACGCTAATGGTGCTGATCGCGACCTTTACTATTGAAATTTTATACGGCTTTATTGATCCGCGCATTAAAGCGGCACAGTCTGATTAGGGAGAGAGACTGTTTTGAAACATACACTCAGACAGGTTTTTCGCTCTCCTAGATTTGTGGTCGGTTTTTCCATATTTATGTTCATCGTGCTGACGGTGATCGTTTATCCGCTGTTCGTCAGAGCCGAGCCATTACAAATCATCGGTCAGGGTACTTTCTTTCCACCCGGGATCTACGTGAACGTTTACGACAGCATTGGTTCCAGTCCATATACGCTTAAATTGGATGATGCCGCTGCCAAACGGATTGCGAGCAAGCTGAATGACGAACAGCGCCTTGATATGAAAGAATGGCTGGTGGCAGCTGGGATTCCTGAAAATGAGATCGATATCGCGAATACTGAAAAACTCCTGGAGCAGTGGGAGAACAATTATGACCTCACTTTAAGTTTTGCTGGGATGACCTATGCTAAGCAAACATACTATGAAAGGCTAGATGCTTCGCTCGAAGGACTTCTGGCAACGGAGGGAGCGATCATTGCAGCTACAAGCGAAGAAACGGATGTCTTGGAGGCGAGAGATTCCGTCGAGCAAACCGATTACGTGAATATCAGCGAGGTTCCGAACAAACGGGTATTACCGCTTGGAACCGACAACTTCGGCCGGGATGTGCTGACGGAGTTGGTTTCGGCAATTGGCACTTCGCTGATCATTGGTCTTGTCGCAGGTTTAATTGCAACCACGATCGGTTTGATCCTGGGATTGGCGGCGGGTTATATCGGCGGCCTGGTGGATGACGTTGTCATGTTCTTTACAAATATCTTTACCGTAATCCCCACCTTTGTACTGTTGATCTTGA
>JBARZW010000203.1:0-5100 GCA_049650305.1 Promineifilaceae bacterium (SeqCode)
GGCCGGTATTTATCGATTGTTTTGACGATGTCGGCTGTATCTCGAGGATCCGGAACAAGGATCATGGTCCCACCAGAGAGGACGCAGGCATTCATGCAAAGTGACATCCCATAGCTGTGAAAAAGTGGCAACGTGGTTAGCGTCGCCTCTTGCTCCTCGCCAGCATTAATCCACTTAAGTGCCTGATAAGCATTGACAAGGATGTTGCGGTGCGTCAGCTGCGCCCCTTTCGACACCCCGGTTGTGCCGCCTGTGTACATCAGGACCGCCAGATCGTCCTGGGTTATCTTTGGCGGTTCAAATGTTCCGGAATCATGAGAAAGCAGATCTTGGAACCAATAGGTATTCTCATCTCCCGATAAATCTATACGATGTCCTCTTTTGTTCTCTGCAAAAAGCGTAAAAAGAAGACGCAACCCCCGGGGAAAGTAGCTCTTGATCTTTGCCACTACGACGTGCTCCAGCATCGTTTCCTTTCGAACATTGGCCACGACTTCGTACATCGAACTTAAGGTGACAGCAATACGGGCTCCGGAATCCTTGAGCTGGTGCTTGAGCTCACGGGCTGTATAGACCGGATTGCAGGGAACAACAATGCCTCCTGCTCGGAGAATTGCGAAGTAACTGATGGGGAATTGAGGGCAGTTGGGTAGGTGAAGGGCCACACGATCACCCGGTTCTAGACCCAGTCGCTGGAATACATCACTAACGTGACTGACCGATTCATTAAAATCCCAGTAGGTGATTGTTCTACCCTTGAATATCATCGACGCATTATCTGGGTAGTCTTGGGCCATCTCGTTCAATGTCACGGGCATCGTTGATTCAGGATAGTCGAGGAATTCGGAGACGTGATCGTCGTAGAACCTTAACCATGGTTTTTGATTGTACATAGATTGGCTCCTATATTTCCGTATACTTTACGTGAAGGAGACTTTCTGTAGTAATGCCGCGATTAACTACCTGAGGATAAAACACAACTATTCTGGGCTTGGATTGTTCGATATCATAGCATAGGAAGGCTGATCCTGTCATCTGCCTTGCTCTCTCAGATGGCTGATAGCGGTGGGTGGTGAACCAAGACACCATCATTACAAGAACCATAGATATTCGCAGAAAGGATAGTTAGCAGTTTTGACGACAAATCGTAACCGGCGATCTGTAAGCCGTGAGCTAATCGCCGAAATCTGGGCAGCCCAGGGTTTAGGTATCGTGAAGAGTGTAAAGCGAACCACTGGTGGTGTGGTCAACGCTTGTTACGTAGTCAACGAAGACCTCATGATCCGCCTTAATGCAAGGGATCCCCAATTCGCCAAAATGCGCAACGAAGCAATAGCCTATCAATTCCTCTCAGGGACGGCCGTACCGGTGCCTGAGGTGATCTGTCTCGACGAATCACGGGAGACAGCGCCCTATGACTATCTAATCACGACCAGGCTGCCTGGAACCAATATATTCGGAAGTCGCCACCAACTTGGGGATCAACAGATTCGAAAGTTAGCCTGGGAAGCAGGTAGATACCTGGCGGAAGTGCATGAGATAACGTTTGAGGCGTACGGCAAATTGAGCGAGGTCGAGTCCAATCCGTTTCCCACATGGCCTGCCTATTTCAATGATTATGTAAAGCGATATCTCGAACCAGCTCGTCGTGAACGGATGCTGAGCAACGAGACATTGTCGCAATTAGAGCGCATCCTCGAGCAGGATAGCAGCGCCCTATCGCAAGTAGATCATAGTGTTCTGGTCCATAGTGACTATCACTACGAGAACATATTGCAGGTAGACGGCCGGATAACCGGAATTATAGACTTCGAGTGGGCCTACGCTGGCGACCCTGCAAGCGATTTCGTGCCCTCCACTAACAGAGAAGAGGTGTTACCCGGAAGCGAGGAGTATTTTCTAGAAGGCTACCAGAGTCAAAGGTCGTTAACTGAAGGATTTGATGAACGAATAGCGATCTATAGGCTTTTCCTTGAGCTTGAGACGGTTGTCACTTATCACCGGCTCGGCGATTTGGAACGATTCACGCAAGCTAAAACTGTACTGGATAGCTATTTCACTCTGCACTGAGCCAGATCTCCCGCAATCGAACTACCATGGGGCGCTCAATTAATGGGTCGACTAACCAAATAATCCTTCCACGCTAAGGTATCGCTGGCCCGTGTCCGCCAAAACACAGACGATGAGCTTCCCGGCGTTCTCAGGACGCTCAGCTACCTGAATGGAAGCGTGAACGGCCGCTCCCGAGGATATTCCCACCAGCAATCCCTCTCGCCTGGCGATCGAGCGGCACATCTCAAAGGCTTCGTCCTCACTGACCAGGACGATTTCGTCGATGATCTCCCGATCCAGGGTTTCGGGCACAAAACCAGGCGCTGTCCCCATGATGCGATGAGGACGGAAAACCCCCTGCGATATGAAAGGTGATTCCTCCGGCTCAACGGCGACGAGCCTAACCTCTGGATTCTGCTCCTTAAGATACCGCCCTGCCCCACAGATAGTGCCACCGGTGCCTAGCGCAGCAACCAAAATATCCACCGTCCCGTCTGTATCGGCCCAAATCTCGGGGCCGGTCGTCAAGTAATGGGCCTTTGGATTGGATGGGTTACTGTGCTGCCCAACATAGAAGTAATCAGGGTGAAGTTCAAGGATCTCCTTCAACTTGCTTCGCGCACCTTTGGTCCCTTCTGATGCCGGAGTCAAGATAAGTTCTGCCCCCAAGGCCTTAAGTACCTGGCGACGTTCCATGCTTTGGATTTCCGACATGACCAGAATCGCTCTGTATCCCTTGAGTGAGGCCAGAAACGCCACAGCCATACCGGTATTACCGCTTGTAGCCTCGATGAGTGTGCTACCCGGATTCAAGCGTCCATCGGCCTCAGCATCCTCGATAATCTGTCGAACCGGGCGATCTTTAAGACTTACCGGATTCATGAGCTCGCACTTGGCATAGATTTCCTGATCATGAACCAGGCGTTCTAGTCTTAGTAAAGGCGTGTTACCGATCATGTCACTAATTGACCTGAAGTAATTCATAAGTTCCTCAATTGCTCAAATTTTGAAGGTGCTATACATGGAATCTGCCGGCTATCCCTAAATAGGGACGATATTTTTGGACGGCGCCAGAAATCGATAATAGCTAACTTTTAGCATCGCTCCTATCTCTTTCTAAGCGGGCGCGGTTGGGCGTAAAGGTGATTGTGCTTCGTATGAGTATCAGAGTCTGTCGATAGTGTGCCATATCATGTTCGAATTGCCGATAACATGGTAATATAGATCCTGCTTATTTTACCCTTGCACAAGCCATAGCATCCAATCGGGAAGGAGTATTGACAAGCGGTCATTCACTTGTGGTGGACGCATACCGATCTCAAATACTCTTTCATTGACATAATGTATATCGTCGTCTTCTACTCGTTCGTCGATATGAGACGCTTCCATACACAACTAACTATTTGCAGCAATCTGGCAGACTCGCTTAATCAATAAAATAAAATGACTGCTATACCTATACCCAACAGGAGCAAACTGTATGAAATCAATGAATGACCTTGTCCGGCGTTTTGCCTGGAGCGGCAGTCTTGACGAGCAAGAATGTACCCACGCCGACCAGGTTCGGGAGGTAAGCCCCAGCGCTGACGGATGTGAAGAATGTCTCCAGACTGGAGATAAATGGGTACATTTACGCATTTGTATGTCATGTGGGCATGTAGGCTGCTGCGACAACTCGAAGAATCGGCATGCCACGAAACATTACCAGTCAACCGATCATCCAATCATTATGTCCTTTGAGCCCGGAGAAGATTGGCTCTGGTGCTACGTGGACAAAGCCCTGATGATTCCTGATTAATACGAATTTATCATCGCAGTGAAGGCAAAACGCAAATACATCGTCCTGGGCTCAGTGAGTTGGACTTGGGCGCGGCCTACTGTCAGAACAAGAGTCGGATTTTGGTGGCCTTCCGTTCACCGTGATATGTCCTCTTGACCTGTGATCTAAACCATTAGGGAAGTCAACCCAGTACCCCCGAGCTGAACATGATGGACTCACAGCGATAACAGTCGAATATCCCGGAAGAGTTGGCTAGCAAGCTAAGAGCTAGGCGAGCCAATCACCGAATGCGCGGTGAGCGACGAGTGATCACCTTGGACTCGGACAGCAAGATATGGCAGCGTCTGTGAGAGCAGAGGACGGAGAATCAGGCTCCTTGATGGCCAATATTATCCGAGATCATGCGTTGCGAAGCCGTTTCTCGAACCGGTATGAGTTGCCGAAAATAATTTGAGGTATATTTCGCTTGTCGACCGATAAAGGGTAAAGAGAAAATGGGATCCAATATTCACCACCAATACGGGGAGGATTAATATGGCGAAACCGATAATAATGACTGTGGACGACGAGCCGCAGGTGCTCAATGCGGTTGAACGCGATCTGCGTAAACACTATCGCGGCGAATACCGCATCGTAAAAGCCAATTCAGGCACGAACGCGTTGACGGCCGTTCAACAATTTAAGAAGCGGAATACGCCTTTGGCGCTATTTCTTGTGGATCAGCGCATGCCTCAGATGGCAGGAACGGAGTTTCTCGAGCAAGCGCAGAAATTCTACCCGGATTCGCGAAAGGTACTGTTGACAGCCTATGCCGACACAGAAGCGGCAATTGCCAGCATCAACAGCATTGGACTCGATCACTATCTCATGAAGCCCTGGGATCCACCCGAACAGAATCTTTATCCAGTGCTAGATGATCTTCTTAGCGATTGGTGGGCAACGGTTCCAGTGCCATATGAAGGAATCCGGGTTGCCGGAACCCTCTGGTCAGCCACGAGCCATGCGGTTAAAGAATTCTTGGCTCGAAATCATATCCCTTACCAGTGGCTGGATATCGAAAATGATGAGGAATCGCGGGCGTTAGTCGAGGCAAGCACTGAAGAGCACCGGCAGCTGCCGGTGGTGTTTATGTCAGACGGCGAGGTACTGGTCAATCCGGGGCTTCGGGAGTTGGCCGACAAATGTGGTCTGCAAACCGAGGCGACTGAGGCCTTTTATGATCTAATCATTATCGGAGCAGGTCCAGCAGGGCTCGGTGCGGCCGTGTA
>JBARZW010000204.1:0-6260 GCA_049650305.1 Promineifilaceae bacterium (SeqCode)
CGATCCGCCAAACTCTCGTTTAAGAAGGTCCAGCAACGTTCTATGGCTGCCGACCGCCTGACGTACCAAGGGCGCATAAAGCGAGATCGCTTCGTTTGTAGAGATCATCGCCAGGCGGTGGATGATCGCGTCATTGGTTAGGACGGTTAGGGCAGTTCCACATCGCGCGCAGGATCGTTCACCAAATCTGGCGAAAAGAAGACGGAAAAAGGGATGCAGGCCCGAGGCTGTAGCCAGGGTGGAATTCGGATTGCGGTTGAGCAGGTTTTGCCCCACTGCTACCGCAGGACCAAGACCGGTGATCGAAGCGACTTCGGCCGGAGCTAGCTTTTGGGCGTTCGATCCGAGGGAATATACATCCAGGAGACGTCGACGGGCCTCATGGTACAACGTGTCGAAGACAAGCGAAGTCTTTCCCGAACCAGAGACTCCGGTGACAACCGTCAGTCCTGGGCCAATCTCGACGTCGATGTTCTGCAGGTTGTGTTCGCTAGCTCCACGGACAGATATCGTCATTTTCTCATGCCCAGGACATAGTCTTTCACAACGTAGCGCTCTCTTCCAGTCCGTGGTGGGGGTCTGTCATAGTCTGTGCACTTCGCTAAAGGTGAATAATAACTTCTGTGCGCTTCATTAGCCGGGCTACCAAGAAGGTTAACCACGGGGAAGGCGCTTTCTTATCCGCAAATGACCAACCTTTCCAGGCTTTATACATGGAACTTGCCCGATAGAGACCATCTTCGTCAGCCTGTTCAACAATGGCCGAAACCATCTCCCGGAATCGCGCGTCTTGGTGTACGGAGGCGAATTGGCTAAGCACATCGACCACGTGCAGAATGTTGTACCAGACATACGGATACTTGAGTTTGCGATAATCGGTGCCGATCCCAAAAAGGTAGATCTTGCGTTCACTTTGGTGCTCCCAATGCCAAAGGAGGTGCTCAATCCCCGACTTAACAATCGCACTGTCCCTTTGTTCTGGAACCTGGGCTAAAGCCTTAAGAGAATAAACAATGGCCATCGGACAAGGATCATCTTTCCGGCCGGGTCCGCGAAACTTGCCCAGCCCAGGGGCTGCCAGACATCGCCAGCCGTTCGTTTCCACGAGGGTCACGAGATGATCGACAGCCTGGCAGACTCTGGGTTCTTCGCCTTTTCCCATGGCCAACATCGAATACAGCAGTGTAGGCGTGTCACAAAGAACCCAGGACCAGGCATCTTCACCAGAACCTCCATATCGAACGGGGATGTTTAGAAGGCTCTGCAAGGCGCCATCGTAGGATTGATGGGCCAGCACGGCATCAACGGCGGCCGCCATACCTGGATCTCTGGCGGTAACTCCGAAATCGGCCAGAGTGCTGAGGGCGTACAACGGGTGGCTGGCGTCATTGTGACGGCTGATCGAGCGACCTCCGGGCCATGACGCGGCGCTGTCAACCAGGTCCTTTACCGATGGATGGTCCAACATGTCGTTCCTGGCTGATTCAACCTCCACGTCCCACTCTGGCTTGTCCAAAAGGTCGACCAGTGTCCGGTATCGAGTCCATGGTTCATCCGAACCGAGCAACCAGCTCACGCATCCTGGTTCCGCGGTTAGGGGCTCTTCGTTCATCCTACCTCGAAAAGACTGCTTGCTCTATATCCCCGGGCAAAAGTTTCTATTCCGCTTGGAAATCGCAGCGCCATCCCCCTGAGATCCGTGACACACACCCTTAGACCTCACTCGTATCGAAATCTCCAGGCTCCGATGGCGAAGAAAACGAGAGCATAGGCAAGCAAGATAACGATATTTAGTACAAGTGCTTCTAAACCTAAGTCGCGTATGATGATGTCTTGGAAACCGTCCATGACAAAGGCCAAGGGAGTAAGCCGGGCAACCTGTTGGAAGCCTTCTGGCGTGAGCTCCATCGGCACCCAAGCTCCACCCAGTGCTGAAAGAACAAACATGGGTATCATGGCGAAGACGATCACCTGCTCTTCACTCTTGGCCAGCGCTCCGATCAAAAGACCAAGACTTGCAGCAAATAGGGCTGTCGCTACCGCCATCAGCAAGGTTGCCGCCGGATGGTCCAGGTAATTCAATCTCAACAACAGCTGCCCGAAAAGGATCAGGATCATCAACTGCACGAAAATCATGACGAACATAGCCAGGTAATGGCCAAGCAGGATCTCGACTCGGGTCAAGGCCGTGGTCAACAATCTACGCATCGTCCGATTCTTCCGTTCGAGCACGAGTATCGCCGATGCTCCCATTAGACCGGCGATGGCGAACTGGGCCATCATCCCAGGTGAAGATTGCGAAAAGGCATTTTCTAATACTGCCTCTTCTTCATCATCAGTGATGGACGTGCTACTGGAAGAGGTCACGCCGATTGGCGGATCATCCCAGGCAGATATCGTCATGGCAAGCGCATTATCGAACTGTTCTTGGTGTTCGCTGGGATCGACGAACCCTGATTCACGGTCGAATAACTCGTTGCTGATGATCGCGGTTCGCACCGCGCTATTTAACCGAACGGCCGCCGCCTGAACCTCACCTTGAACGGTCAATCCCGCGTTCGTGCCTGGGTCAGTTATAACTGTGACCTGACCCGCATTTCCTTCAAGGAATCGCTCGCTGTAGCCCGGTGGAATGATGAGGACGGCCGCCAGTTCATTGTCGGATACCATTTCACCAGATTCGTCGACTGTTACATCGATGACTTCGACCTTAACAACCTTCGAGTTTTCCAAGAGCGCTAGCAGAATTGGGCTGAGAGATCCTTGATCTTGATCCAACAATCCGACTGGTAGCCTGGAATCGGCCGGCTCCCCGTTCCCGAAACCGCCGAAGGCGAACCCAAACATGATGGTGAAACCGACGGGCATGATGACAAGAAAGAGTGCCGCTCGCCAGTCCCGAACGGTCTGCAAAAGATCCTTCAACAGCAGGTCAATTATCTTCATGGTTTCTCCGGTGAGAGCGCACCCGGTCTAATGACCGGGATGGTTCTCTCAACCCTATGCCGTCCTTTTGCCGCTAAGCAAACCTCTTTCTCATCTGATGCTGGCCAATAAAGGCAAATGCTAGGGTCCAGATCATTATCCCACCAAATACGGGCAGCATCTCTTGGACTGTCGCCCCATCCATAGCCAAGGTCAGATTTCGCATGGCCCAGCCCTGGGGGACGATGAGCGAAACGATCTTTAGCGCTTCCGGTTGGTTGGGCACGCCGGCGGTAAACACCGGTATCAGACCCAGCATGCCGGTCAAGGTCAATACACCGCCAAATATGACCCCTCCCTGGCGAGTGTTTTTCATCATCGATACCAGAAACATGCCGGTGGCTGCGGCGATTAGGACGATTCCTAAGGCAGCAAGGAACACAGATGCGGGAGCTCCCCAGTTAATCTTCATAACCAGGGCCCCGAATGAGATAAGAACGGTGATCTGAATAATTAAGGTGATGATGCCAGCCAATCCTTTTCCCCCCAGAATCGTGCGGTGGCTCGTCGGCGTTGTGAAGAGGCGGGCTAATGTCCCTCGCTCCTCTTCTGTAAGAATCGTCTGCAAGGCGGCGGCTCCTGTGTAGAAAGCGAAGAAGACCATCATACCGCCCATGATAGTGCCCACGATCTCGGATAACAGATTCGATTCCTCCTCCGCACCGGGGGGAGGCTGGACCGATACGAAAACGATCTCACCGCCACCAGACCCATCTTGTTCCGAAAACGCGGCCGTAAACTCTTCAACTATCTCCTGCACAAGCATCGCATCAAGAGCGACGCCTGCCACGGCTAGTTGCTCCATAGTGACTTCCATACCTATCTTGGCCGCGTCGAAATTATCCAGTATCTGACCAATGATGGCTTCGACGATCAGGGGACTAATGGTCAAGGTCGGATCCCGGTACAGTTCAACATCAGATGTCACTCCAGGCTGGATCAGCGAATCCGTGAAATTCGTTGGAAGGATGACAGCTACACCGGCTTCCTGATTGTCAACGGTTGACCGTGCGCTTTCCACGCTGGCGGATTCCGTCACTTCCATCAATCCGGCGAATACCTCCGACTGCAACAGTTGGACCAGTACTTCCCCCATGGATCCTGACTCTTCGATCCCGGGAGAGCCTCCCGGCTCCTCGTTGCCGATCGCGAGCGAGGGCACAACCTGGTTTGGCAAACGCCCCTCATCCAAGTTGACGATGACGACCTTGATGGTCGGCAATTGAAATCCCTCATCATCACTCGCGCCGCCAAACATGATCATAAAAAGAAGGGATATGCCGATCGGAACGACGAACATAAAGAAGAATATCGTCCTATTCCGGCTCGACTGAATCAAGTCCTTGAGGGTTATGTCAATTAGTTTCATGCTTCATGCTCAGTATCATTTGATCCAAACTGGATTCGGGGTTCAGCCTCATTCTCCGAAATGGATTATGCACCCCACCCTATAGGTATTCGAGTGCACCCATTTTGCGTCGGCCTTTTGTGACCCATGTTTTGTTAATCCCGCAATTCTCGGCCTGTCAGATGAAGGAATACGGTCTCGAGGTTAGGTTCTTGAATCTCTACCGATGTGATCCGCAAGCCGGCCGATGTTGCTACCTCAAATACCTGGGGTAGTACCCTATTGCTGTCGTCAACCAGCAAAGAGGCCGAACTATCCGTGGCTGATACCTGACTGACGCCTTTTAACTCCCGCCAACTATCCAGCACGGATTCCGGTTCGTGGCTTAGGTGAAGATCGATACGATCCTGCTCGCCGACGATCTCAACCAGCTCCTCATGGGTTCCGGTCGCGACGAGCTTCCCCTCATCCATGATGGCGATGTGGTTTGATAGCTCCTGGGCTTCCTCCATGTAGTGGGTGGTATAGAGCACGGAGATCCCTTCTCGATTTAGTTCCTTCACACCATCAAGGATGTGGCGCCTACTTTGGGGATCGATACCTACCGTCGGTTCATCCATAATGATGAGAGGCGGTTTGTGAAGCAAGGCGATGGCGAGATTGACCCGCCGCTTCATCCCACCTGAATATTTCCCGACTCGCTCCTTTTGCCGTTTTGTCAATCCCACCAGATCTAGAACCTCATCTACGCGTTGCTTTAGAGGTGAGCCGCGCATTCCATACATCTTTCCCCAGAAGATGAGGTTTTCCCTTGCAGATAGATCCTCGTACAGAGCGATCTCTTGGGGAACCACGCCGATAGCGGCCTTAACGTCTCGTGGATCCTCGGTAACCGAATGACCCATGACCCAGGCCTCTCCACGGTCAGGTTGGAGCAAACAGGCGAGTATAGATAGGGTCGTGCTTTTACCGGCGCCATTTGGTCCCAGTAAGCTGAAGATCTCCCCTCGTTCAGTGGTAAAGGATATCCCATCAACGGCTTTTGTGTCGCCGAAGTGGCGGTAGAGCCCCTCAACTCGAATAGCAGCATCGTTCATATTCCACTCCTAAAACCAGAAGGTATTTTAGATTCGGCCACTAATCTCTCTAGCCTTGGTCGAGCATTGAATTCGAGTACCCTATAAGCTGGACCAGGATCCGAAAAAACTGCCACTAATCCATCTTTATGTTAACTTATCCGTCAATTCTGTCTAACTCTTCTGAACCGGCTGGCAAGCGTGAGAAAGGGATTCATCGAGATTGAATCCCCTCGCCTTCCATCAGAGATCCTTTCGAATGATATCATAATGGGCCATTCACACGAACCGAATTACTGGGCAAACGTCGGCCGATTTAGCGAAATAGATTTCAAGTGCGATTCGGGTGCAGGGCAGTGATTCTCATGAGGATCACGGTTTCTCCTAAATCAGATCATCACCTCGGTCGCCTCGCGGCTTAGACACCTCAGATCGCCATTTATCCCTGTTAGCAGATCTGGCAATCTTGCCGCTGGATGTCTTAACCAACCACTTCGGCCCTACAAGGTGAACGTAGGTTACTGTTACCATGCTTCGGGCGACGATGCTCCGACGTATCGAGGCGGCGATCTTCTTTCTTTCGGCTAGGTCATCAGTAGCTACTTCGGCTACGACGGCTATCAGCTCCGTACCCTCGCGCTGGTCGGCAACGCCAAAGGCAACCGCTCGACCGGCGCGAATACCAGGAACCTCGTTGACGATGGCTTCTATGTCCTGGGGATAAATATTCTTACCTGCGTTGATAATCAGGTCTTTCGACCGGCCGATAACAAAGACCTCACCATGAGCCACGTAACCGATGTCACCGGTCAAGTACCAGCCTCTCTTGAAAGGTTTAAGATCGGGCCGGC
>JBARZW010000205.1:0-1782 GCA_049650305.1 Promineifilaceae bacterium (SeqCode)
TGCATCTTGACGAATGCCCTCCGGCGTCTAGCCAATAATTTCAATCGAACCACTGGAAAAGCGTCAAACAATGGCTGCTCGCCGGCCGGGCGGCCGATAGTGTCAGGTTGCTGCTCGCTCAAAGAAGCTTAGACCAGCGGGGGCATTTGAACAGAAAGTTACAGTTTTGGCTATACTTGCTCGTTCTATTGTTCCTCTAGTTTGATAGTTTCCAATCGGGGAACCATCTAATTATCCAATCGTTCAGCGTAGGAGCGTACTAACATCCCTGCTTTTGAATCGCCATAAGTAGGCAAAAGCGAGGCTACCCATCTCGATCTCAACCGAAGTCATGGGGTGATAACAGGCATTTTTGTCTCACGTGGTGGCATTTTGGATGATCGCCTGGTGACACTTTACTCGCCCCCGACTATTACCAAACCCAGCCAGACAATTTACCGAGGTACAAGGCTGCGAAACTGTACGCTCGAAGAGCCCTTCTCCAGCTATACCACCCAGTAGTATTAGCTATATCCGGCCATAACGGACGAAAATCACCTAAAAACGGCGAAAATCAATCGAAGTGAGCGAAATTTCCCCCCGATCCAGGCGTTTTGGTCATTTACAACGAAGAGGAAATAGGGTCTAATCTCGAAGTCTATATTCATTCACGGTTCTTTTGCTGTGTGCCGGTAATTCATCAATTCGATGATAATCGCAGCTGGCGAACGAGACCGGGAAGACCGGTCTATGGTCAGTCTAGGGCCTTTTTGCGCGCTCGTTGTTCTAAAGTTAGGAGTCAGGAATGGTTGAAGAAATAGCAGATGCCGTGATGACCGTGCCAGAGGTCTCCGAGTACCTAAAACTCGGCGAGTCCACAGTCTACCGACTGGCTAAAGATGGCAAGCTGCCGGCCAGGAAGGTGGGGGGCGTGTGGCGTTTCTCCCGTAGAAGCCTGAACAATTGGCTTGATCATATTCCAGCAGAAGCGGAATAGCGAGCTTTGATAATTGCGATAGACAATGTTGAAATCCGCGTTCCGGCGCAGTGCCGGCCGGAGCGATAGGTTGAAAACCATGTGTTAACTCGTCCTTTTGACGAGACACTACTCGCCCTTTTTGGCGAGACATTATCTGGGACAATACCCCGAGCAGTATCCAGGGGTGGGCGTAGCCCGAACGACAACTGAATCAGTTGGTAAAGCCATAGAAGTTCGCAGCTGGCTGTTGATCACAACCGGGCTTATACCCACGTCTTCGGGGCTAGATAGAAGGCTACAAGCCGCTGATTCCAAAAAACGTTCGTCTATGTCGAAAGGGCGGAGCCTGCCTGGTGGCTCTTGCTAACGCCTGCCTCTCCGCACCAACACGAGATTGAACAGACTATACGCCGTGACCAGGATCCATATGACCAACTCCCAGATCCCGTCATTGGAACCGGCCAGCCCGGCCGCTACCAGTGCCAGCCCCAACCAGAACACCTGCCGGAACGCTGGGCTTTGCAGCTGCTCGACCAGACGGCGACCTTCCTGATGGGCCAGCCAATAATGATAGCCAAACCCGGTAAGCAACACCGCCAGGCCAAGGACCGACAAAGCACTAAAGAAAACAGACCACCACGGAATCATAGGAATTCACTTACCCTACGCCCACCGCCAAAACAAATAATCTGCCTCTCACCAGATGACCCAGTATCCATCCTGTAAATCATGTCAATTCCGACCATTTTTATAGCAGAGTTAAGTATAGCAGGGGGCGATTCGCCCACAAGAAATCGGCCGTCTGCTAACCGGTTGCCTAATCC
>JBARZW010000206.1:0-3295 GCA_049650305.1 Promineifilaceae bacterium (SeqCode)
ACATCCAGTGAATACGGGTACTGGCGCAGGAAACGTTCCAAGGCCTTCGCCTGATCGAATGGCGAGAGCGCCGGATCGCCACTGATCTGCTGGGCCAGTTCATGAACACGCGGGGGGACAGTGTCCGGTAAGGCCGTATATCGGGCCAAAATCTCCGGTGGCACAGCGGACAGAGTCGCATTCCGAAGCTCGGCCGCCGACGCGCCCGACACTCGCGAAACGGCCGCATAATCTCCTCCCCGGCTTTGGACCCGGCTAAGATCCTCCAACCCACGCCAGAAGGCAAGCACTTCCTGGTCGAAACGCTCAGGCAAACCGAGGGTATAGCGCGTGGCTAATGACGCCTGAACCCAGTGAACTGACTGGTTGATTGTTAGCAGCGCCTCAGCGGGCGGCACCTGTATATCTTGGTTGGCGCCGACCTGTTCCTGCCTTTCGGTGGATATCGCCCAGCCCCGACCGGTATATACGTCGTAGCTAAATCCTCTCCAGTGTGTGGCGGGAAGCACATCCCCGTTGGTCGTAGCCGTCAGGACCACCGTCTCGTATAGCTCAGGGGGAGCGCCAAGCAAGAAGCTGCGCGGCAAGGTGCCCGATCTACCCGGCTTTCCCTCCAGGTCGATTTCAACACGCTCGGTACGCGGCTGCCGGACCCCGGCAAACGCCCGGTCAAAGGCCTCCTCGGCTTCATGGACTGCCGGCTGGTCGAAAACAGCCTGGGTGAGCGAGCGAATGCTCACGGCCGGCAACACATAGGCGATAGCCAGTAGAATCAGCGCGATTCCGCCACTGAATCCCAATAACTCAAGACGAATCTCTGTTGAGTAATCAATTTCTCTATCTGTCCAACCCCGTTCTAAGTTCGTGTAGTGGACGGTTGCGGTCAGAAGGGCAGCCAGGCCTACAAAAACTGCCGCCGGCCATAAGGGTGTGTTGCCAAAGTAGCCATTTATCGCCAGGGCGAAGCCCATCGCCGTCAATCCTGCTAGCGGCCGTTGCTGGCGAAAGGTGCTCCAACCCGCATAGGCCGCCAAAAACCAAGCTAACAGACCCAGGCCAAGGGCGAAGACGATCGTCTCTTTGCTGCTGCCACCTCCGTAAACTGCCTCGAACCAACCACCGATCCGGTCGACCGTGAGGGCCAGGTTTTGGCGAAAATGGACGCTACTTGCCCCCCAGCCGCTGAAGATGGCCGGGAAGGGTGGAGACAAGCGGCCGAGAAGAATCATATTAATTAAGAGGCCATAGACCGCTATCAGCAGCCAGGCGACCTGCCACTTCACGGGTCGTTTGGCCAGCAGGGTACCCAGAAGCAGGCCGAGGAGTGATACCCAAGGAATCACCGTAGTTTCTGGAACCCAATCGACGACCAGCACGGCCGTAGCCATCATCATAATGATGGTAAGTAGCAAGAGATGCGGAAACCAGCCCTCTGCCGGCCGCAGTTGCCGCCAACCCCAGCTAATCACATCGTACAGCATATCGTTTCACCAGGATCACGAATGGCACCTGTCCGGGGTGATTATCGAGTCGCACCCAGACCAAATTGGGCGAGTTGCCAAAAACACCTCATGCTCGAGATGACGGCCTGTCTCGATAATAAATGTGCGCGTCTTCATGTCCTTCATTCTGATTCTTGGATCACCCTCTAAGTGGGCTTCGTGTAGTAACCACCTTTCCCGTGCCGGTGACCTTAAACTCCCAGAACCCTCGTCGTTCATACTCTTCGGAGGGAATGCCAACATCTCCCTGGCTGATGATATGACAACGGAAACCAAGGCGCTGAATGGCGTCTTGTAGACCGAGGTTACCCCCCTCCGGAAGTCCGGCATCACCGGTGAAGCTGCTACGATTTAAGAGCAGCGTGCTGCAGCGAACACCTCGCTGGGATAGATGTAGCAATTCTGGCAGCCAATCAGTTTGCCCGCTTGGGGTAATCACGATGGCCGTACTTCCCCTTCTGGCAATTCGGCCGACATCTCGCAAGGCCTGGGAGAGATCGCTCTGGCCATCAGCTTTAGCCAGAGCCAAAGCGCGTAATACCTTCCACAGCTGTCCGTGGCCACTGACTGGTGGGACAATTTGGGGTTCCTGGCCGTAGGCCGCGATCCCAGCCGCCCGATTTCGGCGAAGGGCCTGGGCCGCCAGGGCGGCCGCCAGTAGGATGGCATGTTCCTCGGTTCCATCAGCATCCTGGCCTAGCTGGACGGCCGATTGCATGTCGAGGAGCAGCCAGACATCGCCGGCCGCGTCTAGGTCAAATAGACGCGTGGACAGTTGGTTGCGCCGGGCAGTCGTCGGCCAATGAATCCAGTGAAGCGGGTCATGGGGCGCGTAATCTCGAATACCGGCGGCGCTAATTGTCGCCTGCCAGTTGCGCACACGACCTCGTATACTACCCGCGCTCTGACCGGTTGGGAGCGGGATCGGTACCTGGACGTGGACGGGTGGGTGGATGATGATGTCGTCGCTTTGAGGATAGGGAATGGTCACGAAAAAAATGCCAAAAGGGTCCGAACTGCGCAGGAACCAGGGACCCAGGCTGAATTGACCCCGGCGTAGGCATATAGCCGACTCGCGCCAGCTGTCTGTGGCGTTGATGGGGACGCTGCGTACAACGGCCGCCTGATAGCCGGGGACGGTGGATTCGTCTACCACCTCTACCCAAATAGCCGGCACACCGCTACGGTTCTGGATTTCGAACTGTTCGCTAAGCCGGTCCCCAACCGCAACCCAGCCGAACCGGAGCCGCCTATTGGCATGGAGCCCTCTAGCCAGGAGCCGGACCCAAATATAGGCCACGACGATCAATCCACCCAATCCTATCAACAGCGTATTCCATATCCGACTTGGAAGGAGGAGCGCCGCGATGAGCAAGAGGAGCAGCCACACAAGGGGCAGCCGGCTACGAAGCACGATCTTTGGCCTGAGATTGCTTCCCGAAACCACCCGAAGGCTCGACGTCATCGTTATACCTCTATTGATATCCGATTGAAGCTTACAGATAAGAAGGGGGACGGGCAACGTAGGGGTTGGGGATCAGGGATCGGGGGTTGGGGACTGGGGGCTGGTCGTTGGTCGCTGGTCGCTGGAGGCTGGTTCGTCAATCGTCAATCGTCAATTGTTGATCGTAAATCCCGACACTTTCCCTCTCTATTAATCTCTGCCATATATGGACTGTACTTTTCCTGGTGAAGATGGCCGCCACAGAACAGGGATCCATTTCTTTCTACCCTATGGAGAAAGCGCTGGAAATCCTTAGCGAACCTCGATCACAGCATTTCTACATTACAGA
>JBARZW010000207.1:0-36302 GCA_049650305.1 Promineifilaceae bacterium (SeqCode)
GGCTTTACCTCTGATGGACGAGAGCTGCAATCCAATCGCATTACGCGGCAGTTCGCTTCAGTGCAGAATGTCGTTTTGATCGTCGGAGCTTTGATCGCCCTTGCCGTTGGCTTGCGCTTAGCGATTCATTACCTAACACGAGGAAAACGTTCAAATACGGAAAGCAGTATCGGTTATCTTGGCGGCACAGTATGTTCGAACTGTGGACGGTCATTTGGAATTCATTGGTGGAGTATGCGGTTAGGATTTGGTCGTCTAGACCGATGCCCGCATTGCGGAAAGTGGAGCATGGTCAGCCGGTCATCAGCTGAAGCTCTGACCGCTGCCGAACAATTAGAACGCGAGCCAGCGCAGGCCGAATCTACCATAACTGACCAACAAGCTAAGGATGATGAAATTCTTCGTCGTCAAATAGATGAATCGCGCTACAGCGACAAGTAAAGGTCTCACCTATACGAAATGATGTTGCTCACGTTTATTTTGAACCAGACATCGTAAACAGAGCTATTGGCAAACACTTATGATGCAGAACAAGAAGGACAAAGTGACGCTGGAACAGCAAGCCGAGAAACTGAGGAGAGAGATACGCTACCATATTTATCGCTACCATGTCCTCGACTCACCGGCCATCAGTGATAGCGAATATGATTCTTTGTACCTGAAATTGGTAGAACTTGAGAACCAGAACCCCGAGTTGGTCACCGCCGATTCTCCAACTCAACGGGCTGGCGCCGAACCACTAGATGGCTTCGAAAAGGTAACGCATCAGGCTCCGATTCTGAGCCTATCTAGTGCATTCAGCGTGGAAGAGCTATTAGCCTGGAGGGCGCGACTCGACCGGTTGCTCCCTGAAGGCGCATCATTGGATTATGTAGTAGAGCCGAAGATCGATGGTCTCACTGTGGTTCTAACCTATCGCAACGGCGATTTTGTCCAAGGAGCTACGAGAGGAAATGGTCAGGTAGGTGAAGACGTTACCGTGAATCTGAGAACTCTATTCGCACTGCCGAAACACATCCCTGTGGCTCCTGATAGTTCTGCAAAGCCGCCGTCGATCATGGTGGTTCGTGGGGAGGCATTTTTCCCGCTAAATCAGTTTGAGGAGTTAAACCGCCGCCGGATTGAGGCGGGAGAACCTACATATATGAATCCAAGAAACACCGCGGCAGGATCGCTAAGGCAATTAGACCCGCAAATCACTGCCCAGAGACCTCTAACTATCTATTGCTATGACTTCATTGCCTGGGATGGAGGTGACATACCAGAGACACAATGGGAACGCCTCAAGTTGCTGAGAGAGTTGGGCTTCCCGGTTTCATCTGATATCGCATATTGCCAGGATTTAGATTGCGTGGCAGATGTCTATAGCGGGTGGATGGAGAAACGGAATCAGATTAATTACGAAGTAGATGGCATCGTCGTCAAAATCAATGACCAGCCATTGGCTTTAAGTCTGGGATACGTTGGCAAAGATCCGCGTGGGGCTATCGCGATGAAGTTCCCTGCACAAGAGAAGACCACGAAGTTACTCAGTGTTGTGGTTAATGTTGGTCGCACGGGAATGCTAGCCCCGAACGCGGTTCTCGAACCAGTCGAGATGGGTGGTGTGATAGTGCAGAACGCCACGCTGCACAACTATGACGAAATTGCCAAGAAGGATATCAGAATAGGAGATACCGTTTTAGTGAAGCGAGCGGGAGATGTTATTCCCTACATAATTGGTCCTGTGGTCGATTTACGGGATGGTACAGAACAGACGATAGAACCGCCTTCAACCTGCCCATTCTGTGGCGAGCCGGCTGTAAAACCACAAGATGAAGTAGCTATTTATTGTGACAATGCCGCCTGCCCTGAACAGCTTGTACGTCGCGTCGAGTATTTCGTATCTCGGGGAGCCATGGATATCGATAATTTTGGCTCCCAGACCGGCGCTCAATTGATAGAAGCCGGTCTGATCGTAGATGTCGCGGACGTTTATTATCTTAAGCTCGAAGATCTCTTACAGCTTGAGGGTTTTCAGAAGAAGAAAGCTGAGAACTTGCTGGACGGAGTGGAAGCCAGCAAACAGCAACCGGTCCAAAGGCTGCTTACGGCCCTTGGCATTCGTTTTGTTGGAAGCGTCGTTTCGGGATTGCTCCTCGCCTCACTTCACGGTATTGACGCCATTGGTAAGGCGACGTCGGAGCAACTCGAAGCCATTGATGGGATTGGGCCTGGAACCGCGTTAGCGGTTGTTACATGGTTTAGTGA
Source organism: Promineifilaceae bacterium (SeqCode) (assembly GCA_049650305.1). GTDB lineage: Bacteria > Chloroflexota > Anaerolineae > Promineifilales > Promineifilaceae > UBA11865. Next base: position 2,251 of record JBARZW010000207.1, read on the forward strand.
CGCCAATAATTGGGGACTTCTAGAAAAACTGCGCTCGGCGGGATTGAATTTTAACTTGGAGAATCGGAAAAAGTCCTTAAACACGCTTGATGGCCTTACTTTTGTCGTAACGGGCACGCTGCCCACCCTGTCGCGCAGTGAAGCCAAAGATTACATTGAGAGCCATGGTGGAAAGGTTACAGGATCGGTAAGTGGTCGGACCGATTTCTTACTGGCAGGTGAATCAGCCGGAAGTAAATTGGACAAGGCAAAGAAACTTGGCGTGCCTATTTTAAATGAGTCGCAAATGCGCGAACTGGCGGCAGGCGGATAGATGCCAGAGTTCTTCAATGTGCTGGCACCGGATATGGCCAAGGAACTACTCCTTGGCCATACATACCATAGGACCAAGGTAGAGCGGATCTCTACCTTTCAGGCTCTGGGCCGGGTCACGTCATCCTCTATCTCCGCCCCCCACGATCTTCCCTCATTCAGACGAAGTTCGATGGATGGTTATGCTGTAAGAGCATCCGATACTTTTGGCGCGTCAAATAGCCTGCCGGCAATTCTTACCATCGTGGGTGAAGTGGCAATGGGCTCGATTGCCAAGGTCGGCCTCTCGGCCGGTGAGGCAGCATTAATCCATACCGGAGGAATGATTCCACTGGATGCAGACGCGGTGGTGCAGATCGAATATACTCAAACAGTCGGATCGAAAGATGTCAGCCGATTACCTTTCGAAATCGAGGTCTTTCGTCCTGTGGCTGTTGGTCAAAATCTACTGATGGTTGGGGAGGATGTACAAGAGGGAAGTGAAGTCTTGCCAGCCGGGCATTATCTGAGGGCTCAGGATATCGGGGGTTTGCTCGCACTTGGAATTACCGAGATTCAAGTTTATACGACGCCAACCATCGCCATCATTGCTACCGGTGATGAGATCGTCGAACCGACAGAGGCCTTAGAATATGGCCAGATTCGCGACATTAACAGTTATACGATCGCTTCGTTGGTTTCACAGAATGGCGGTACTCCGGAGATCTGCGGCATCGTCAACGACGAATTTGACTCCCTTTTAGCAGCCGCCACGAATGCCCTTTATAGCCATGACATGTTGGTTATCACCGCGGGTTCTTCTGTAAGTGTTCGCGATATGACTGTTCAGGTGATCGACAGATTGGGCGATCCTGGAGTCCTCTTACATGGTGTTGCCACCCGGCCAGGTAAACCGACAGTCCTTGGTGTGGTTGAAGGAAAGCCCATCCTAGGTCTCCCCGGAAACCCCGTGTCGGCGATGGTTCAGTTTCTGATCTTAGGCGTGCCAGCCATCTTTAGATTGCAGGGAGCGATGACTACACCGACGAGAGGATCGGTTCAAGCACGTGTCTCCCGCAACGTCCCGAGCGCATCGGGAAGGGAGGATTACGTTCCTTCTCGTTTGATCGAGACGAGCGAGGGTCTGGTTGCCGAACCAGTTTTTGGAAAAAGCAACCTCATTTATACCCTGGTGAATGCCGCGGGTCTGTTGAAGGTTCCAATAAATCGAAACGGCTTTGAAGCCGGTGAATGGGTTGAGGTACTTCTATTTTGAATCAAGAAGAGAAATTTCGCACACCTATCAGGCCTGAGGAAGCTCGTGTCCTGGTCGTTGAAGACAATCCGACGAGTTTTGCGTTAACGGCAAGGTTACTTGCCTATTCTGGCGTGCAGCATCCAGAGTGGAAGACAACAGGGTGGGGAGTCGTGGAGTACGCCGAACAAATGGGACAGGTGGATCTTATCTTGATGGATCTCCGCCTACCCGTGGAAGACGGCTACCGGGCTCTCCAACAGATTAGGGCACACCCCGAGTTAGGGGATACGCTCGTCGTACCCATAACCGCAGCGGGGAGTATGGAGGAGTTAGAGAAAGCAAGGAAGGCTGGATTCGACGGGTTCCTGGCAAAGCCTCTGGATGTCCGCAAGTTTCCCGACCAGATTCGGCGAATTCTAAAGGGCGAGCAGGTATGGTCACCTGAGGATAAAGACTAGCGGAGACAATAACCGTCACCTTTTACCGTTCTAGTGGAGATGAGCCGCCCTATCCGGCGCGCAAGCAGGAAATCAATACACGTGGCAACAATCTCTGTTGACTAAGGTTTCTTCCTGGCACGTTTCCCAGGTGATCTATTAATCTGATGATTTAATTGGCTCTTCCTGGGAAGCGGGAGCTGCAAGGCGGCCTCGTCGAACGGTGGATATGATGTAAACGGGCGCTCCGAGCAAGCTGGCCGCTCGCATAATGATGAAGACCAGGAGCGACAGGGCTACGGCTTGGGCAGCGGCATCGCTAGAATCTAAGTTCGCGGATGTGAACAGATAAGGGGCTAACAACTCGCGCACACCCAGGCCACCGATAGATGGAACCAGGAGGGCCAGGGAAAGCAGGGGGACAACCAGCAAGTAGTGAGTATAGGGGATCTCATATCCGAGGGCTTGTCCAGCAGCGTACCACCAGCCAACTAACATGATATTGAAAACGGTAGAGACACCGAGAGCTCCGGCGATAGCCTTCCATCCGCACCCTTGAACCGCCTGCAATACTCTGGCCACAGGCCCATCTCCCACAGGAGAAAGCTTGCCGGGAAGCCAGGCGCCAAATCGACGAATTAGGCTTCCTTGTAGGAGGATTAAACTGGCCGATAACCCCGCTAGGCAACTGATCAAGATGATCCATGCGAGGGTGGTAGGAAATCCTTCTGGTCGAAAGGGCAATACCAGAAGGGCCATGACAAATAACATGACGAGACCGGTAATTCTGTCGACAATGACAGTACCGGCGGCGATGCTACCAGGCACATCTCTCGCAACCTCCATTATCCTGACGGCGTCACCGCCAAAGCCGCTCGGTAGGAACGCATTGAAGAAGTTACCAGCAAAATACAGCTCCGCTAGGCGTAGGTAGCCAACAGAGGCATTTAGACCTCGTAGGAGGATCTGCCAGCGAAACGCACGCAGGAAAAGGCTGGCAACGACCAGGAGAAACGCCACAAGCGCCCAGCTCCATGTAGCATCTCTAAGAACCTGAAGAACCTCCCCAAGCGGAATTCTCCAGAGTACGATGGCCAGCCCGATTACTGTTATTCCCACTTTAAGCAGCGTAGATATACGTTTCCTCATCTAAGAGAATTCTATTTCAAAGTCTGGGAAACGTCACTTGGACCTGACGTCCTGTTTCTCCACGATTATTGCCTGGGTGCGTGCTGGTGACCTATAATGACCTCCTATGGCACGTATTGCCCGGATACCGGCGGTTGTTTTTGCCGTACCACTCATCCTGCTCTTCTTCTTCCTTGCTGTTGACAGCCTAGTCGGCGACAGCCCGACAATGGATGAACAAAACCACCTAGCTCGCGGCATCGCCTTTCTGAAGACAGGGGATCCCCGGTTGAGTCTAGAGCACCCCCCTCTGATTAATTCGATCAGCGCCCTTCCTCTGCTTACCGAGCAAGAAATCGACTTACCAACGGATCATCCCAGCTGGGAAGATCGCCAGGGTTGGTACGCGTTTGCCGACGAGTTATTTTGGGAACGATCCAACGATCCCACTAAGATGATCTTTCTGGCGAGATTGCCGATAGTTTTTCTTACTCTGGGACTGGCTCTGACCGGTTTCCATTTCGCGAGAGAAATGTGGGGGAAGCTAGCGGCCTTTTTCGCCTTCGCTCTGCTTCTGCTGGAGCCCAATATCTTGGCTCACGGAAGGTATACAACGACCGATCTTGGGGGCACGACTTTTCTACTCTTAGCTACGTTCCTTCTCTGGCGCCTCTGGAATAGCGAACGATGGAACTGGTGGCGTATCCTTGCTGCGGGGATTGCGATTGGCCTGGCCCTAGGCAGCAAGCTATCGATGTTGATCTTCCTGCCAATTTTCGCGTTCTTGGCAATTCTTCCTCTATATGGCGATCGCTGGCGCTTGAGGACGGCCATTCTGCGATCTACCCAATTGATCGCGGCGGCGGCGCTGGGCTTCATTGTACTCTGGATCATATACGGATTGGAGTGGGGTCCTTCGCGCCTTGTAGGATCCTGGGCCGAGTTTTTCGATGGTATTTCAATGCCTATGCCGACATACTGGGCTGGACTTGAACAGATACTCAGTCTCAGCGAAGGCGGACGGCCGGCATACCTTCTCGGGGACTTCTCCGATACCGGTTGGTGGTACTACTTTCCAATTACTTATCTTGTGAAGACGCCAATTATTCTACAAGTTCTGGTCCTGGCATCGTCAATTCTACTCATCTGGGAGCGTAGGAGCCGGTCCAATGCGTTATTCCTTCTGATACCAGCAGCGATTTACTTCCTGATTAGCATGCAGAGCGCCCTAAACATTGGGTATCGACATCTGCTTCCCATGATTCCATTCCTGATAGTCATCCTCTGCGGGTTGGCGCAAGTAAAGTTGAGCCGGCCTCGATTTATATCGACCAGACCGGCCTTCGGACCCATCCTCCTTATTGCAGCTCTACTCTCGCTTATCGTTATTGACCTGCTGATGCACCCGTCGTATTTGAGCTATTTCAATCTTATTGCTGGTGGACCCAAAAACGGATACAAGGTTCTTGTAGATAGCAACCTTGATTGGGGCCAGGACATGGTGCGGCTAAACCATTGGATGGCAGAAAACGAAGTGGATCGAATCTGGCTTTCGTGGTTTGGGACCGCCGATCCGGAATACTACGAAATATCCTATGATCCGCTTCCCGGGTTACCTTATCATTTCGATCTATGGTGGAATAGCCCGATTGATCCCGGCTCTCCTACCCCTGGAGTTTATGCGATAAGTGCCAGCAATCTCTGGGAACTACCATTGGAAGATAAGATCGTATTTACCTGGTTCAGAGATCGCGAACCAGACGATAGGATAGGATACTCCATCCATATTTATTATGTGGACAGCGATGCGTGACGATTCGCGAATAGCAGTCTTAGCGATCGCCGCAGGATATCTAGCAACCTGTTTACTGCTCGTTATTCTTCGCGATTCATCAGCAGCACAGATACCAGCCTTCATTCTTCTCTGGATAATTCCGGCCGTCAGCTGGTTTCTGTATCTAGATGGTCTCGCTGTTGAGCGACTGCTTATAGCCTCTGGACTTTCTCTCCTGCTAGTTGCCCTACTCGTACTAGTCTCAGGCTATCTACCAGGAGATATATCTCCTTGGTATATCGTCGGTGGACTGTTGTTGATGATTGTACCTCCTCTGCAGGCTACATGGCGGCGGGGTACGCTTTTTCCCATTGATCTCGAAGCATCTAAGAAGCATGGGCTTGCCCTCGGCGCACTAGTTCTCATCGCGCTATTTCTCAGGCTTACAAACCTTGGTTACAAAGAGTTTCAAGGCGATGAAGGCATAATTATGGTCCGTGCGGCCTCGATCTTGACCGGAGTCGAGGGCGAGGTTTTCCTCCATCAGAAAGGTCCCGTGGAGATTCTTCTCCCGGCGGCGACATGGGCTCTGGCAGGGACGATTGACGACTATTGGTCACGTTTGCCTTTTACCTGGGCGGGCATACTTGAGGTTGTCGCTATCTACTGGCTTGCCCGAATATGGTTTGGTCGAAAGGCGGGTGTAGTCGCTGGTCTGCTATTCGCAGTAGCTGGATTTGGCATAGCCTTTAGCCGCATCGTCCAGTATCAGAACCTTGTGATGTTGTGGGGCACGCTTGCCCTGATAACGGCAACGCGTTATCGGGAAAGCGGTCGTCAAAGACATCTGCTCCTAACTTCGGCATTCCTGGCCGCGGGACTATTGGCTCATTACGACGCGGTCCTTGTGCTCCCAGCTGTTTTATGGATTCTATGTGGACGTCTATGCAGACCTGATCAGGTTCGTCTCAAGCCAATAGCCACATCACTTCTCCTTGGAGCAGTTGTTGTTGGAGTTTTCTACCTACCGTTTGCCCTAAGTCCGAATGCCAGCCGGACGCTCGACTATTTACTGGCTGACCGAGTCACCGTTTCCGACAACACATCACTTTTTGGTTGGAGTGGGCCAGCGGTGTGGCAGATGTTGACCTTCTATAACAGTATCTGGTACGTGTTGGGCATCCTTCTCTTTGGCGTTGTTGGCTTGATCCGTTCACTTCTTCTAAGGCGAGAGGTTGCTGCCGCAATCTATGTTATCGTTCCCACTATCTTCTACCTGATAATCGTCGGGGATCCCAGAACTCATGTCTATACGATCGTACCCGGTGCCGTCATCCTAGCCGGCTACGGCGCCTCCGAGATTTGGGAGACGATCAGACGGAGGGAAAACAAGGTACTGGCGTTCGTGAGCATGATCGCAGCTGCTGTCTGGCTGATTCTTGTGTTGATCTATCCTGCGCTCATGTTTGTTGACATAAACGCGGAAAGACAGCGTACATGGGAAGATAACAGGCCATTACCGGGGTTGTACCCGGTAACTTGGGATGAACCTCCGATATATGGACTTTTCGGATTTCCACACCAGGCAGGATGGAGGGCTGCAATGGAACTCGTGCCCCAAACAGCCTTCCCCTATTCGAGTAATGAAGAAGAAGAGATCTCGAACTGGTACATGGCTCAGAGGCCTCGAACACATTGTAATGACGCAGAAACGATTCTGATAGCTGACAAAGCCCAGGATGAAGTTTATCTCTATCCCGAATGGATCGACGGCTTTGGAGTTCGAGACGTGATACGTGTGAGGGGAGAGCCTGGACTCGTAATATATGGACGCGTGCCTGTTGACGAGGTCGGAACGGCTGATGCTTCGAATTTCCAGCGCTGGTTAACTCCAGAGGAGGCGGCTCCACCGCGTCCAACCGGCACATACCCTGTCAATGCTACCCTTGACGGACAAGTCCGCCTCCTTGGATACGATCTCGATCTATCAAATGCAAGACCTGGGGGAAAGATCGCCGTAACCCTATACTGGGAGGCGCTCAGTCCGATATCTCAAAACAAGCAGGTATTTGTTCATCTTTATGACGGCTATATGTGGGCTCAGCACGATGGTGCCCCAGAGTGCGCCATCAATCCAACGACCAGATGGGAACCCGGTCAAGTCGTCGTTGATCCCCATCTTCTCGAGCTGCCAGAGGTAATGGAGATCGATAAAGTACCACTTCTGGTTGGCATGTATGACCTCATCTCGAATGATAGGATGCACATCGATGGCTCTGGCGATGACTTTATCTACCTCGAGGTTATTGATATCATTCGTTGAGAGCCAAAACCGGCAAGCATAACCACCCACAACCTTCCCTTCCCGGGCGACGTTCCAACGGCCGAGATGCGCGGTCCGCTTCATGTAATTGCGTTTTACGAGGTAAGACGGCTAAGTTATAATTCCGCGACATAAATTACGTTTACGAGGAGATATCTTGCCAAAAGCGCTTATCACGGGAATAACGGGCCAGGATGGTTCATATCTGGCTGAATTTTTGCTGGAAAAGGGTTACGAAGTTGTTGGCATGGTGCGGCGAAGCAGCACCCTTAATTTCCACCGCATATCCCATATCCAGGACAGGGTCGAATTAGCACCTGGCGATTTACTTGACCAGGTATCTCTGATTCATGTACTAGAACAACACCGGCCTCACGCGGTGTTCAACCTGGCGGCTCAATCCTTTGTTCAAACCTCCTGGTCACAACCTGTTTTCACAGGCGAGGTGACAGCCCTAGGCGTCACGAGGCTTCTTGACGCAATACGAATTGTCGATCCAGATATTCGTTTTTATCAGGCAAGTTCCAGCGAAATGTTTGGGAAAGTGGTTGAAGTCCCCCAGAGCGAAAGGACGCCATTCTACCCTCGTAGTCCATATGGTGTGGCCAAGGTCTACGGACATTGGATTACAGTCAACTATAGGGAGAGCTATGGTCTGCATTCGGTATCGGGAATCTTATTTAACCACGAGTCACCCCGGCGAGGATTGGAATTTGTCACGCGTAAGATCACACATGAGGTGGCTCGGATCAAACATGGAATAAGCAACGAGCTTCGTCTAGGAAATCTAGATGCCCGCAGAGATTGGGGATTCGCAGGAGACTACGTAAAGGCGATGTGGCATATGATCGAGAATGACCGGCCTGTCGATTACGTGATCGCCACGGGCGAAACCCATTCCGTAGAACAATTTCTTGAAGTCGCCTTCGGCTATGTCGATCTGGACTGGCATGATTACGTTGTCCAAGATCCGCGATTTGTCCGTCCGGCCGAGGTTGATGAGCTTGTTGGAGATGCCGCGAAGGCGAAAAATGAGCTCGGCTGGGAGCCTGACGTCTCCTTTGAAGGGCTAGTGAAAATGATGGTCGACGCCGATCTGAAATTAGTTCGAGATGGCGTGACGCCAATGTAATGTTTGACTGAAAGAGATTTGTTGTTGGCAGAGCCTATCCATAGCGTATCTTGATACAAGGACATTCTCTTTCTGTACGGGAGGTCGCTTGATGACAACTATTCGATTTGGAACTGACGGCTGGCGCGGCCGTATCGCGGACGATTATACCTATGACAGCGTACGTCGTTGCGCCCAAGGATTTGCTACCTACTTAGAACGTGCGGGAACGAGTGAAAAGGGCGTGGTCATTGGTTATGATAAGCGCTTTAGCGCCGAACATTTTGCTGCCACCGCAGCCGAGGTTCTAGCCGGTAACGGGATAAAGGTGTGGCTTACCGACGGCGCATCGCCGACGCCTACCATATCCTATTCTGTCGTAGACAAGCGTGCGGCTGGCGGGATAAATATCACGGCCAGCCACAATCCACCAGAGGATTGCGGTTTTAAGGTTCGCGACGGGGGTGGTGGAGCTATCGCCCCTGACGATCTAAAGAAGATCGAGGCCCTAATACCTGAGCAAGTCTCAAGCATCAATCGGACTGGACTTGACGATGCGATGGGAGATGGTCTGGTTGAGATATTCGATCCCAGGCCAGCTTATATTGCCCAGCTAAATCGTCTCATTAACATCGAGCCGATCGCTTCGGCAGGGTTTAACATTTTTGTCGATTGTATGTGGGGCAATGGTGCTGGTTGGTTTTCAGATCTACTTCACGGTCACCAGACGAAGGTGACTGAAGTACATAATGAGAGAAATCCGATATTTCCACATATGCTCCGGCCAGAACCAATTCCGCCCAATATCGACCATGGCCTGAGTCTGGCCAAGGAATCGGGCGCGGATGTTGTCATCATTAACGATGGCGACGCGGATCGGGTTGGTTTCGGCGATGAACACGGAGACTTTATCGACCAGCTTCGCGTCTATGGACTCCTTGGATACTATTTCCTGGAGGTCTTGGGCAAGCGCGGGCCCATTGTCAAAACAATCTCGACGACAAAGATGCTTAACAAGCTGGGCTCGCTGTATGATGTTCCAGTCTACGAAACAGGTGTGGGATTTAAATATATTGCTCCCAAAATGGTTGAAGTAGGCGCTTTGTTAGGTGGGGAAGAGAGTGGAGGGTACGCTTTTGCGGGGCATGTGCCTGAACGCGACGGTATACTGGCTGGACTTTATTTCCTGGACATGATGGTTCGAACGGGTCTTAAACCATCAGAGCTTCTACAGCAGCTATTTGATAAGGTAGGTCCCCATTTTTATGAAAGGGTCGATTCACAATTCGACCAATCCAGAAAAGCAGAGATCCGCTACAACGTCGCCAGCGCCAGGCCGGATACGCTGGGCGGGCTTAGGGTGACCGAACTCGTAACCATCGACGGATTCCAGTACGTTATGGAAGATGGCGGTTGGCTCCTGATTCGATTCAGCGGCACAGAACCCATTATCAGAGTCTATTGCGAGACGACTCACGAGGACAAGGTGGATCAGATCCTTGAAGACGGTATGAGGATAGCGGGTCTGATTTAGTGACAGCTACAAATGAACGTGATCCGAACATTGACCAGATCGTGTGAATAACAACATGGGTCAAAAAGCCTTCCAAGATTATTATGCCGACGAAGTTAGCTATTGTTATGGCTGCGGCCGGCTTAACGAGCATGGATTGCAGATTGAAAGTTATTGGGATGGGGATGGAGCTGTATGTACCTACACCCCTCGACCCTACTTCACCGCGATTCCGGGAATCGTATATGGTGGTTTGATAGCCTCGTTGATTGACTGTCACAGTACAGGGACGGCCGCCGCGGCTGCCTACAAAGCTGAAGGTCGAGATATGGATTCGGAGCCACGCCTCCGGTATGTGACGGCTTCGCTGCATGTTGATTACCTTCGACCGGCTCCAATTGATAGCCCCTTAACAGTTCGAGCCCAGGTCGAGGAGATCAAGGGAAGAAAAGTCGTGGTGCACAGCGCGCTCTACACCGCCGATGAGGTTTGCGCTCGGGGAGTGGTTGTTGTCGTCCAAATGCCAAAGGATTGGGTGGGCATCTAGAACTGGCTCTCGATTTCTTAGTCGGACTGGTTAGGTTCGGCCAACGGAGTAGGCACATCACCGTCGCCGTTCACTGCCTGATCTTTATCGGGCCAAGGTTCGAGGTCCAGTAATCGCGCTCTGAGATATCGACCTACGACGCCGATCGAAGCGATGATGGGTAAAATGATCAGGGCGGCCAAAATTCCCCCAAGCATGGCCGCACCGATAATGGCTAAAAATACGAGCCCTGTGTTCATGTGCATGAAGCGCCTCATGACCTGAGGTCGGAGCCATATCCCTTTAACCTGGGTCAGTACGAGATAGATAGCCGCCACCAATACGGCAAACCAGAAATTGGAAAGCGGTAAATGATTAGAGCCCAAACTGAAGGCCACCAGTGTTGCCAAACCGCCCGCAATCCAGGGTCCCAGCTCAGGTATCATGCTGAGGATTCCCGTAGCAATGCCGATCGCCGCTGCCCCTGGTAGTCCGATAGCGTAGCCGATGATGATGAATACGATCGCCATGATTAGCATTAAGGCCAGGGTACCCTGGAGATAGGCGCGCCAGACCGAATCAATCTCCGTAATCAAACGCCGAAAATCAGCCCGGCCGGTCTCCGTCAGAAGGTTAGCCAGCCAGCGTTCCAGACCTTGCCAATCCACCATAAGGTAATAAGTGACGACAATGACTATCACAATCCGCAGCAGACTACCCGTCGTAGCCTCCAGTACGGAAATGGCGCTACCTACCTCAAGATTAAAATCTGTAAAGATACCTGTAAACTCCGCCCATAACTCGTCGAGATGAATCGAACGACCTAAGATGACGATCGGCGTCTCAATCAGCGACTCAAATTGCTGGGCAATCTCGTCCACTCCCATTGAGATCTCTTCTGCTTGACCCACCGACAGAGGAACAAGCGTTCCGGGCGTGGCTATCAGAATCGCGATGAATGCGAAATAGACGATATTAACTGCCCACTTTCGCTCTAGCCTGGTCCGATTCTTGAGAAATCGGGCCACGAGGTTGAGTATATAGGCTAGAAGTCCAGCGAAAACCAGTGGTACTAGAAGGGGTTGGGCTCGAAACAGGAACAGCCCGATAAGGGCCAAGCAAATCACCACCACAATGATTTTTGTCGACGTGCTCCAGGTTCGTTTCATCGTTTCTACCAAATTAATCGTAAGCAGTATCTGTCTTCAGGTACCAAAAAGAAGGAGTTGGTCCGGGGATTTGGAACCTCACTCGTGACTCGTATATTGAACTGGGCGCAGCAAGGCGCGATCAAACTCGCCGATTTTATCTGTTCCTAATCTCAAGAGTGCTTGGTAAACAACCTCGGCTTCTTCATGAAGCGACTTCATATCGACCCCGTGGCATACATCGGGTATCGACCGGAACCACTGGCGGGATCTAAGGAGCATTTTATATGCACCACGGTAGTTGGAGCGCTCGATCTGTAGATAGGCAACGGCAACCTGGATAAGGGCCCGGTAGAAATCGCGACCGGCCGAATGGTCAGCGTTCCATGCCTCTTCCAGGTGCTCGTGAGCGACGAAATACTCGCCCCTATTGAACGCTCTTAACCCCTTTTCCGCGGCAGCGGGTAGATGATGCTGACAACTTTCTTCAATCAAATGTGCGCCACTTTTTCGTGCATATTTGTCGATGATGGACGGCAAATCTGAAAAGAATTTGGAGCGCGAGACGACTAGGTCAGCCGCCAGATTTTCAGCTTCTCTCAAGATTTCGGCGTGAACATGTGGCCCGTAGCAAACCACCGGACGACGCCGCGTCGCAGGAGAAGATTTCAACCTAATAAGCCAATTTCGCCAAGGAATCTTGTCATCCGCCAAATCAACAATGATCAGAGCTGGATTCCATTGGGTCAGTTTATCAAAGAGCACAGCCTCTGGGCCATATATGGGCTCTGCCTGCATTGGATTGATGGTTCTCGTCTCATTTACTCCTTCCGTAGTAGCACCCTCGATGACCTGTAGTTGAAATCCCAGCTTTTCAACGATGTTCCGGATACGCATCGTAGCCATCAGATCGGCTACAAATGCCACGATAACTTGAGATTCGATGAAATCAGACTCGACCATAAGCTCATTGTAGCAAATAATAGGAGTCGCAGAAATAGACACTTCCGAGTCACCTGTTTTTGGCGAAAACGGCTAGCCGGAACCCAGGAGTAATAAAGACGATTACCGTGACCTGAATTTTTTTGGCTGCGGCAGTGATTATCGAACCTGCATCGATGATTTCTACCGCATCTCCGTCCGGACACCCATGCTGCCAAGATGGGCACTCGGGAATTGGTGGAGCCAGTATTGGCCATATGCGCAGGATGAACTGATATCATTAATGGCCGATCTTCAGGCTTTTGAGATCCCTCTCTCAATCTTCGTCGTTGACATGGATTGGCACCTTGTCGATCTCGGCGAGGGTAGTGATGGCTGGACGGGCTACGCATGGAATCACGACTTGTTTCCGGATCCCGAGTCCTTTTTCAGCTGGATGCATGGACCTGGACTGAAGATTACTCTTTATCTGCATTCGGCCCTCGGGGTCCGGTCCCATGAGGAGCAGTACGCCGAATTTGCCAAGCGATTGGGTGTGAATCCTGATACTGGACAAGATATTCGCTTTGATATTGCCAGTGTTGATTTCGCCATGGCTTACCTCGAGCTTCTATACCACCCATACGAAGAACAAGGTGTCGACTTTTGGTGGGTTGATTGGCAGCAGGGAGAGAAGTCGCATATGCAAGATCTCGATCCGCTCTGGATTTTGAATCACCTACGCTTTCACGATCTCGCCAGAAATGATCGGACTCGACCAATGATTCTGTCACGTTGGGGAGGATTAGGGAGCCATCGCTATCCGGTTGGTTTCTCTGGAGATTCCCACGTAACCTGGGAATCACTCGCGTTCCAACCGTCTGTCACTGCAACGGCCGCTAATGTGGGTTATGGATGCTGGAGTCATGATTTAGGAGGACACATGCGTGAACGGAGGATCTCGAATTTTTCGCATGCTGGATCCAATATGGTGTCTTTAGCCCGATTTTCCGAATTCATAGCACGAATAATCCCTACATTGAAAGACGTCCCTGGTCTTTTGACGCTGAAATCCTTAGGATTGTCCGAGATGCTAGGCAGAGAAGACATGCATTGATTCCTAACATATACACTATGATGTGGCACAACAGAGAGCAGGGACAGCCCCTGGTAAGACCAATGTACCACGATTATCCGGAGTTGGAGGAAGCCTACATATGTCCAAGACAATATATGTTTGGCGCCCAACTTATTGCCGCTCCATGTGTCTCTCCTTTAGACTAACAAACAGGTTTAAGCCGCCAGGTAATCTGGTTACCTCCCGGCGGATGGTATAATTTTTTCACTGGAAAATTTTACGAGGGGGGATTTTGGTACGCTGTATACGGCCGGCTCGGTGAGACCCCCTTGTTTGCACAGGCCGGAGCGATTATTCCCCTTGGTCCGATGTCTGGATGGGGCGGTATTGAAGTTCCCACCGAGCTCGACGTATACGTGTTTTCCGGAGCAATTGGGAAATTTACGTTATATGAAGACGATGGGGAGACAACCGCAATCATTCAAGATAGGCATTGCCGGACAACATTCAAACTGCATTACAGCGAACAAGAGCTAATGTTTGAACTCGAACCAACTGAGGGAATAGTGGCTCTTTGCCCTAACGAACGTCAATACAGAGTACACATTTATGGTATTCGATTGCCTGATGTCATTGAAGTGTTTTCGAGGGGCGAACGGATAACCTGCGAATGTTTATATGATGATATTGGGGAAAAGCTCGTTTTGTACGATCTCCACATGAAACCTATTGAAAGACTTACCGTTGTCGTTAAAACTGTGTCCGAGACTTTGAGTATACATAGGTCAAGAACTGTGGAGATATGCCGCGATCAACTCCGTGCATTTAGGCTAGAATCAGAGACTAAAAGGGCGATTGACTCCGCACCGGACAGCATTGTCGCCAACCCAGAACAGCTGCATCCCTTCGTCGTGAACATGTCAGAAACTCAGTTGCGTGCATTCTTGGAAACTATTACTCAAGCCGGTATGGAGTGGATTGATTTAACTGATCATCGAGAGTTGTTGCTGCTGTGGAACAATTTGCAGAACGGGAACTTAGTTTTCAGTTATTCTGTGGAAAATGAGGCGGAATGGGAGCCCTCCCTCCGATTTCAGGCAGAAGAAGGGATAATTCCGCGAAGCCGGATAATCGAACCGCTTTCGCGTTGGAAGTTAGCTGTTGATTATTATCATCTACGTTCGATAGAGACCAGCGGCAAATTGACCAATATTGGGCGCTGACTTATAATCCGCTCGGACCGTCTGGAAAAAAATAGCGAAGACGGACGAAGATTTTAGAGGACAGATGTCTACGGACCGTAGCTTATATTTCAACACAAAAGTAATCGAGCAGGTGGGGGAGCAAAAACAGTGACAGAGCCAGATCCAGACCCGCCTGACTCTAGCCCGCGACAAACCTGCATACAGATACAGTCCCCAAAACCTCCCAGAGGAACCTGGCGGGTTATATTTTTGCACGCATCGGCCTGGTCTGGTCTTTTTGGCAACTTTGTCATTCTTCGTCCATGGACCAAAGGGATGGGGTCATTTGCCATAGAAGGCTGATATGGTTGTCCTCGCAATAGTCGCCTCCTTGGCGCTCCTCATTTTCATCAACGGACTGTTTGTTGCGGCCGAGTTCGCTACTGTTTCCTCGCGCCGGACCCGTATCAGTCAAACAGCTTCTAGTGGCAATCGTTTCGCGAGAATGCTCCTACCGATTGTCGAAGACAGCCAGACCCTGGATAAGTACGTGGCTGCCTGCCAACTGGGAATTACTGCATCATCCCTCGTTTTGGGAGCTTTTGGACAAAACGTCATCGCTTCGCGCCTCGTGAATCCCATCGCGGAATTGCTAGAATACGTCCTGCCCTGGCTGGAAAAAGCTGGCATCACGTCTTCAGTGACTGCCTCAGCCCTAGCGACTACTATCGCGGTTACCGGTGTGCTGCTTGTGCTCACCCTCCTTCAAGTTATCTTGGGCGAGCTGTTTCCAAAGTCTGTCGCTTTGCAATATCCAGAACGGCTAGCGATGCTGACTGTTGTTCCGGTTCGATGGTCCCTCGTATTACTCCGTCCCTTTATTTGGTTCTTCAACGGAAGCGGCGTTCTGGTGCTGAGGCTGTTAGGGATCGATACTGGAGCGGGCCAGGGAAGAATTCATTCGCCCCAAGAGATTGAAATCCTTGTATCTGAGAGTCACGAGGGTGGCCTGCTAGATGATGAAGAGAGGCAGTTGCTCCGTAATGCCTTTCGCCTGCGTGAGTTAACGGCCCGGCAGGTCATGGCACACAGAACGCGTATTGTGGCGGCGCCAGTCGGCAGTAGCGTTATAGAACTTTTGGAGATTGCCCTCGAGGTCGGGCACACCCGGATACCCCTGTACCAGGAGACGATTGACAATATTATCGGCTTTGTTCATATCAAGGATCTATTCCGATTACACGTCGAAGGCAAGGAAAACTTGGCCGAGATTCTGCGTGATGTGGTTCATGTTCCAGAGTCCAGTCCGATCGTCGATGTGTGGGAAACATTGAACCGGCAGCGCCAGTATATAGCCATCGTCTTCGACGAGTTCGGTGGAACTGCCGGGCTGATAACCTTTGAGGATTTGATCGAAGAGATTTTCGGTGAGTTACTAGATGAGTTTGATGACGAAGGCACCTTGATTTCGCTGGATGATGAAGGGCGAGTGCACCTGCGAGGTGACCTGCTGGTGACCGACGTAAATGAGTATTTGGAACTTGAATTACCAGATACGGCCGATACGCTTAGTGGCCTGGTTATGAGCGAGCTAGGCCGACAACCTGAGGTTGGAGATGAAATAGTCGTTGGCGAGACGGTGATTCGGGTTGAGACGATGGCTGACCGTGGGGTGTCAGAAGTATCGTTGCAGAACTCCACAACTGACATCAGATCCCGAGTAGGTGAATGGGAAGTGGGCAACCATGAATAAGCTCGCGTTCTCTTTGACCATTCCGGCTTTCTTCGCTCTATCACTTATTTCCTCGAGTGAAGAGCTGCCTGGCATCGGTACTCTCCTGATTCCCTCATTGATTATCCTTCTGATGGTTCTGCTAAATGGGTTCTTCGTTGCTGCCGAGTTCGCCATTATTGGTGTTAGGTCGAGCAAGGTCGATCAAATGGTCCAGGAAGGATCCAAGGGAGCCGAGTCTGTTCAAGAGATCCTCGACTCTCCTCGTAAGCAAGATCGATACATCGCCACTGCCCAGTTAGGAATCACTATCGCATCGTTGGGACTCGGTATGTACGGCGAGACCAAGATAGCGGAATTCATCGATCCCTATCTAACTCGCTTGTTAGGAACGCAAGTAAGCACAGCGCTTCTCCACACCATCAGCACAATTATCGCTCTGGGTTTCCTTACTTACCTGCACGTTGTGATCGGCGAGATGGTTCCTAAATCAATCGCCCTATCTACTCCTGACAAGGCGGTTCTCACTTTATCGAAACCGATGGCTCTGGCTCAAAGAGTTCTCGGCATTCCTGTCCGAGCCTTGAACGGGATCGGCCGGCTACTACTGCAGGTATTCAAGATACCCGCCGCTGAAGGCCAGGCCAGTTTGCATACCGTCGAGGAGATCGAACTAATCGTGAGTGAAAGCGCCGAAGAAGGTCTTATCCTCGAAGAAGAGGAGGAGATGATTCGCAACATCTTCGACTTCAGCGACCGGCAAGCAGGTCAGATTATGACACCGCGTCCTAAAGTTCAAGCGATAGCTAGCGATATTTCCATAGATGAACTGTTAACCACCGTCATCACTAGCCGCCACAGCCGGTTCCCCGTCTACCAAGAAGATCTTGATCACGTGATCGGTATCCTTAATCTGAAGGACCTGGTTCAGAAACAGCTAAAGACGAATGGCGACCTGCAATTGGCTGACATAATACGACCCGCACCTGCGGTACCAGAAGATATTCCTATAGAACGCCTTCTGACTGAGTTTAAGAGCCAACGTATGCACATGGCCGTCGTATTGGATGAATTCGGTGGACTTGCCGGTATCGTCACCTTAGAGGATTTGGTGGAAGAGATTGTCGGCGAAGTGCGCGACGAATTCGATTTTGAAAGCGAGCCATTGGTTGAATTGGAGCCAGGAGTGATCGAGGTTGCCGGGAATTATCTCGTCGTCGACCTGCTTGACTATGTATACCTGGGTGATGAAGAAAATCTCCCAGATGTCGAAACGGTGAGCGGGTTGATTCACACCTGGCTCGGCAGACCACCACAGATAGGCGATGTCATTGCAGCGGCTGAGAACGGTGAGGTTAAGCTCACTGTAATTGACGTCGATGGACTGGCTGTTTCGAGAGCTAAAGTTGAGTTTCCGGCCGTAAAACCTGAGTCCAACGGCTTATAGGCAAAACCCAGCTTCGACACGGCCACAAGTAGCCCATACCGGACCCTTTCTACCCCCAAACAAGGAAATCATTGCCGAGCTACAGGCACTGAATGGCTAAAGACGTCACTGCTCGCGGTCTCCATTCCGACCGATATCTTGGTTTATAAAGAGGGTGGGGAAACTACCGGAAATACTTTACATAAAGATCGAGAAGACGAGTTGCCGATCGTCCGGTTAGGTCACGAAGAAGCTGGAGAGGATAATCGAAATTGATTGAGAATCGATAAGTGGTATTATGCCGGCGACCGGTTCGCGATATTGCCAGCCGAGAATGTCAATCATCACGTAATCGGCAATTGCCCACAGACCAAAACAACCGATTGCGAATAAGAGAATCGCCAACGCGATAGAGATAAGCAGGCAACTTTGGGCGCAGTGAAAACTTCTCTCTGGCAGAGTCTGGATCTTCACCTCACCTTCTTCGCCCCGGCGAACTGTCCGAATGCGCGCATTGCCATAGTCGGCTGAGTCGAGGATTTCACCATGCCCGGTACAACCATAGGCCGAACATCTATCCCCGTACGCCCTCCAACATCTTACATGGTGCCTGGTAGCGTCCTCAGGGCAAATTGCCAGTTCGTCCCCGGGCGCAATAGGCTCTTTGCATAGAGCGCAGGCTTCGCCGATGAACGCCGAGCGCTTGTCTACCACGACTGGTCTTATCGCCATCCAAAAGCCCTCAAGATGCGGGAGTACAACCCCTTCCAGAATTCCCGCCCTTTAGCCTGATCTTGCAGGCGTTTCTGCTGTTCTTTTAGTTCCTTGAAACGGCCATTTGGCGAAGCTGGCGCCTGTGGCGCATGCTTGGGCAAGTCGGAGTAGCGAATCTTAAGACGCGGGCCTATCTCGGTACCGTAAGGATAGCTCTCGGTATGCCCACAACCGAGGGTTGCGCATTTACCGCCGTTTTGTTCCCAGCATGTCCGGTGATAAAGCGTCTGACATTTTGCGCAGAGCACCGGTCTCAGGGCTTGTGTCGTCACATTATCTTCAACGGCGCTGGCGCAAATTGGGCAGCCAAGACTAAGTCTATTCGCCTCGTCGACGTCTTCGGATGTGATTCTAATCGGCTCGCCTTCGTTCATTGAACTCACTTGCAGTGTACTTCTTGAAACCATTTGGTCACGGGCATGTTTCGCCTTTCCTGTAGCTTAGTCGGCTACGTCGAGATCACTCACCTTTCTGATATTCTACCATGACCCAGGTGCCCAGACAGGCCATGGAAACTCGTACTCATCTACCTTTGACAATCCGCGATCCCAGCAAAAGAAACCACTCTTGCGAGCGAGGGGGTCAAGCACCATCGCAATATGCCATATTTGGGTGAAGAAGTTTTGATGGATAAACCTATCCATGCCTGACAAAAAGATACCAAAACCTGGGTGGGTATGATACCAGCCAACAATGACCGCCTCTTCGTCGGGATACATCTCAGCTAACTTGTCGTTCACATATCTCCAACTTTCTGGTGTGTATGTCACGCTCGCTCCCTGCATCCGGGTATATTTGGCTATGATTGCATCACTGACGTGGACGACGTAGCGGCCATCTGGTTGCTTTTCGGGATGGGGGCCAACGAGAACCCCTGCTACCTCGCGATCCAGTGTGCTTACCGCATGGCTCTGGGCGGCTCTGAAAGCCGACTCGTTCACTAGAATATCGACAGCCGTCCAAGTAGGGTGATTAAGCGGGCGGCGCTTTCCAAGAATTCGAAAGAACTTCTTTCGAACTTCATCGGAAGGAATGACTTCAGCCGCCGGTTCTTCAGCCGCCGGTTCTTCAGCCGCCGGTTCTTCAGCCGCCGGCTCCTCAGCATCACGTTCCTCAAATACAGGTTCGCTCTCGTCAACCGTGACCACGGGTACGGCATCTTCATCTTGGATCTCGGCTGGCTCATAAATATCTTCCAATACCTCGGCGATATCGTCTTTCACCGGCTGAGGATTTTCGATATCAGGTATTGCTTCTCCAGCGGACTCAATATCATCCGATGGGAAGATGATTAAATGCTCCAGCGTCAATTCCGTAGGAGGCGCATCGATCTCACGGTCGTCTGCAACTATCACTGATACAGACGCCTGACCTTCGACCACAAGGTCAAACAAAGTAGATGCCTCATAGTCTGCCCAAACCTCCGCTTCTAACTCATCCGCGAAGCGTTGGAGCTCGGCCAGTGTGCAATCGCCAAGAGGCTTCATGCTACCATCTTTGTCGACAAGAAGATCGGTCGAGGCGAGTACGACATCAAATTCGGTCCGTCCCTCGCCGTCAGGCAACGTAATTGTGATTATAGCCGCGAATTGTATGGCTTGGCTTTCGCTCATAAGCTATTTATCGTGTATCCGGATTATCTGACCAAAGCGATCAGTCTGTCTAAAAGCAATAACAACGTGAGTACAAGGCTAGCACCACCTAGCAACACACCCCACCATGGGCTGATGGGTGGCAGAGCGGGCCAGTCATTGGCCGGCACGTATACCTGATCACTCACCGCGGTTGGGGAGGTAACACTGTAATCTGCCTGCCAGATCGAGGCCTCGACAAGTTTCCAGGAAACGATGCTCTCCTCGCGCTCATCTAGTAGCTCATAATAACCCGCTATGGGCGCGAGACTCAACTCTGATTTATCTGATTGCGTAGGACGCCAGCCGAACCAACACCCCTCCCGGATCACTGGATCAATAACCAATCCTACATGCCAGGGTAAGACGAAGGCGGCCGAGTGAACGACGACATCATCAGGTGAATAAAAAACACCGAGACCAGGGTGTGTGTGATACCAACCGACAATATCCATATTCGGATATAATTGGCCACGCTCCTCGTGGAGAATCGCCCAGGAATCGGCTGAGAAGGTAAAGTGGACCGGGCCATAGTCATCTGTCTTAACGGGGAGCACTGCCTTAATAAGAATGGTGTTACTCGTCTCCCGACGCTCGACTCTGCCAAGTAATACACCCCCTAGCTCTGAATCTAATACACCATAACAGTGGCTCTCAAGTTGTGCGAGAGCCAGCTGTGTTATTACTACCGAAACAGGTACTTTACCAGGCTCCGATCCGTGAAGTATACTGTGGCCAATCATCGACAAGGGAGCCTGATTAGTTACCCTATCATTTTTCAGCGCGTCGTTGTGATTGGATTCGGGGCTGCCGGTTGTCTCTTTATCTGCTTTCACAGGGTGCTCAGAGGATGTTGATGCCGAGGTCATCCGGTTCCTCATCAACACCGATAATAATTTGATCCTCCAATGATTCTCCCTTAAGCGGTCTGGAATCTATTGGAAACAGCCTTTGGTTTCGAAGCGCCCAGGCGGCAGCTCTGGAGTTCATCGGATCTTTTGGTCCAAGATTTTTGTACTGAACCATTTCACCTAAGGTCAATAGCAGATGATCTAAGGTCTTTGCAGGCCACCATGCTCCGATGCAAACCGCTCCAGTACTGTGTATATTTGGATGAAAAATCGGTGTGAGCCACTTGAGTTGTGGTTGCTTTAATGGATATTCGGCGTGCAGGTAAACGGTTACCTCATGCTCGTTGCGGAACACGGGTTTACCACCTGGGGTTAGCTTCTCTATCCCCCGGCAAGTGAACTTGATCAGGTACTTCTCAGGAGGATCACCCTCGGTACGTAGGACGTGAATCAATTCACTGCGATTTACCAGATCGCGAATTCGATCGTGGTCATTTCGAAGCCTGGTTTCTCTAATGTCAAACGACATGACCTACCTCAAGCAATATAGCCGAAATCAGAGGACTGGTCTGCTTCTGGCGACCGGTCCTCTGATAATGCGTGGCTAAGGTTGGACTAACCAGCTGTTACTTCAGGGAACAGGCTGAGGATGTCGTCTTCCACTACGCCAGCATCGGTCAATGACTCATCATCAGCCAATCGCTTACCTGATGAACGATGATCTAGACGATAAGAAATGGGATTCGCCCCTTGACTGGTGGGTAAACCCATCTTGCCGACCAAAGCAGGAATCAGCCTGCGCATTGGTACGTCTTCGGGGAGCTCAACCGGGGTTTTCTTTGATCCGGTTGGGTCATAGATAATTACCTTAATACTTGCCATGTTCTAAATGCCTCCGTTCCTGAGACTACAATGAAGCTCATAAATCAATACGTTTTCTATCATTGATAGTTGCAATAAATCAGGTCGTTTTCGATGGTTCTCGAGCGACCCAAACGATTCCATCTCGCTTCAATTTCCGGGATTAATTACTCAAAGCCCAAGACTTCTCTTACGTCTCCTGTCAGCTCATAGTAAACGCTTTCTGAACCGTTCCGAGCCCGGATGATACCAAGGGCTGGAATATCAATCTCCGCCAACGTAGACGACAGGAAATCCTCGCTCCCATCGATACGGTGGGTTAAAAGCATCTCTCGACGCCCACCGCAATTTGGGCAGGTGAATGCGCTTTCAGATAGCCTCGCCATTTTTCTTAACACCTGTGATTCAAGACCACAATCCGGGCAGCGCATTGATACCACAAGTTCGCCGTCGAATTCTAGCACAGTTTCTGGGCCCAGTCGTTCCCGGGAAATCGCAAGCAGTTCACCAACTGTCGTATCCACAGACGACCTCTCCATTAACTCGACAATAGGTTCCAACGTCGCGTGACTCATACACGCGTCCTTTACCGGATACTCTGTGGTATAGATATCGTTAGTAAGGCCGTTTATCATCAGCGCCTTTCCGGGTTGTACTTCCATATCATGTATGATCTTGAGGGCCTCTTGGGTCTGGAATGCAGCCACAATAGATGCACTGGTAGGCGTCGTCGGTACCTTACCTTGGAGAATGTTCTCCCGGGCCAACAATGGGCACGAGTATCGTAGGCCTATGATTTGATAGTCTTCGTCGGTCAATGTGCATTCGTAGCATGCGCCCTGACCGGGCCAAAACACACGTACGATGCCCATCAACTCCTGAATCGCTCCGTCAACCCATGGTTTGTTTATTGCCCAGCTAAATCGATTAAGGGAGAGACGGGCTTCACGGTTATCGAGGCACCCAATGACGACGTCGACGTGCCGAAAGACGCCGAGCCCCATTTCGAAATTAATATCGCCATTCCAGGCTTTAACATTAACGTCGGGATTGAGTTCTTTGACGGCAGCAGCTGCTACCTCGGCTTTGGCCTTTCCTCGATCTGATTCCCTGAAGAGCACGGAGCGGCTAAGGTTGCTATCCTCGATGGTGTCAAAATCTGCAACAAGGATGTTTCCGATTCCCATCAGCGCCAAGTTTTTTAGCACCTCATTGCCGAGTGCGCCTGCACCGACGACCAATACCACGGCATCTCTCACTATCTCTTGCTGCCACCAGCTAATATATCCGAAGGAATGATACCGATCGGTGTCGGGATCTGTAATTACGATTGTTTCTGTCATACGTTGTTTCTATTAATTGCGATGTCCACTATCGTTCGCTTCAAGCAGGTTCGATGCCATCAGGCAGCGTGGGGAACCATGAATTGATGTCCGTCTTTTGCTAAGAAGGGAATGACTAGAAAACCAACATCAACGACCTCGAATCCGGGCGACGGGCGCCGATATGAAATTTTGAGTTGCTACAAGCGAGCCATCCGGATTATGGGCAATGCCGATGCCCACGTGAGTCCACAGGGGATTCAGGAGATTACCCCGGTGATTGGTCATGCTCCGTGGTTGATTCATAAAGGCATCATGGATCTCTCTAACAGCCTGCGATGTATGAGCTCCTTCGCCGTAATAGATCCCGATGTTTTCGCCGCACGCTACATAGCCAATGCCATTGTGCCCGATTCGTCGTGCGGCCGAGATCCCTTCTGGAGTAACGTGAGCGACATACTGCCTTTTTAGCATGTCAACTGAGTGACCTCTGGCAACCGCGGCTAAATCTTCATGCAACTTCAAGTTGCCTGTTCCGATCCAACGCGGAAGGTTGACACCACGGGCCATGTTTACCAGCCGATACATCTCTGCTTCCAGAGCCTGCAGATCCACAGACGTATCTCGTTGTGCACCGACAGGAGCGAGATCATCATGAGTTACGGAAAGTATGTTACTGCTTGAAGCGAGTGCCGGCCTGTCGGGAGGGATATCAGACCGACGGATGGTAATCACATCTGGCAAGATCGGCTGAGCGCGAGTCAATCGTTCTGCACGCGCCAGTTGCTCCGCTCGCTCAATATCTTCCGGTGTTAACTCAAGCCAGTCCTTATTCATTCACTAGAGCCTCTAAGTTTCACTAGGCGGATTCAACTGCCGGTAAAACGGGAGGTTAAAATGGGTTCGATCGGCATTCATCGTAATCGATTTTCGCTCGACATCGCCACCTTCGTCTCTTGGCCATGTAATCTCCACATCATACGTGAGGCCAGAATCTACGCGTACCGGTAATTCGCACACAAACTTACCATCCCGATCTGTTGTACCGGCAACGTAACTTTTCACTCCCTTGCAGCTGACCCGCACCTGCAAACCATAAAGGCCAGGTCCATCTGGGTATTGCTGGACCAATACATAAAGTTTCGTACTTTCTAATTTTTCATGACTAAGCATTTGTCGCAGGGCAACCGTTAAGCTTGGTCGAGATTGACTGGTTTGATCGGTTGGCACGACTACTGCGGAAGATGGCATTGGGCTGGGTGGTGTCCGTGTATTTTCGGTCAACTGATCTTGGCTTATTGTGATTGTGGGCATACGGATGGTCTCTGTCCCACTATCGGTATCGGTCTCTATTTCCGATTCGGTAATAACCAACGGTGAACCTGTTGTAATCGTCTGCTCCTGGGCTGGTTCGTTTGGATCGACCTGGATTGTCTCTCCTGAAATTTCAGGATAGCGCTCTGGGATAGGTGGTCGGAAGTGTGGCGGCATAGGCGCAATTGGTTCTGAATCTGACGACAGATCTTCCAACGTCGGTACCGTTGACGACGGCTGGGATAGGTTCTGCATAAGCCTATCTCGTTCTGTAGCACTTCGCTGCAACTGTCGACGGACGAAACCAGCGGATCGCTTCAACACCTGTCCTGCAGGGGTATATGAACCGGGTGGCGATGAAGGATCTAGTTGGCTAATGGGATACCCAATTTTCCAGGCGTAGCAAGCGATTATTAAGGCCAGCCATGAAGTGGCCATTGTATCTTCGCCAGAACTGTTACTCTGACCAACGACCTGAGCAGCCGCGAGCAAAGATGAAACCTGCTCACTGCCAGCGATTCCACTGTCGTCCACTAAGTCGCACAGAGTAATTCGCTGGTTTGGTTCACTCTTTACCTGATGGCTAAAATCGCTCAGCGTGACGCCGTCTAGCAAGTTGGCTGAGACGAGAAGAGCCCGTGCGCGCGAATCCGTGAACAGGAAATCCGCGCTATGTGACTGGGCTAAATCTTCCCCAAGCCAATTACTCAATACCTTGGTAAAGGCCTGAATTTGCCGCTCATTAGGCAACGAACGCACTATATTGAGGCTTGTTTCGTCCATCGATTGGTTCTACTCCATCTGGTCAGCATAAGTTATCCTCAGTGACCTGTGCTCGAACGGCAGAAGCGACAATGCATAGGTAACTCGACAAAGGTCCAATCTATGCAAAATTCGCTTATGGCTGATTATCACTCCGTGCAAAACTAGATAACTAGTTCGGTCTCTAGCTTATGCAGACCTTCCCATGTTCGCATGAGCTCTTCCACATCAGATATGCTTTCCAGGTCTACTTCCATGGCCTGTCTAAGTTCTGCATCAGACAATTTCCGGTCATGTTGCCGGATCATCGGCTTCACCAGGCACGTATTGAAGTCGCGTTCGGCTTTAGTTGCCTCGAGCCAGAACAAGCGGCGAAGACGACTTAGCAATTCGCTGTCGGCGAAGAGATCATCGATGATTTCACCGAAGATCCGATTGGTCTTTATGGCTATGTTGTCAAGTTTTTCAGCGTAACTTGTTTCAAGCTCCCCATAACCACTCTCGATAACGTCAGCGGTAAATTTAATCTCAACATCTTGCTCGGCTGGAGCCGCGTCTAGGATGTTTATTACGAGATCTTCACCCTGCTCGGTCGCCGGTCCGTTGCCATCACTTGCGCTGGCCTCGGCTACCCTGGCGGCAGCATTCTCCGCCATTAGCTGAGACTGGTTGAGCATGTCCTGACGAACACGATCCACTCCTTGAATTAAGATATCCAGAATGCGGTCTTCATCTGGCAATGCGAGCTCTTGCTCACCTTCTCTAATCTTGAAGTGGATGGATCGTTCTGGCTTTACCAGCTCATACATCGTTGCTTGGCGGCATGTATGGTGGAAATTATCCCCTACTTGCCCAACAATTTCCTCGAATGCGTTCTCTAGGGGTAGCTCCTTCCCAGGAACAGCTGGGATGGCATAGGTGTATTCCTGCCCGTAGGTTGCCCGGCTCAGCCTGCCAAGAATATCATGCGAATCTAGGGTTCGTTCGAGTTCTGCGGCGATCACTTCGGCCACCTCGGGCATGAAATTGGAGACGGCTTCCTGCATAACAAGCTCAACCTGGTACATGATTCTTTTGATCGGAACCTCGATTCCGCTGGTACCCCATATCAAGCTGTCATAAGTAACATCTCTATCATCCCAGTACTCGGTTCCGTAACTGTCGAGTAGGGTCTCGACCTCACGTTGGACAGTGTCTTGGACCATACTCTTTACACCAAGCAAGGTTGGCTCTACGATGCCATGGAATCTCTCATCGCTATTGATTCGTTGGCTCAAATCCAGTAACGCGTTGTGAAACGCCCTGGGAAGTTCTTTTTGTTGACGAACGAGGACGTTTTCAAAGCGCCGCTCCTGCAGGCTTTCCCAGCTGCTCTCAAAGGGTGGATGAACGCCACGACCGGCGAGCTGCTTCTCGTAGTAAAAACGTAGCGACTGAACCGCATTCCGAACCCGGGTGCTCGCTTCGCGAAGCT
Organism: Promineifilaceae bacterium (SeqCode); assembly: GCA_049650305.1. Taxonomy (GTDB): domain Bacteria; phylum Chloroflexota; class Anaerolineae; order Promineifilales; family Promineifilaceae; genus UBA11865. Next base: position 29,090 of record JBARZW010000207.1, read on the forward strand.
GGCTGCGAACCCGCTCGGTCTGGATAAAATCGATCAAACTATCACGTAGTAGAGGCACTTCGCTTAGCTTCAGCAGCGCCTGCGCGGTCTCAGGATCGAGAGGATCGTTCTTATTGACCGGACCAAGTTGGTCCGAGAAAACCTTCAACACTCGTTCGGTCTCGCTGGCAAACTCCGCGGGTGAATTGCTGGGATCTTCGACGTACAAGGCGGGAGGAGCCATGATTAGGAAATAAGGTCGATGATCTCCGCGTCCGACATAGCGTTCCCAATAGTTGGGAGCTATATAGCGAGTTACTTCTTTCACTTCTCGCTCGCTCTCGGGCAATCCAGCATTGAGTCTGTCAAAGGCCTGGCGCACATTCCCGCCGTTTACGGCCAAAAATACCTTGGCGGCAGCTTCGTCTAGGTCGCTCCCGCTTAAACCGAACAGGCGATTCTCTTTAATCCAGTTCACCGACATCAACGACTTCATTTCGTCGACTCTTTGGCGTCCAGCGTCGGTTACGAGGACTATCATCGCGTCCTCTCGTTTCATCTCCTCAAGGGTGATTGCCTCGTGCAAACGCATTCCAGCGCCAAGACCTGGCACATCTACGATACGTAGATAGCCGTTCATTAGTAGGTTTGGAAAATTATCTCGCGCGTGGATTCTGAAGGTCGCCGAACGTAAGAGTCGAATCTGCCTCTTTCCACTGCCCTTGAATCCATCTTCTCGAATATGCGTGAGAGCTTCGTCGTCATCGATGGAGAAGGATTTGGATGGTGGGGGTCCATTCTGGAAGAGCTCCTTCTTTGATTCAAAGGTCTCGATGCAATCAATCAAGATCTCAAAATATTCATCCTGCTCCGTCTTGGCATCGTCGCGCCCTTCTTCCATCGTTTCTTCTATTAATAACCGTGCTTGCTCTCGCTCGGCATCATTATTGATGTCGAAGTTTTCGATCTCAGCTAATTGGCAGAGCCGGCGAACTCGACTGGCGAATTCTTTGCGATCCCAAAATGAAAAAACGAGAGATTCAGGTTCTCCTTCATCGGCTTGCTCGATGTACACGATTGTGCCTGTGACAGCGGTTACTGCGCCGGTCGGCAGAAGGTTTCGACCAAGGAGGGCGTTAATGAGAGTGCTTTTACCCACACCGGTACCTCCGAAAAAGACGAGAGTGTAGGTCCGTTGGGCCAGGATCTTCTGCGCTTCATCCACGCTCTGCTGAGCCTGTGGTACTGCGCGAATCAAGTAATCCCGGCTGGTATCAATCGTTCGCTGTAATTCAATCCACTGCTCCACCTGATCCCCATCTATGTGGGGTAGTAGTTCAAGTTGATCGCGTAATTCAACATATTTATCTGATTCATTTTTGGGGCTCATATCGATTTCCTTTCCTGCTTTCGCGAACTAGGCCTGAATGGCACGCGCCAACAATTGTCTTCTGCGACGCAATATACTTTACGCATACTCTAAGCAAAGGTTGCAGTCTTCTTAGAGCACCAGTTTTGCGTGCTATTCGGTTTAGCTCTGTTATCCTAACCACATCGTATACAAGAGAAAAAACGACTCTCGATGATAGGACAGCAACCAACACTTAATATGTATTGTATCTCCTATTCTATCACGGACATTCAAAGGTTTGGCAGTAATACTAGATTAGACCCAGCGTTTGGCAATCAAGGACTGCAGGCAGACAAAATAAACATATACAACGGGGATGACTACTTTGCGTAATGGATTGCAGATAAAATGGTGTTTGACTGTGGAAAACCTTGAGTTGTCATAGATAGGATTTTCTATCAAGAATAGTGCCCTTAGTGAATTGAAGCAGTGGAGTAGTTGATGAGAATTATTTTGTATCTTGGCAAAGGTGGTGTCGGCAAGACGACCGTTGCCGCCGCTACGGCTCTCCGTAGTGCTGAAATGGGATATAAGACCTTGGTTGCCAGCACTGATATTGCACACAGCCTGGCGGATTCATTCGATGTTGCCCTTGGAAACATGCCGGTTCAACTTAATGAAAATCTGTGGGCGCAAGAGATCAGTGTCGTAGCCGATATATATAATTATTGGGATACGATCCAGAATTTTGTATCTGGTCTCATGCGGGACGATGGCGGTGTGAGTCGAATTGTCGCCGACGAGCTCTCAGCTATACCAGGAATGGATGAAATCGTCAGTCTCTTACATATTAATAAGCAGGCGAAGGAACGGAATTTCGACCGTGTCATAATCGATGCCGCTCCGACTGGTGAAACGATTCGACTCTTAACAATTCCGGATACGTTTCGTTGGTATGCCGGTCATCTGGCTCGATATGAACGAGGCGTTATGAAGATGCTCGCCCCGATTGCCGGAAGATTCTTGAAAGCACCGACCGAAGTGATGAAAGCCTTATTTATGCTGGACGAAGCAACGGCCGAATTGCGGGAGACGTTAAGTGATCCCGAAATAACCAGCTATCGCGTCGTAGTTATTCCAGAGAAAATGGTGGTTCGAGAGGCTGAGAGAGCTATCAGCTATCTGGGTCTTTTCAACTATCCCGTTGACAGCGTGATCATCAATCGCGTTTTACCTGAGATGCTGGATGAAGGCGAATTCATACAAAAGAAACGTGCAGTTCAAGAGAAATACCTCAAGTTAATCCGCGACAATTTCCGCCCATTACCTCTTTGGGAAGTACCTTATTACTCCGATGAAGTTGTCGGCATGTCCGCCCTCTCTGCTCTTGCCCGAGATTGTTTTGGAGAAAAAGATCCCTGTCTAATCTATTACCGTGGCCTTCTTCAGGAGATCGTCGAGGTGGGCGATGGCTACCTCCTGCGATTACCCATGCCGTTCGTAAAGAGTGACGAAGTCCGGCTGAGAAAGCGTGGCGACGAGATGTTCATCACTATCGGCAACTTCAAGCGGGAGATGATTTTGCCAACGGTCCTGGCTCGTATGCGGGCCACCGGAGGTCGTCTTACAGATGGGGTTCTTGAAGTGCGGTTTGTTCCACAGGAGCAGGTTGAAACAGACTCTACTGCGGCAAAACCAGATTGATCTATCATTATGCTATTTGAAACTTTAATCGAGCTTCAACGTATAGGGGCACAGATATTAAAAAGTGAGGTGCTCCATGTCTGAAGAATCTGTATTGAAAGCGGAAATTAACCAGAAAAGGGATAAGCCGCTTTTACCAGTGTTACTGATCACTGCTGGTCTGGTGTTGCTGGTAGTCAATGTACTCCATATCCATTTGATAGGCCTGTTGTGGCCAGGGTTTATTGTAGGCACCGGCCTATTAATGATGTGGCCGGTCTACAAGTCTACGCAGGAGCAGCGAAGTCGCCTGTCATTTCTAGCGATTCCTGGCGCGATGACAATCGCAATGGGAGCTCTCTTGTTCTTGATGAATCTGTTCGGGCACTACGAAAGTATGGCATACGCTTGGACGCTAATTCTCGCGGCCGGCGCGGCGGGTTATCTTTACCAGAGGCGTTTTGATGAACAGGAAGCTGCGTCTGAGAAAGCTCGTGGCTTTATCAGGATAACGGTTCTGTCGTTTATGGCGATGGCCGCGGTATTTGAACTACTGATCTTCCAGTCTCTTGGTGGCTGGTGGCCATTACTGGTGATTGGTTTTGGTCTATATCTATGGGTTAAAGAAAGCAGGAGTGAAGTGAATGACTGAGGAAGAAATCTACGTTGAAGAAGATGTAATCGAAGAGGAAACTGACGAGAAGGAGTGGGTCGAGGAAATGAAGGTTTCTGGCGACCAATTGCTCGAGACAGTCAAAGGGCTGATTCGCGAGGCAGGCGTCCGAAGGATAGTGATCCAAAACAGCCAGAGTCGAGTTCTGCTCGAAATCCCGCTCGTTTTTGGTCTAGTGGGAATCGCCTTATTGCCGGTTTATTCCGCTATCGCTCTTTTCGCTGCTCTGGTAGCCGATTGTAAGATCTTGGTGGAAAGAGTGGGCGAAGAGCCAAAAGAACCCGAAGAAGAATAATAGCGAAGAATTCAACGAAATTACAGCCTGATTCGACGAGCTACCGACCACTCATTTCTTGGTTGGTAGCTCTTTTTGTGTTTGGCTAGGATCATACAAGAACAACCGAGATTCTGGACCCGAAGATTTAGTAAATCATAGCAATACCGGCGTTGTTCACAAGGACGTCGACCTTCCCAAAGTGCGTTAACGCGCTGTCGATGGCTCCATAGATAGAATCTCTTGGGGTACCGACCAGATATTAAACCAGGACATTTTTCGCAGATATTAGCCCCTTCTCTTTACCGGGTGATAGTATCGTATTCACTACCTGCTATCTTTCCTTTTAAAATGAAAAGTGGTCGCCCTACCGATATTCGATGAGCAACTTGTAATCAATTCACACCCCCTTCATTGCATCCTCCCTGCTTCGCGTGATTCTGAAGGATACCATTCATTTCATACGGGAGACCGCCTTCCCTGCTGCAATCAAACTACGATGTCGGGTGCTGACTCCTAGTTGATATTAAAGAAGCGATATGATTTTAGGGAAAGGCGCATTCGATTGAACTCCCATAGTTGCCAACGTTACTTACCGAGGCAGCTTTGTTATAATAATGCCATGCCAGAGAAAGATATTTGATCGCTACTTGAGCGACTCTTATGTCAAGTTCCGAGGACAGCACGGCCGTACATGAAAGACAGACCCCCGGTTTCGTCAAGAACCGGCGTGCATGCTGGCTGCTGTGTCTCGTCCTGGTCTGTTTAGCGGCTGCAGGTTTACTCCTGGCGAGCGCGGCCGGAACGGCGACCGGCGCACCTCCCCCTTGGCTGGCGATTTTTCTCATTTTGATCGCCGTGGTGGCGTTGCTGCGGTCGCCATCTGCACAGACGAGCATTGAGCAGCTCTCCAACCCTCACCCAGTCCAGGAACTGTTTCCCCGGCCGGATTGGTCGCGTCTGGCTTTCACCCAGCAAATAGTGGATTTCAGCCTGGTACCTGCGTTGATGTTGCTCGTATCTTGGGCAATGACGGTCTTTGTGCTGACCCGCATGCCAACCCTCGGTCGTGACGCCGACTACACCCTGATGACACTCCTCTGGCTTCTGGCCCTCATCCTTTATATGGCCGCAATCGCCTGGCCTGATTGGGGCGGAATGGCCGGCTGGCGAGCGCGGCTAGACCGGCTACGGACAGGAGTTCATAAATGGACCCAGGTTCAAACCTGGACCCGCCTGCATTCCTCGATTCTGGCATTGTCTGCCATCCTGGTGGTGGCGCTTCTCCTGCGGGTTGTCCTCCTGGAGGAGATACCTTTCACCCTCGGCGGCGACGAAAGCTCCCAGGGTCTGGAGGCCATCAGGGTGATTGAGGGCGTCATCACCAATCCATTCTCGACGGGATGGTTTGGTGTGCCCACGCTTAGCTTTTACTTTAACAGCCTGACGATTCGCCTGTTTGGCGCGACAACCATGGCCCTGCGTCTGCCCTGGGCGTTGATCGGGACGGTCACTGTTCTGGCTACTTACTTGCTGGTGAAACGCCTGCAAAACGCGACACTAGCCCTGGCCACGGCCGCCCTCATCGCCGTCTATCATTATCACATTCACTTCTCCCGGCTGGGCTCCAATCAAATCGCCAGCCCCTTGTTCATGGCCCTGGCCTTGCTCTTCCTCTATCGCGCTCTCGACGAGCACCGGCCGGTTGACTGGGCCTTGACCGGCATCGTAAGCGCCATGGCCTTGTATTTTTATGCCGGCGCGCGCTTGACCCCCATTGTGATCGTAGCCGTTCTGGCCTACCTATTTATACGTTCTCCTCGCCATTTCTGGCGGCAGCATAACCGCGGTTTGTTGATCATGATGGGCGCGTTCCTCATCGCCGGGGCGCCGATACTGCAATACGCCGTTCGTTATCCCGACGATTTCAACTCCCGGGTCAACCAGGTGGGCATCATTCAGAGTGGATGGCTGGAGGAGCAGTTGACCGCTGGCCGCGGCCTAGCCGAAACGCTGCTAGATCAGTTCACCCGTGCGGTGTTGGCTTTTAATTACTATCCGGATCGCACCGTCTGGTACGGCTTGCGCCAGCCGCTGCTCGATACAGCCTTTGGCGTGATTTTTCTGGTTGGCCTGGGCTATAGCACCATAGCCATGTTCGGCGACAAAGCAAAACAGCGCCTAGCCCCGTTGGTGATCTGGTGGTGGAGCGGTGTCTTCTTGGGGGGCATGTTGGCCGAGAGCCCGCCATCGTCGATGCGATTGGTCATATTAAGCTTGCCCGTCTGTTTCTTCATTGCTTTAGCCATGTGGCGCATTATCAAATTGGCCGATGCCGCCATGACCGGCGTACCGACCAAAGCCCTGCTTACGGGCGGCGTGCTCCTGTTCTGCGTCATCAGTTTGAAGACCTACTTCCTGGATTTCACTCCCCAGCGTTTATACGGCGGCCGGCACGCCGAACTGTCCACGACTCTGGCGCCCATTCTGAACGAACATCAGGCCAGCCATATTGTGTATTTCCTGGGCGCGCCAAATATGATTTGGGAATTCCCGACCATCGGCTACCTGGTCCCTGACGTGGAGGGAATCGATCTCGCTCAGCCGCTGGAGGAACCCTTTCCGGTTGACAGAATACCTCCCGGCCGGGGTGGGATGTTCGTCTTCCTGCCCCACCGGTTGGATGAACTGATGCTGGTCCAGGAATCGCTGCCCGGCGGCGAAGTGCGCGAACTTTACGGCCTAGGGGAAGAGGACCAGCTCATGGCCACCGTTTATATTGTGCCCAACCAGTAGACAGACCAGACAGGTCCACCCTTGAGATTGGACAACTTCAGGAATACATTTGTCCAGGATTTCGCAATGTTGACTTTGGGGGTGGCCGGCGCGGCGGGTGACATTTTCCAGAGGTGTTTTGATGAACAGGACGCTGCAACTGAGATAGCTCGGGGCTTTATCAGGGTAATGGTTCTGTCGTTTATGGCGATGGCCGCCATATTTGAACTTCTGATCTTCCAGTCTCTTGGTGACTGGTGGCCATTATTGGTGATTGGTCTTCGTCTATTTCTCTGGGTTTGAGAAAGCAGGAGTGAAGTGAATGACTGAGGAAGAAATCTAAGTTGAAGTAGAATAATAGCTAGGAATTCAACGAAATTACAGACTGATTCGACGAGCTAGCGACCACGTATTTCGAGGTTGGTAGCTCGTTTTTCGTTTATCCAGAATCATACATCAGCAGCTGGCATTCTTGCTC